>NZ_JAMYRE010000039.1:0-37857 GCF_040321265.1 Mesorhizobium sp. M0491
ACGTCAGACCGATATACAGACCCATCTCAACCTCACATCATCCAGATCGGTATATGAGAAATGGGGAAATGGGCTAACCCCCAACCGACAGACTGCCCTACTGCCCTACTGCCCTACTGCCCTCTGCCCTACTGCCCTTTGTCCGTGGTCCGCGTCTTGGCGACTTCCTCGAGCATCCATTCGCGAAAGGCGACGATGCGCGGATCGTCGGCGGTATTTTCGGGATAGACCAGGAAGTAGGCGAACTCGGGCGCCACCCGCAGGCCGAGTTCGAAAGGCTGCACCAGCCTGCCCTGGGAAAGGTCGTTCGCCACCATGGCGAAATCGGCGAGCGCAACGGCATTGCCGTCGAGCGCTGCCTGGACGGCATCCGTGGAGTTTCCGAAGACGACGGTCCGGCTGTCGTCGAAATCATTGATGCCGGCCGCCGCCATCCACATCCGCCAGTTGGGCCATGTCACGCCTTGCCGCGACCATTCGATATGCGCAAGCGTGTGATTGAAGAGGTCGCGCGGCTCACGCAGCGGCGGACCGGACGTCAAGAGGCTCGGGCTGCACACCGGAATGAGGATGTTGTCGAACAGCCGGTGGGTGCGAAGACCCGGATATTTACCGGCGCCGAAACGGATGCCGACATCGATGTCATCGAGTTCGAAATCCCGCACTTCATAGGCAATGTCGAATCGCAATTCGATATCGGGGTGATGCTTGCGAAAATCGTCGACGCGTCGCATCAGCCATTTTGACGCGAACTGCGCGTCGAGCGTTACCTTCAAAAGGGCGGTGCCGCGCGCCAGCTTTTGCGCCCGCGAAACGGCCCGGCCAAGCAGGTCGAGCGCGTCGGCCGAGGCGTCGAACAGCACCGTCCCCGCCTCGGTGAGCCGGATGGTGCGGCTGGTGCGTGTGAACAGCACCAGCCCGAGTTGATCCTCGATTTCTTTGATCTGATGGCTGACGGCGGCCGGTGTCAGGCCGAGCTCGTCGGCGGCGCGGGTGAAATTGAGGTGCCGGGCCGCTGCTTCCAGCGTCCTCAAGGCACGAGTCCCGGGCAGAAGACGAGCCATCCTATCCTCAAATAAAACTTGATGATCCAGAGAAAACTACTCGTTTCTCGCAGGGATTTCAATCTGGCATGATCCCATCATCGACACATCATCAAGCCGGATTTGATATCCGGAGACAACGGATCATAACCATGTCCATCATCGTTTTGAATTCATCGACACCCCGCCCGGCCTGGCTGGCCGAAACCCTCGACTGGCTGCGTCACGCCCGGATCGCGATACGCCTCGCCCGCCGCGACATTGCCTACCAGGACGTCGAGGATCTCTCCGATCGCCAACTGCGCGATATCGGCGGCGAGCGCCGCGACGTCGCTCGCGCAATGGACAGAGAACTTGGCCGGCTGGGCCTGCTAGACATCGGCTGGCAGAAACCTGGTCGTAGGGGAATAGGGGAATAGGGGAATAGGGGAATAGGAAAATTAAGGCTGCGCCGGGACTGTCCCTACTCCCCTACTCCCCTACTCCCCTACTCCCCTACTCCCCTACTCCCCTACTCCCCTACTATCTTACCACCCTCACCACCGTCCGATCCGACAGCAGCGGCAGCAGTCGCGCCATCGTACGAGCCGTGACAGCCACACAGCCTTGCGTCGGCGTGAAGCCGGGGCGCGCCAGATGGAAGAAGATGGCGCTGCCGCGCCCGCGCCGGCGCGGCGACAGGTTCCAGTCGAGCACAAGACAGGCGTCGTAGAGCCGGTCGTCGCGCCGCATGCGTTCGTGGCTGGCGCCATAGGGTATCTTGACGGGCCTGTTGTAGTTGCGGTCGTCAGGCACTTCGCACCAGCCCAGATCGGGCCCGATCGGCGTCATCGCCAGACGGGTCCTGCGGCCGCTGGAGAACTGATCTCCCCGGAAATACCCCGACAGTATCCGCATCGCGGCCAGCGGCGTGGCGCCATCGCCTTCGCGCTTGCCGGCCGAGATGCCACCGCGCCCCAACGCACAGGCAAACACCGTTTTCCCGGCCTGCAGCAGGCCCTGGCTTGGATGCCCAGGCCTGGCCCGCACGGTCAGCACACGCAGCCCTTTTCGCAAAATTGCGCCGGCTGCATTGCGATCGTGTTTTTTCTTGTATGATCGTGCCACGGAACAAATCACTGTGAACGGCTGTTGCGCCGGTCAGCTTCCGCATAAACAGGCAGCGGTCAACTGAATTTTCTTTTCAAAACAACGGATTGATCCATGACTTCACGCACCATACTGATCGTCGACGATGATGATGACCTGCGCGGCACACTGGTCGAGCAATTATCCCTTTACGAGGAATTCGACGTGCTGCAGGAATCGACTGCGGCAAAAGGTGTCGCCGCAGCGCGCGGCGGCCTCATCGATCTGCTCATCATGGACGTCGGGCTGCCCGACATGGATGGCCGCGAAGCGGTGAAGATCCTGCGCAAGGGCGGCTACAAGGCGCCCATCATCATGCTGACCGGCCACGACACCGATTCGGATACGATTCTTGGGCTCGAGGCCGGCGCCAACGACTATGTGACGAAGCCGTTCCGCTTTGCCGTGCTGCTGGCGCGCATTCGGGCGCAGCTGCGCCAGCACGAGCAGAGCGAGGACGCCACCTTCTCGGTCGGGCCCTATACTTTCAAGCCCAGCCAGAAACTGCTGCTTGACCCGCGCGGCGGCAAGGTGCGGCTGACGGAGAAGGAAGCCTCGATCATCAAATATCTTTATCGCGCCGACCAGAAGGTGGTGACGCGCGACGTGCTGCTCGAGGAAGTATGGGGCTACAATTCCGGTGTCACCACGCACACGCTGGAAACCCATGTCTACCGGCTCCGCCAGAAGATCGAGCGCGATCCTTCCAATGCGGAAATTCTTGTGACAGAAAGCGGCGGCTACAAGCTGGTTCCTTAAACATTTCATTATCCAATGAGCGGTCGGGCGGGGCCGCTTTCGGGTACGATCCAGTTGGAGGGTGGTTTGGATCGAACTCGCAGAGGAGGAGTCGGACTGTCGGTTCGGGGACATAGCTAGATGGCGCTGGATGACGACATCCGCGTCCTGTCCGCCGTGAGGCTCTTCGAGGGCTTCACACAGGAACAATTGCGCCTGCTCGCCTTTGGCGCCGAGAACACCAGGCTGATTGCCAACCACAAGCTTTATCGCGAGGACGACGAGGCCGATTCCGCCTATATCGTCGTCAGTGGGCGCATCGTGCTCTACCGGGAGCAGGGTGGTGAACGCATCCCGATTGGCACGGCAGGCCCCGGCACGATCCTGAGCGAACTGGCATTGATCGCCGACACCAATCGGTTGACCAGCGCCTCGGCCGAGATCGATTCGGAAGTGATGCGGCTCAGCCGCAAGATGTTCCGCCGCATCCTGGAGGAATATCCCGAGATCGCGGTCAAGCTCCACCAGCGCATCTCGGAGGAATTTCAGGCGATGATCCGCCGCATCGAGGAACTGGCGCCGCGCTTCTCCGGCTAAAGGCTGCCCGCCTGCGAAGCTGTTGTTTCGCGGCCAAAGGCGGAAGCGCGGCAGCGTTTTCAACGACATTGGCCGCGATGAACTGATCGTGGCGCACTGCGGCCGGAGCGGGAATGGCCAATGGCTCGTTCATCCGGACGCCCGGATCCAGAGGCAAGGGTCCGTTGACAGGCATGAGGTGAAATCCTAAAGCACCTCGAAGGCGGCCGGCACAGCAGGCGCCACCACCACCAGGCTCCTGGGGGGAGCGAGCCATGCCGTCAGGGCGGTACGAGACGATTATCTTGTATTCCCGCAATGACGCGTTCGGCGACGGATTAATCCGGATTCCGGCTTTGCGCGCCGCCAGAACGGCATTCCCCGATAGTTTCATCGTCTACGGAACCACCCGATCGTCGTCCCTTGAACATAGCCTCAATCGCCATGCCGGCCATTTGGTCGATGCGATCAATGTGCGGACGTCCCTGGCGTACCTGATCGCCGGTCACTGCAACGGCAAGGGGCGGTTGGCCGTGGTCGATTTCCGCATCTCGGCGCGTTGGCTGCTTCAAGCCTCGGCATCACTGCTCGGCCGCGGCATCGCCTATGAGGCAAACTTTCCGGCTTTCGCCCTTTCCTGGCGCCTGGGCCAAAGGCCTGAAGCACGACCCGGGCACAATGCCTGGCGCTACCACCGTCTCATCGAACGCCTTGCCGGCAAGCGGCTGCCTTTCGATCATCGGCTGGAGCCTGGCCCGGCCGCACGAGCGGCGGCCAGGGGCCTTGCGCATGGCAAGCATGCTCCGTTGATCATTATCGCGGCGCACGGCAGCGCCAGCAAGCGCATGTCGGCGGATCAGGTTGCCGCGATCGCCGACGGCCTGATCGCCGACGGGGCGGACCTTCTCTATGTGAAAACCCCCGGCGATGGTCCCGATATGGCTGAACTGGCTCAGCGCGTACCGAAGCTGCGGCTTGTTGATTCCGCCGCGATCGAGGGTGTCGATATCGGCGACATCTTGCTGGCGCTCGGCGAGTTTGCCGATCTTTACATCGGCGCCGAAGGCGGTACCGCACATCTCATGGCAACCGTGATGACGCCGATGGTTATCCTCAGTGGCGGCGCCAACATGGCCCGTTGGAGGCCGCTTTCGAACTGCGTGGACGTGATCGAATCCCGTCTTGCAAGCCCGACCGGCCTGGTCGCCAATGTGCCTGCGTCGACAATCATCGAAGCGGCGCAACGGATGCTGGCGACGCGCCGCCGCGACCATCCCCATCTGCCGGATCTCGCTGGCCTGTCAGCCCAGCAATTCGCGACAACGACATGCATGAAGACTTGAGCGCGCCGTTTGAACTTGAATTCATTTGGTCGCGCTTCGAAGCGCGTTGAGATTCAGGTCGGCCATTTGCAGGCCAGCCTCACCTGAACATCGACGCCATGGTACAATGGGTTCGGTGGGGCGAAGCCACCGGCACAATGCAGGCGGAGTTCTCGGCGGCAGATCTGGCGGCTGTCGTACTTTGGTTCCAGTGGAGTTCCTCTCAGTCCTCAATGAGAATAGCAATGCCAGAGAACAACGCGCTGAACACAAAGCATGGCGGCGAATGGATAATAGCCTGGCGCTTGGTCGTACTGGCGGCGACGGCGATTAATGTTGCGATGCTCTTAGCCGCGCTGTTCATCGCGCAAATTCGTGGCCTGGACGCTTGGATCTTTTATCGAGATCCATCTGCAGCCGCCGAAGTCGGCTTCTATACGGGGTGGATTTCGTCCCTGGGTGCTTCGCTATGGATCGGCACCGGCGCTGCGACCCTGTTTGCTGGCCTGCTCACGCATCGATGGGATTGCACGTTTCTCGGCGGCCTTACCCTGTTCTTGGGCCTCGACGACCTGTTGTTGATCCATGAGGACGTGCTGCCCATTGTAGGGATACCGGAGATCGTTCCGATGATTGTCTACGCCGCCGCCGGGTTGTTCTGGTTCTTTCGGCTGCGACGAAAGACATTCGACGGCACGATCGTCTTTGTGGCCGCAGGCTTCCTGCTCGCGATGTCAGCATCCATCGACCAGCTCGGAGAGCTGTTTCCTACCCCTGGTTCTGCGGCCGCCATCGCCGAAGACGTCGTCAAAGAGCTTGGCATCTTCCTTTGGGCGGCAGGTGCCGTTGGGTACGCGGCGATGGTGACACGATTGGGCCGTCCGTGGGTGGATCCAGCCGACTCCACCTCTACCGACTGACTGCCGCAGGCCCCGCATCTTCAAGCAGGCTAGTCCAGATCGAACCGCGCGATCACAGGCACATGGTCCGACGGGCGCTCCCAGCCGCGCGCCGGACGCAGGATTTCGTAGCCGGAAAAGCTGGGCACCAGGTTCGGCGACGACCAGACGTGGTCGAGACGGCGGCCGCGGTTGGACAGCTCCCAATCCTGCGCGCGATAGCTCCACCAGGTGTAGAGCTTCTGCTCATGCGGCACGTTGAGCCGCATCAGGTCGACCCAGTCGCCGGCGCGGCGCATCGCCTCGAAATTTTCTGTCTCGACCGGCGTGTGGCTGACCACGTTGAGCAATTGCTTGTGCGACCAGACGTCATGCTCGAGCGGGGCGATGTTGAGGTCGCCGACCAGCACCGAGCCGGACACCTCGTCATGTTCTGCCCGGATGGCATTCATCTCGGCAACGAAGTCGAGCTTGTGCTTGAACTTCCTGTTGATGACGGGATCCGGTTCGTCGCCGCCCGCCGGAACGTAGAAATTGTGGAGCAGGATCGCCTTGCCGCCGGCCCGCACCGTGACCGAGAGGTGCCGGCTGTCCTCGATTTCGCAAAAGCGTCGCTTTTCGACCACCTCGATCGGCCGCCGCGCCACCGTCGCGACGCCGTGGTAGCCCTTCTGGCCATGGAAGGCGATGTGCTCGTAGCCGAGCTTGCGGAAAGCCTTTTCGGGAAACAGTTCGTCGGGAACCTTGGTTTCCTGCAGGCACAGCACGTCGGGCGCATGCTCGACGAGCAGGCGCTCGACGATCGGCATGCGCAGGCGAACGGAGTTGATGTTCCAGGTGGCGATGGAGAAGGGCATTGGCAATCCAGGACAGCGTGCAGCCGGCCAGAACCGATGGGTCCCGGCGGGGAAGACGCCTTTTGACGGAGTCAGCCCGGGAAATTGCCAGCCGCGGGCCGCAAAGACAAGCCGGGCCACGCCCGACGAGGCGCGGCCCGGTGCTTTCCACAGCTATTGAGCGTTTGAAGCCAGAGCAATTCCAGGAACAAGGAGTTGGAGCGGGTCGTCGTTCCCGTGAAACGGTGAACTGCTCTAGCGCGCCTTGTTGGTGTTGAGCTCGCGGTTCGCCGTGTAGTCGATGGCGAAAGTATCCGGCGCGAAGCTGACACCTTCCTTGGTGTTGAAGATCATCACCGTCGTATCCTTGCCCTGCGCGTCGGTGATCGTCCACTGCCGCAAATCGAAGGTTTTCGGATCGAACATCATGGTGATCCTCGAATTGCCGAACACCGATTTGTCGGCGAGCTGGATGGTGGTGAGGTCATCCTCCTGCTTGACGCTTTTGACGCGGTCGCCGGAGAGGTCGATCCTGGTGTCGAGCAGCAGCTTCAGGGGCGTCTTCGACAGCGGATAGAGATCGGACGTGTTGAGCCTCTTGTTCAGGATGACCACCGATTTGCCGTCTGAAATCACCCGGAAATTCGAAGAGCCGTCATAGTTGAAGCGGATCTTGCCCGGCCGTTCAAGGAAGAACTTGCCGCCGGTCTGCTCGCCCTTGGGGCCGAACTGCACGAATTCGCCGCTCATCGATTTGACCGAGGAAAAGTGGTCGGCGATCTTCTGTGCCGCGGCCGGCACGGCCGCCTGCGCCGAGGCCAGCACCTGGAAGCCGGGTACCGCGTTGAAGGCTGCCGCCCCCGCAAACGCCAGGCCGAGGCCCAGCAACTGACGCCGGGAGGGAGCAAATGTGCTGAGCGCTGAAAGATCGTTTTTCATGTCGGTCACTCTCATCTGATTCCTGAGTTGTTCTGTGCTTGGACCCCCAGTTAGGCTGAAATTTGGCGGGTCAGGCGTCCCTTGGTCGCTTCAACGCCTTGAAAGGTTCAAGGTTGCCGGACCGGGATGTCACAAGGGTCAGGCTTTCTGGTCAGAACTTGTCCTCTTCGGTCGGCACCAGGATCTCGCGCTTGCCGGCATGGTTGGCCGGGCCGACGATACCTTCCTTCTCCATCTTCTCGATGATCGAGGCGGCGCGGTTGTAGCCGATGCCCAGCCGGCGCTGGATATAGCTGGTCGAGGCCTTGCCATCGCGCAGCACCACGGAGACCGCCTGATCGTAGGGATCGTCGGAATCCTCGAAATTGCTGTTGCCGCCACCGGACCCACCCTTGCCCGACGGCTCGTCGTCGTCCTCGCCGTCATCCTCGGTGATGGCGTCGAGGTATTCCGGCACGCCCTGCAGCTTCAGGTGCGCGACGATCTTCTCGACCTCTTCATCGGCGACGAACGGGCCGTGCACGCGCTGGATACGACCGCCGCCGGCCATGTAGAGCATGTCGCCCATGCCGAGCAGCTGCTCGGCGCCCTGCTCGCCCAGAATGGTGCGGCTGTCGATCTTGGACGTCACCTGGAAGGAGATGCGGGTCGGGAAATTGGCCTTGATGGTGCCGGTGATGACGTCGACCGACGGCCGCTGCGTAGCCATGATGACATGGATGCCGGCGGCGCGCGCCATCTGCGCCAGGCGCTGCACGGCACCTTCGATGTCCTTGCCGGCGACCATCATCAGGTCGGCCATCTCGTCGATGATGACGACGATATAGGGCATCGGCTCGAGATCGAGGTTCTCGGTCTCGTAGATCGCCTCGCCGGTCTGGCGGTCGAAGCCGGTCTGCACGGTGCGTGAGATCTTCTCGCCCTTCTTGTCCGCCTGGCTGACGCGGGCGTTGAAGCCGTCGATGTTGCGCACGCCGACCTTGGACATCTTGCGGTAGCGGTCCTCCATCTCGCGCACGGTCCATTTCAGCGCCACCACCGCCTTCTTCGGATCGGTGACGACGGGCGTCAGCAGATGCGGGATGCCGTCATAGACCGAGAGTTCCAGCATTTTCGGATCGATCATGATCAGCCGGCAGTCCTGCGGCGTCAGCCGGTAGAGCAGCGACAGGATCATGGTGTTGATGGCGACCGACTTGCCCGAGCCGGTGGTGCCGGCGACAAGCACGTGCGGCATCTTGGCGATGTCGACGATGACCGCCTCGCCATTGATGGTCTTGCCCAGCGCCAGCGCCAGCTTGGCCTTCGTCGTCTCGAAATCGCGGCTGGCCAGGATCTCTCTGAGATAGACGGTTTCGCGCTTGGCGTTCGGCAGTTCGATGCCGATGGCGTTGCGGCCTGGCACCACCGCGACGCGGCAGGCGATGGCGCTCATCGAGCGGGCGATGTCGTCGGACAGGCCGATGACCCGCGACGATTTGATGCCGGGCGCCGGTTCGAGCTCATAGAGCGTGACCACCGGACCCGGACGCACGGCGATGATCTCGCCCTTGACGCCGAAATCCTCCAGCACGCCTTCGAGCAGGCGGGCGTTCTGCTCCAACGCGTCCTTGGACAGGCTGGCGTCGCGCACCACGTTCTTCGGTTCGGAGAGGAAGTGCAGCGACGGCATTTCGAACTTTTCCGAGCCGATCAGCGAGGTCTGCGCCTCGCGCTGCACGCGGGCGCCGGGCACGGGGCGCGCCGCCGGCGCCTCGACGCGGGTGGCTGCGTCGGAGCGGAACGGCTGCACCTTGGCGGTCGACGCGCCGCGGCGTTGCACGACAGGCTCATCGTCGAAATCGGCATCCTCGCCCGCATTGTCGAAGCGGTCCTCGAAGATATCGGCATCGTCGGGATCGAGCGAGACGCTGCGGTCATTGACCATGGCGGCGAAGAATTCGGGCTCGACGCGGGCGCGGCCATCCTGGCTCATCCGCTGCTCGGCAAACTCGGCCGATTCGACCCGTTCTGCGGCGCGCCGCCAAGCGGTGGAGCGCTGCTCCATCTCCGGCTCGTACTCGTCCCGCTCCTGCCTGCGGCGCAAGGCGCGGCGGTGCATCCACGCGCGCAGCGACAGCCACCAATGGGTGATGGCGCCGAGCGCCAGGATGCCCTCGTCGCCTTCGTCCTCGTCATTGTCGAACAAAAGGTCGTCCTCGCGCGGATCAACGGCGGGCTCGTCCTCCATCACGGCGAAGCCGTTCTTGCGTCCGATCAGCGCCGAGCCATGGGCGAAGAGCCACAGTGCGGGCGCCGACAGCAGGATGGCGATGATGCTGGCGATCAGCCCGGTCGGATAGCCGCCGATGACGACGCTGGGGATCTTCAGCACCATGTCGCCGAACACGCCGCCGAGGCCGGTGGGCAGCGGCCAGGTCTTGGGCGGCACGACGCAGCCGACCATCGCAGCGGCCAGCAGCGCGAAGCCGAACCAGGTCAGCCCGCGCTTGGGCAGCCTGTCGACGCCGCGTGCGGAAAACAGCAGGAATCCCCAGATGACCGTCGGAACCAGGGCGGCGACGGCGGCGAGGCCGAAGAACTGCATGGCCAGGTCGGAGAACACGGCACCCGCATAGCCCATGGCGTTGGTGACGGTGTTGTTCGTCGCGTGGGAAAAACTCGGATCGGCGACATTCCAGGTGGCAAGGCTGGCAACGCCAAAGGCGGCCAGCGCGAACAGGCCGACGCCAACCAGCCGCCCGACCTGACGCCGTGCGAACGCTTGGATGCCGTGCCCGGTATCGGCCAGCGCGAGCGGTGCTGAAGCCCCTGAACGCATGCTCTTCCCCGTCTGTCATGGTCTCGCCGGGTGCGTGGCGCACTCCGGCAGATTCGGGTCTCAGACTATCGGTGGGAAGGTTAAGGGCGCATTAACTATAAGAGGTTGAGATGATCAAACCTCGTTACCGCCGGTTGAGCCGTATGAGGCAATGATGGACGACGGGCCGATGGAGCTTCCATCGAACGACACAATGGCGGGCTGGCAGCCCGCCATTGGTCGTCTGGAACAAAGATCGGGTCTCGGCCCGATCGCGGCAAATCAGTTGGCGCCGCCGAGCGCCTGCACATTGGCGCAGAATTCCGCATGCGGCTTGCTCATCGCCGCATCCTGGCATTCCTTCTTCATCGCTTCCTGCTTTTCCATCGGCATGGCCATGAAGGCTGTCTTGAAATCCGCCATCGGCTTCATGGTTTTCATGCCGGAGTCCGTGAAGAACGGCGCCATGTTGTCGGGCTCATCCAGAGCACCGGCAAAAGCCACGCCGCCGATCATGGAAAGAGCAAGCGCTCCGAGGCAGATGTTCTTGAGGTTCATGAGATGGTTTCCTTCCCTGTTGTTGGCACGAGCGTCAGAACGACGATCGCCTCCACTGTTCGGAACCAGAGCGGTCGTTGTTTCCTCAAAAAACCTGATCACCCGAACGTGATTGCGTGAAGCCGGGCATTGCCGGAACGGCTTGCCAAAAAAAGAGGCCCGGACATGATCCGGGCCTCAATGCGTGAACTCCTTTCGGGAGCGTCACGACGGGATGGGAGAATGCGGGGCGGCCGAGGCCGCCTCGCACAGGGCTTACGAGTGATAGGCCGCTTCGCCATGCGAGGTGAGGTCGAGGCCTTCGCGCTCTGCGTCGGCTGTCGGACGCAGGCCGATGATCAGGTCGACGATCTTGTAGAGGATGGCGCTGCCGATACCCGACCACAACAGGGTCACCAGGACACCCTTGGCCTGCGCCAGGAGTTGTGTGGCCGTGCCGGCATAGCCGGCAGCAAAGTTGGCCGTCGAATAGTCGACAATGCCGGCGCCACCGAGGGCAGGATTGACCAGGATGCCTGTGCCGAGCGCGCCGATGATGCCGCCGATGCAGTGGACGCCGAAGACATCAAGGCTGTCGTCGTAGTCGAACGCGTTCTTCACCACCGAGACGAAGAAGTAGCAGACGAAGGTGGCGACGATGCCGAGCACGATGGCGCCCATCGGGCCGGCAAAGCCGGCAGCAGGCGTGACGGCGACGAGGCCGGTCACCGCACCCGAAACAGCACCAAGCATGGAGGCTTTGCCGCGCAGCAGCGATTCAAGCACGATCCAGGTCACCGCCGCCGCCGCCGTGGCGACGAAGGTATTGATCATGGCCAGCACCGCATAGGCGTTCGCTTCAAGGTTCGAACCGGCGTTGAAGCCAAACCAGCCGACCCACAGCAGCGAAGCACCGACCATGGTCAGCGTCATCGAGTGCGGCGCCATGAGATCCTTCTTGTAGCCGCTGCGCTTGCCGATCATGAGCGCGCCGACGAGGCCGGCAATGCCCGCATTGATGTGAACGACCGTGCCGCCGGCGAAGTCGATGGCGCCGAAGCTGAAGATGAGGCCGGTCGGATCGCTATAAGCGCTCGGGCCGCCCCAGAACCAGACCATATGAGCGATCGGGAAGTAGATGAAAGTGACCCACAGGATCACGAAAAGGATCAAAGCGGAGAATTTGACGCGTTCGGCGAAGGCGCCGACGATCAGGGCCGGCGTGATGCAGGCGAAGGTCATCTGGAAGACGACGAACACCAGTTCAGGAATGGCGACACCCTTGGTAAAGGTTTCCGACAGGGTCGTCACATCGACGCCGGAGAGAAACATCTTGGAAAGGCCGCCGACGAAGGCGTTGCCCGGGGTGAAGGCGAGGCTGTAGCCGTAGAAAACCCAGATGATCATGACCACGCTGGTGATGGTGAAGACCTGCATCAGCACCGACAGCATGTTCTTGCTGCGAACCAGGCCGCCGTAGAAAAGCGCAAGGCCGGGAACCGTCATCAACAGCACCAGAACGGTGGAAATCATCATCCACGTGGTGTCGCCCTTGTCGACGGTGAAAGCTGGCGCTGCTGCAGCCGCGGCGGGAGCCGCTTCCTGCGCGAATGCGGCGACCGTGCCCAATGCTCCGAGTGCGAACGAGCCCAGCAGCGCGGAGCGCGCCACTGACTTCAAGGTGGAAGGAATATTCATTGAACTCTCCATTGGAATACGTGATCGCCGCTCAGAGCGCGTCGGTGTCTGTTTCGCCGGTGCGGATGCGCACCGCCTGATCGATGCCGAAAACGAAGATCTTGCCGTCGCCGATCTGGCCGGTCTTGGCGGCGGCGGTGATGGCTTCGACGGCCTTGTCGACCATGTCGGCGCTGACCGCGACTTCGATCTTGATCTTCGGCAGGAAGCTGACCGCGTATTCCGCCCCGCGATAGATCTCCGTATGCCCTTTCTGACGCCCGTAGCCTTTGACTTCGGTGACGGTCAGGCCCTGGATGCCGACGGCGGTAAGCGCTTCGCGTACCTCGTCGAGCTTGAACGGCTTGATGATTGCCATCACGATTTTCATAAGGTTTCACCCTTTGCTGTTGCGGTCCCCCGCGTTTGCACACCTTCACCGATCCCAAAGAGCCGGAGAGTGCCCACAAGGATTCAAGCTCCGTGCCAAGTGCCGAAGCAGGGTGTTAACCCATTGTAAGCAAACAGTTTCGGGAGCGCACCGACGCAACCTGCCCACAGCTGCGGCGGTGCATCTGCTTAAAAGTTAGGCAATTTTTGGAAAATGCCTACTCTGCAGGCGGTCGCTTGAGCCGGATCAGCCCTTCCTGCGCAACCGAGGCGATCAGCGTGCCGTCGCGGGCAAATAGCGACCCGCGTGTAAAGCCGCGCGACCCCTGTGTCGACGGGCTGTCCTGCGTATAGAGCATCCAGTCGTCGAGCGCATGGCTGCGATGAAACCACATGGCGTGGTCGAGGCTCGCCGCCTGGATATCGCGATCGAAAATGGCGCGGCCATGCGCGAAGGTCGATGTGTCGAGCAGCGTCATGTCGGAGAGATAGGCGAGCACCGCCGCCTGGATGGCGCGGTCCGCCGGCACCGGACCGGTGGTGCGGATCCAGATATTCTGCTTCGGCTCCAGCTTTTCGCGGCTGGTGTAATGCTTCAGCATCACCGGTTTCATCTCGATCGGCCGGTCGCGCTCCCAGTAGCGTTTGATGCCATCGGGCACCGCCTCGCCGAATTTGCCCAGCAATTCGCGTTGCGACAGCAATGTGTCCGGCCCCGGAACGTCCTGCGGCATCGGCACCTGGTGCTCGAGACCGACCTCGTCCTGCTGGAACGAGGCTTCGAGCGAAAAGATCGCCTGGCCGTGCTGGACCGCCACCACGCGCCGCGTGGTGAAGGAGCCGCCGTCGCGAATACGGTCGACCTCGTAGACGATCGGCACCTTGGTGTCGCCGGGCCGCATGAAATAGCCGTGCAGCGAATGCACGTACCGATCGGGATCCACTGTCCGCTGCGCCGCCACCAGCGCCTGGGCGATGGTCTGGCCGCCGAACACGCGCTGCCAGTCGAGCAGCGGGCTGCGACCACGATACAGATTGTGTTCCAGCTTCTCGAGGTCGAGAATGCCGAGAAGCTCGTCCATGGCTGCCGTCATATTTCGCGCCCTCGCCGCAGAAGTGTTATGGCGGTTTCCGACAGGACGGACAGGCAGTCAAGGGCGCAAGACCCGGCCGGCGCGCAGGAGCGAAGATGATGGAACGCAAGGCGGACACGAAAACCGGGGCAAACGTGAAAACAAGATCTGGGCTCGATGTCCTGGTCGCCGGCGCCGGCTATGTCGGCCTGGCCGCCGCCGTGTCGCTGAAGCAGGCGCGACCGGGTCTCGCCATCGCTCTCGTCGATGCCGCACCTGCCGGCGCCTGGCAAAGGGATGGCCGCGCCTCGGCCATTGCCGCCGCCGCCTGCCGCATGCTCGACCAGCTCGGTGTGTGGGCCGAGATCGCGCCGCAGGCACAAGCCATCACCGAGATGATCATCACCGATTCGCGCACCGCCGATCCGGTGCGTCCGGTCTTCCTGACCTTCGACGGCGAAGTGGCGCCGGGCGAGCCTTTTGCGCATATGGTCGCCAACAAGGTGCTGAACGGCGCCTTGCGGGCCAGCGCCGAAAAGCTCGGCATCGACATCATCGAAGGCGTCGCCGTGCAGGGTTTCGAACCCAACGGCAGTGGTATCACCGTGCATCTTGCCGACGGCGCGACGCTGAAGGCCCGGCTGCTGGTCGCCGCCGACGGCGTCAACTCGAAGCTGCGCGACATGGCCGGCATCAAGACGGTGAAGTGGGAATATGGCCAGTCCGGCATCGTCTGCACCGTGGCGCATGAACGCCCGCACAATGGTCGCGCTGAAGAGCATTTCCTGCCGGCCGGCCCCTTCGCCACATTGCCGCTCAAGCCCGGTGAGGACGGCACCAACCGTTCGTCGATCGTCTGGGTCGAACGTACGCCCGATGCCGAGAAGCTGGTGGCCGGTGACGATCTCCTCTTCGAACACGAGCTCGAGCAGCGTTTTGGCCTGAAGCTTGGCGAGATCCGCGTTGCCGATAAGCCGCGCGCCTGGCCGCTCGGCTTGACCATTGCGCGTGCCTTCGTCGCACCCCGCATCGCGCTCGCCGGCGATGCCGCCCACGGCATCCACCCGATCGCCGGCCAGGGCCTCAATCTCGGCTTCAAGGATGTCGCAGCCCTTGCCGAGGTGATCGTCGAGGCCGACCGGCTCGGCCAGGACATCGGCGCGCTCGACGTCCTCGAACGCTACCAGCAGTGGCGCCGCTTCGACACGGTGCAGATGGGCATCACCACGGACGCGCTGAACCGGCTGTTTTCCAACGATATCGGCCCGCTACGAACCGTCCGCGACATCGGCCTCGGCCTCGTCGAACGCATGCCGCGCCTGAAGGAATTCTTCATCCGCCAGGCGTCGGGACTGTCCGCCGGCACGCCAAGACTGTTGAAGGGCGAGGCGATTTGAGCCGCCGCCAGCATCCCCAACGTCGTCATCCTTGGGCGTAGCGACGCGAAGCGGAGCGAAGACCCAAGGATCCATGCCGCGACCTTGGCTGAAGAATGCAGCGGAGCAGAATTCTGCACCGTGGTGACGCGTTTGAGTCGCGGCATGGATCCCGGGGTCTGCGCCGCGTCGCTTCGCTCCTTGCTCCGCCCCAGGATGACGAAAGCGATGGGCGTTTCCGCCAATCGCCAAGGTATGCGATCAATTGACCTCAAAACCCAGCTTCTGCCGCAGCCGCAATATCCTCTGGTCGGATATTTCGAGGCGTTTCTCGCCGCCCTGGGCGGCCCGGTTGACCATCTGCAGCAGATCGTTTCGCTCGGCGACATCCAGACGCTCGCGCAGGAACGGCGCCAGTCTGTCGATGACGATTGTGGTGTCGTCGATCTGTGACGCCGCCCATTTGGCGTAGACCACCGCTTCGTCCGTTTTCTTCTTGTCGGCGATCTCGGAAATCACCGCGCGGATGACGGCCTCGCGCTGCGGCAGGATTGGCCCATCCTCGGAGACGATTGACGTGATCAGCGTAGCCGCCGCTACGACCGGATCATCGATCGCCGTCAGCGGCGACAGCGCCGCCTGCTTGCGCAGCTTCTTGCGGCGGATGTTGCCCTGTACGCGCCCGACAACGTCCGCAACGTCACGAGCCGCGTCGTTCATGGCCTTCATCCGGTACCACCAAAACGCTGCCGCGCCCATCACGCCAAGGATAGCAATCAGGAAAGGCATGTCGAAATCCCCAAGAACCCCGGCGACGATAGGAGAACTCTCGCCTTGCTTCAACACGCAAAAGTTGCGCACGAAATGAACCAGGACGATCGTTCAGTCGAACGCCTTGGTTTCCACGTGGCTGTAGCACATGGCGGGGGCTATGACCCCGGCACATCGTAGATCGCCCGCACCTCGATGGTGCCTATTTCGGCCAGCGGGATCTCGCCGGCGATCTCCAGCGCCTGGTCGAGATTGTCGGCCTCGATCAAGACGAAGCCGAGCAACTGCTCCTTGGTATCGGCGAACGGGCCGTCGGTGATCAGCGGCTTGCCCTGGCGTCGCCGCACCGTCTTCGACGTCTTCACCGATTGCAGCGCCTGCGCGACGATCAGCATCCCACGCTGATCCAATGACCGGTCATGAGCCATCGAATCGGCATCGAGCTTGGCCAGACGCTCCGGCGTCATGGCATGGAGGTCGTTTTCCTCGCCATAGACCAGACAGACATATTTCATTTCCATCTCCCTTGCTGTGACGAACCATAGGCGATCACGGTATCGGTTGAGTCCTTGCCGGCAGCGACATGGTCGAGAAGGCTGACCGCGATGCCGATAATGGCAATTGCCGCAAGCAGCCGGCCGAAGCCGGAGGGCGGCACCTGCAGCGGGTCGCTTTCCCCGAGATCAGCCCTTCGGCCGGTGCTTGTCCAATGGGCGGAAAACAGATTGTTCATGCGAACCTCCATCGGCCACGAGAATCCGTGGCCGCCCGCAGGACGGTCGGGGCCGGTGCAAGTCGACATTTTTGCACGCACATTTTTCAAAAAAGATTCGATGAGACCCGCCGTCGCCGCATGCGCGCGCAAAACAGCGCGGTGGTCTTCCCGCGCGCCCGCGCTATAGTTGGGAGGAACGCCGCCTGGCCGGCGCCACCGCTGCAATAAGGAGGAATTCATGGACCGCACCGCAAACGCCGTCTGGAAAGGCAATCTGAAAGAGGGCACGGGCACGCTCGACACCCAGAGCGGGACCCTGAAGGGCACGCCCTATTCGTTCAAGGCGCGCTTCGAGGACGAGAGCGGCAAATCCGGCACCAACCCTGAAGAGCTGATCGCGGCGGCGCATGCGGGCTGCTTTGCCATGCAGTTCTCGCATTTCCTGGCCGAGAACGGCACGCCTGCCACCGAACTCGACGCCAAGGCCGTGGTGACGCTGGTTCCCGGCACGGGGATCACCGGCAGCGCCCTCACCGTGGTCGGCAAGGTCCCGGGCATCGATGCGGCGAAATTCACGGAGCTGGCCGAGAAGGCCAAGGCCGGCTGCCCGGTCTCGAAGGCGCTCGGCGCCATAAACGTGTCGCTCGACGCCAAGCTCGGCTGAGAACGCTGCATCCGGTGTGAAGACCCGGCGCGAACGCTCAGGCGCGCGCCGGGGACCTATGCTCCCAGCGCGTCCAGCCGGGCACGCAATGCGGCGACTTCCTGCTCCAACGCCTCCAACCGCGCCTCCAGGTCGGAAGCGGGCAGGACCGATGCACTTCGCTGCGCCGAAAGGACGGTAACGTCTACCGGGCCGCTCAGCAGATGTACGTAGCGGTCCTCGCGCTGGCCCGGTCCGCGCGGGATTTCCTGGATGAGTGGCGGCCGACGGCCGATCAGCATGTCGAGCTCGGCGCGCAGATCTTCGATCGACGAAAACCGCGCCATGCGCTCGGTGCGCGCCGACAATTCATGGACCGTCTGCGGCCCGCGCAGCAACAGCAGGGCGATCAAAGCGGTCTGCGGCGTGGTCAGCGAGAAGCGCTGCGCCATCTGGTGCTCGTAGCGCTCGACACGCGAGCCGAACATCTGCCGCACCAGTCCCTTTTGTTCGAGCAGCTTCAGCCCCCGGTGCACCTCGGTCTGCTCCAGCGCCATCACCGGCTCGCGCGCCGTCTTCTGGTTGGCGGCGGCCAGTGCCGCGTTGAGCGTCAGCGGATAGACATCCGGCGTCAGCTCCTTCTTCTCGATCAGGCAGCCGAGTATGCGCGCTTCGACGGGGGAGAGAGTGGGAAGGTCATCGCTCATTGGATTTGCTTTCGCCGGCAACCGACCGCCAGCCTAAACCCTTCTCTCCACCATCATCTTCTTGATCTCGGCGATCGCCTTGGCCGGGTTGAGGCCCTTGGGGCAGGTCTGCGCGCAGTTCATGATGGTGTGGCAGCGATAGAGCCGGAACGGATCTTCGAGGTTGTCGAGCCGCTCGCCGGTGGCCTCGTCGCGGCTATCGATCAGCCAGCGATAGGCCTGCAAGAGCGTTGCCGGACCGAGATAGCGGTCGCCGTTCCACCAATAGCTCGGGCACGAGGTCGAGCAGCAGGCGCACAATATGCATTCGTAGAGCCCGTCGAGCTTCTCGCGGTCCTCATGGCTCTGCAGCCACTCCTTGGCCGGCTCCGGCGATACCGTCTTCAGCCAGGGCTGGATCGACGCGTGCTGGGCGTAGAAATTGGTGAGGTCCGGCACAAGGTCCTTGACCACCTGCATATGCGGCAGCGGGTAGACTTTTACCGCGCCGGAAATGTCGTCGCAGCCCTTGGTGCAGGCCAGCGTGTTGGAACCGTCGATGTTCATGGCGCAGGAGCCGCAAATGCCTTCGCGGCAGGAACGCCGCAAGGTCAGCGTCGGGTCGATCTTGTTCTTGATCCACAGCAGCGCGTCGAGCACCATCGGCCCGCAATCGTCCATGTCGACGAAATAGGTGTCGATGCGCGGGTTCTCGTCATCGTCCGGCGACCAGCGATAGATGCGGTACTCCCGCAGATTGGTGGCGCCCTCGGGCTTGGGCCAGGTCTTTCCCGGCTTGATCTGCGAATTCTTGGGGAGCGTGAGTTCAACCATGTTCGATCCTCAATACACTCTGGCCTTGGGCGCGATCTTGGCGAGGCTGATGCCGCCGTCCTTTTCAGCCAGCTGCGGCTCGGTGTGCACCGGCCGGTAGGAGAGGGCCACCTTGCCGTCTTCGCTCAGCCTGGCCAGCGTATGCTTGCGCCAGACCGCGTCGTCGCGCGCCGAAAAGTCCTCGCGTGCGTGTGCTCCACGGCTCTCCTTGCGCGCCTCGGCGCTGTAGACCGTGGTGATGGCATTGGCCATCAGGTTTTCCAGCTCCAGCGTCTCGACCAGATCGGAGTTCCAGATCATCGAGCGGTCGGACACTTTGATGTCCTTCAACTCGCCCCAGAGCTGCGAAATGCGCTTGCAGCCGCTCTCCAGCGATTCCTGCGTGCGGAACACCGCCGCGTCTTCCTGCATCGCCTTCTGCATCTTCTCGCGCAGCACCGCTGTCGGCGTCGAGCCGTTGGCGTGGCGGAGCCGGTCGAAGCGGTCCATGATCTTTTCGACCGAGGCTTCGTTGGGCGAAGGGATCGCCGACTTGCGGTCGATGACCTGGCCGGCGCGGATCGCGGCCGCGCGGCCGAACACCACAAGATCGATCAGCGAATTCGAACCGAGCCGATTGGCGCCATGCACGGAGGCACAGCCGGCTTCGCCGACAGCCATCAATCCGGGCGACACCTGGTCTGGATTGAGCGCCGTCGGATTGAGCACCTCGCCCCAGTAATTGGTCGGCACGCCGCCCATATTGTAGTGGACCGTGGGCAGCACCGGGATCGGCTCCTTGGTCAGGTCGACGCCGGCAAAGATCTTGGCCGATTCCGAAATGCCCGGCAGCCGCTCGTGCAGGACGGCGGGATCGAGATGGTCGAGATGCAGGAAGATGTGGTCCTTGTTCTTGCCGACGCCGCGACCCTCGCGGATTTCCAGCGTCATGCAGCGCGAGACGACGTCGCGCGAGGCAAGGTCCTTGGCCGACGGCGCGTAGCGCTCCATGAAGCGCTCGCCCTCGGAGTTGACGAGATAGCCGCCCTCGCCGCGTGCGCCCTCGGTGATCAGGCAGCCGGCGCCATAGATGCCGGTCGGGTGGAATTGCACGAACTCCATGTCCTGCAGCGGAAAGCCGGCACGCGCTGCCATGCCGCCGCCGTCGCCGGTGCAGGTGTGCGCCGAGGTGGCCGAGAAATAGGTGCGGCCATAGCCGCCGGTCGCCAGCACCACCATCTTGGCGGAGAAACGGTGGATGGTGCCGTCATCGAGGTTCCAGGCGACGACGCCGGTGCAGGTGCCGTCCGGCTCTATGATCAGGTCGAGCGCGAAATACTCGATGAAGAACTGCGCGTTGTTCTTCAGCGACTGGCCGTAGAGCGTATGGAGGATGGCGTGGCCGGTGCGGTCGGCGGCGGCACAGGTGCGCTGCACCGGCGGGCCGTCGCCATAGTTCATCATGTGGCCGCCGAACGGCCGCTGGTAGATCTTGCCCTCTTCGGTGCGCGAAAACGGCACGCCGTAATGTTCGAGTTCGTAGACCGCGGCCGGCGCTTCGCGCACCAGATATTCCATGGCGTCGACATCGCCCAGCCAGTCCGAGCCCTTGACGGTGTCGTACATGTGCCACTGCCAGGAATCGGGACCCATGTTGGACAGCGAGGCGGCAATGCCGCCTTGCGCCGCCACCGTGTGCGAGCGGGTCGGGAACACCTTGCTGATGCAGGCGGTGCGCAGGCCCTGTTCGGCCATGCCGAGCGTGGCGCGCAGGCCGGCGCCGCCGGCGCCAACGACCACCACGTCAAACTTGTGGTCGACATAAGTGTAGCCAGCGCTGTTGGCTTGTGTCGCGTCCTTGGCCAACTCAGCCTCCGAATGTCAGCTTGAGCAGGGCGAAGATCGAGGCGACGCCGACCGCTATGGGAAAAAATGTATTGAGCGCGATCAGCGCCAGCTTCATGCCTTCGCCATGCACGTAATCCTCGATGATCACCTGCATGCCGATCCGCATATGGATGAGCCCGGAGATGAGCACCAGGGCCATCACCAGCGCCACGAACGGGTTGGCAAGAGCTGCCCGCACATGTGCGTAGTCGGCGCCGTTGAGCGCGATCAGGAAGCCGACGAAGAACAGGATCAGCGGGATGTTGGCGATCGCGGTCAGGCGCTGGCGCCAGAAATGCCCGGTGCCCTCGCGGGCGGAGCCGAGGCCGCGGACCCTCGCCAGCGGCGTGCGCATGTCGGTGTTTTTGCCGCTCATGATCAGGCTCCCCGCGCCATAGTGCCGGCGATCCAGATCAGCAGCGTGAGCAGGATCGAGCCGGCCAGCGTCGCCCAGGCGATCTTCGAGGCGGTATGCTTCTCCAGGCCCGCGCCGGTGTCCCAGATCAGATGGCGCACGCCACCCAGCATATGGTGCATCAGCGCCCAGGTGTAGCCGAACAGGATGAGCCGGCCGAGCCAGGTGCCGAAGGCCCAATTGGCCCAATCGAAAGTCGCCTGCGAGCTTGCCGCCGCCATCAGCCACAGGGCGACCAGCAGCGTGCCGAAATACAGCGCGCCACCGGTGATGCGGTGAATGATCGACATCGTCATGGTGATCGGCGGCCGGTACACGGTGAGGTGCGGCGAAATCGGCCGTTCACGTCTGACAAATTCGCGGGTGGCTGGTGATTTGCTCATGGCTCCCCCAGTTCGGCGTCTCTCTGGAGCCTCAGGTGGAAATGCGGCATTGCCGCTTCCGGTTGCGACTTCGGACAGCCGGTTTCTAATGCTCTTTTTGCACCGCGTCAAAGCCAGAAAACCGTTTCGAAAACGTAATTTAGTCTGACTAAAAGGCCGGCTTGGGCTTCAATCGATTAGGCCGGGAGGCCCGAAGCCGGCTCGATATCGCTGCAGTGCAACATGTCTGACCCAAGGGCCCAGCGGTGTTGAGATTGGCGTCAGCGTTTGCAGGTCTGCGGCGTCGACCCCTTCTTCATCACCAACGCCTCGCGTCCGTCGATCACGATTGCGTCATGCGTGACCGCCTGGTAGCGGCTGCTCTGGTTGGCGGGCGACGCCGCAAACTCCTCGGTCGCGCCGTCGGACCCGACCACACGCAACGATGTACCGAGATTTTGGATAGAAATCATACCGTTGTTGCCGCATCTGTAGGTGGCCGCGCCTATGCCGGACCGAGGCGCGGTAAGGTCGGTGATGATCTTGGTTGCAGCTGCCGGAGGCGCCGCGGCTGCGACGGACTGCTGAGCCGGTGCAGGTGAGACGACCACGGTATTGGCCGCCTTCGGCGCGCTGTCCTGCGGCACACAGCCAGCGGCGATCCCGAGCAACGGGAAAACGGACACCCAATTCGGCCGGCGTAGCGCCATATGCTGTCCTCCCGCGCGGCAAACCAGCCGCGATGCTTTGCCAAGATCAAGGTCATCCCGACGCCGAGACGGACACCAGCCGCGATGGTGCGGCCGAGCATGGCCGAATGATGGCCAACGGGTTTTCCATCCAGTCGGATATTAACGGATATTAACCATGTTTACCGAGACATTGCCGCCAAACGCACCGGCCTCTTAACAAAGGTTAAGAAAACGTTAATTTCTGATTCGAGGAGGCTTTCCCTCAAGACACGGAGGACGCCATGCGTTCGAATTCGGGCAGATCGCGCCTTGCGGCGCTCATCGTGACGGCGTCGGCCGTCGGCCTTGCAGCGCCAGCGCTTGCAGGCGCGCGGCATCAGGATCGCGTCTACGCCGATTCCTTCGGCAACCTCGTCGTCGACAGCGCCGCTGGCTACAAGCGCATCATCGTCGGCGAAGGCAGGCTGGCCAAGCAGCTTTCCGACTACACCAGCGCCGGCCAGCCCAAGGTGATCTACGAGAACGAAGCCGACGAAATCAGCGGATACAGCGATTGCTACCGGCCGCCGGTGCTGGTGAAGGGCCGCTCCTATATGTACGGTCTCTCCGACGGCGAGATGCCCGAGCTCAGCCCCTGCCGCTAGACTCTTTGTCTGGACGCAATTCCCAAGGGAAGGCGCCATGCGCTTTTCCCGGGAAAACCGTTTCACACTTTTCCTGAAATTGCTCTGGCTTCCATTCCGGCTGACGACCAATTGCCGGCAGGCCCGGCGGAGACGCGCACGCAATCGCGCCCGGCATTCTTCGCCTGATAGAGCGCCTGGTCGGCGCGCCGCATCAGATCGGCAAAGTCTTCGCTCGGATGAAGTTCGGCGACGCCGAAGCTCGCGGTGCAGCGGTTGTCAGCCGGCAGCCCGTCGATGGGCAGCCCGCCAAAGGCGCTGCGCGTGCCCTCGGCGAACAGCCGGGCCGCGGCAAGGTTGGTTCCCGGCAGGATGATGGCGAACTCCTCGCCGCCGATGCGGCCGGCAACGTGATGCGCGGCGGCGGCTTCGCGCAGGAAGCCTGCAAAAATCTCGATCACCCGGTCGCCTGACGCATGGCCGAAACTGTCGTTGACGCTCTTGAAATGATCGAGGTCGGCAATGACCAGCGCGACCGGCACGCCTTGCCGCATCGCGCCAAGCACCGCCAGCTCGGCATGGCGGGTGAAGCCGCCGCGGTTGAGCAGGCGCGAAAGCGTGTCCGTCTCCGACTTCGACGTCACTTCGGCAAGCACGTCGCGAACCAGGATGGCCAGCATCAGCAGCGCCAGCGCCAGCGCAAAGACAGTGCCGAGCGATTGCGACACCAGCGCGTAGTTGCTTTGCAGATAGGCCTGCGGATTGGCGCCCCAGCCGCCGAGCGCATGCGCGATGAACGGCTTGGAGGCAAACTGGAGGCCGCTCGCCGCCAGCACGGCCATCAATATGCGATCGAGACGGGCAAGCTTTTGCCTCGATGACCAGACGATGGCCAGCCCGACGAACTGCATGACCGCATAGGGAAGCTGGTAAGCCATGATGCGGATGAGCGACTGGCGAGGCAGGTCCTGCACGAAATACACGGCTATGGTGGTGGCCAACAGGAAAAACAGCATCGGCTTCCAGGGCGGCGCCACGCCGTATTTGCGGGCAAGCCCGCCATTGAACGCAAGCGTGGCGCCAAGGAAGACCGCGAAGGCGGCAACGACCGGGAGCCGCGCGTCGGCAAAAGCGGGAATGGAGAATTCGATGGCCGAATAGGCCATGCCCAGCAGATAGCCAAATGCCAGCCAGCGCGCCGGCGCCCGGCCGACATCGTGGAAGGCGACCGCCATGAAGGATGCCGCCAGCAGGCCGGCAACCGACAGATTGATCAACAGGATGAAGTTGGCGCCGCTCATGTTCTCCCGCACCCGCGCCGACAGCTAATCATCGACGGGCGAAGAAGACGTTAACGCCGTCCCGGCCGGACAGATTCAGCCGGTCTTGAGCGGCTCCGGCAGGAACGCCGTTTCCGGCCGCTCATAGGACAGGCGTACACTGTCGCGGCCGTTCTTCTTGGCTTTGTAGAGCGCATCGTCGGCACGGCGCATCAGCGGCTCCAGCGCCTCGCCACCGCTGCGGGCCGCCACGCCGAAGCTTGCCGTCACCTTCGTTCCCTGGGGAAGCCCGTCGACATGGCCGGCCGAATAGACGGTGCGCACCGCTTCGGCGAACAGCCGCGCCGCCGCAAGATCGCTGAGGGGCAGCAGCACCGCGAATTCCTCGCCGCCGATACGCCCGGCAACACCGCGCGCGCCGGCCGCCGACCGAAGCTTGGCGGCGAAGTCGGCGATCACCCGATCGCCCGCCCCATGCCCATGCACATCGTTGAGCGCCTTGAAATGATCGAGGTCGGCCAGCACTAGCGCGACCGGGAACCGGGCCGAGGCGCAGTGCTGCAAGAGCAGCATGCCTCGCTCCTCGAAGCCACGCCGGTTGAGCAGGCCCGACAGGGGGTCGGTATAGGTCTCGGTCTTCAATGCCTTCAACACGTCGAGTGCCGCGGCGGAAAACAGGCACAGCGCGATGAGCAGCGAGAGCAGAGCGTGCGACAGCAGCGCCGTCGTCCAGTAGGACGAGCCATAGAACCCGTCATAGCTGGCGAAGGGCCCATGCGCGATGACGACGGCAAGGGTGCGCACGAAGAAATTGACGCCCGACAGCAGCGACAGCACGAACAGGATTTTTTCGGTCGGGCCGTTGTTGCGTACCGGGCGCAGTTCGGCGGCAACCAGAAGGCTGATGCCGCCGAATGCGAAATTCATCGCCAGGATGCGCCAGGTGAGATCCGGCGCGACGAACAGGAACCAGCATAACGACGCCAGGCCGCCGCCCGCCAACACGGCGATTCCCACAGAGGGCACCTTGCGGCCATAACGGTGGATGACGGCGCTGGACAGGCAGCAGGCAGCGATGGTGAAGCAGATGTTCGACGTAAGCTTGGTCAGCGGCATCCCGATGGGCAAGGTGAAATACTGGAGCAGGAAGCCAGCCGCCGAGAGACTGTAGCTGATCGCCAGAACGGCCAGATAGGGGCGGTGGCGCTGATAGGACCATAGCACAAGGAACGCCGCGCCGAGCGCCAGCGCGATCGTCGGGTTGAGCAGCGCAATGAGCAGACCCGTGTCCAACCGACTGTGACTTCCCCTGGCTTACGTCAGGGAAGAGCTTAGAGGGCAAGCCCAAACAAGCGGTTAAGCCATGCGGCAAGCAGGACCGCCGCCTCAAAATAATGTCAGGGAACCGCAGTCCCCAGTCAGCGTTCCTCCGTTCACAATCTGGAGCGACCCATGGCCGACACGATCACACTGACCGACCACGATGCGATCCGCTCATGGGCTGCCGGGCGCGCCGGCTTTCCCGCAATCGTCGACATATCGCCGGAGGCGGGGACGCAGCCCATGTTGAGGCTGGTCTTCGGCCAGCACGCCTATCAGGATCAGGACCAGCCTGAACGGCCGCTCAATGCGGGAGGCTATGAACTCGTCGAATGGGACGAATGGTTCAAGCTCTTCGAGGAACAACAGCTTGCGCTTGTGGTCGCCGCCGAACAGCCGGGACGCCGCGAGGAGTTCCACGAACTCGTCCGCCGTGACGGGAAGCTTTGAACCCGAGCCCACGCGGCTCGGGTTCTGTTCAAATCCGGGTTACTTCCACTCGCGTATGTCGACGAAGTGGCCGGCGATCGCCGCCGCCGCCGCCATGGCCGGCGAAACCAGATGGGTGCGGCCCTTGAAACCCTGCCGGCCCTCGAAATTGCGGTTCGAGGTGGAGGCGCAGCGTTCATGCGGCTTCAGCCGGTCGTCGTTCATCGCCAGGCACATCGAACAGCCCGGCTCGCGCCAGTCGAAACCGGCGGCGAGGAAGATCTTGTCGAGACCTTCGGCTTCCGCCTGTTCCTTGACCAGGCCGGAACCCGGCACGATCATCGCATCGACATGCGGGCTGACCGTCTTGCCTTCGACCACCTTGGCGACGGCGCGCAGATCCTCGATGCGGCCATTGGTGCAGGAACCGATGAAGACGCGATCGAGCGTGATGTCGGTGATCTTGGTGCCCGGCGTCAGCCCCATATAGTCGAGCGCGCGCTGCTTGGAGGTGCGCTTGTTTTCATCGGCGATGTCGTCCGGGTTCGGCACGATGCCTTGCACCGACACCACATCCTCGGGCGAGGAGCCCCAGGAGACGATCGGCGGCAGCTTGGCCGCGTCGAGCACGATCACCTTGTCGAAATGCGCGCCTTCGTCGGACTGCAGCGTCTTCCAGTATTCGAGCGCCGCATCCCAGGACGCGCCCTTCGGCGCGCGCGGCTTGTCCTTGACATAGGCGAAGGTCGTCTCGTCGGCGGCGATAAGGCCGGCGCGCGCACCGCCTTCGATCGACATGTTGCAGATCGTCATGCGGCCTTCCATCGACAGCGCACGGATCGCCTCGCCGGCATATTCGATGACATAGCCGGTGCCGCCGGCGGTGCCGATCTCGCCGATGATAGCGAGGATGATGTCCTTGGCGGTGACGCCCTCCGGCAGCTGGCCGTCAACGCGCACCAGCATGTTCTTGGCCTTGCGCTGGATCAGCGTCTGTGTCGCCAGAACATGCTCGACCTCGGACGTGCCGATGCCATGCGCCAGCGCGCCGAAAGCGCCATGCGTCGAGGTGTGGCTGTCGCCGCAGACGATGGTCATGCCGGGCAGAGTAAAGCCCTGCTCCGGACCGATGATGTGGACGATGCCCTGGCGAATATCGTTCTCGGAATAATATTCGACGCCGAAATCCCTGGCGTTCTTGGCCAGCGCCTCGACCTGGATACGGCTTTCCTCGTTCTTGATGCCGAACTTGCGCTCGGGTGAGGTCGAGACATTGTGATCGACCACGGCCAGCGTCTTTTCCGGATGCCGGACTTTACGACCGGTCATGCGCAGGCCTTCGAAGGCCTGCGGGCTGGTCACTTCATGGACCAGGTGGCGGTCGATGTAGAGCAGGCAGGTGCCGTCGTCCTGGCGGTCGACGACATGGTCGTCGAAAATCTTGTCGTAGAGGGTGCGCAGTGCGCTCATGTGCGTAAATCCGTCGATATGAGAATGGGAAAGAGCAGGTGCCGGACCTCCGGCCCGGCGAAAACGACCTGGACAGGTCGGCCTAGGATAGTCGGCTAGTCAGCGCCCCGGACACGCGCGCGAAAAAGCGCGACGGCAGGCGTTTCCTGTCCTGCAGCACGAACCCCTTGTAGGCCGGATCGCCAAAAAGCTCTTCCATGGCGTGGCTCATACCAATGTTTTGGGTTTTCGGCAATTGCGGCGTGTCTTCGCAGAACCCAAACCTCTCCGCTCAAACCACTTCAAACACAAACGTCTTCACCAGCGCTTCGGGCTCGGCGATCGCATAGCAGCGGAACCACGGGCTTTCCTCGACCGGTCGCCATTTCCCAGCTTGCTCCAGTTCATCGAACACGGCTTGAAAGCCGCCACTTTCGAACACCTGGTCACGCACGGTGAAGATGGCATGGCCACCCTTGCGGGTGATGCGCACCAACTCGTGCAGGCCGGATGCCGGCGCATGGCTGATGGTGAACACGCCGGTCGAGAAGAAGGCGCGGAAGTGGCCGTCAGGCCATGGCAACGTGTCGCCCAGCATTGCCTGCTTCAGTTCGCCGTAGGCATTGCGGCTGCCGGCGATCTTCAGCATATCGTGCGAGAGGTCGAGCCCCGCAATGTCGCGGTAACCGAGCGCCTTCAGCGACGGTCCCGACAGGCCGGTGCCGCAGCCGGCATCGAGCAAGGGGCCATCGCCCGCCGGCACATGGCGCGCCACCCAGGCGGTGATCAGGAAAGGCAGGAGGTAGCCGAGCGAGGCGGTCTCGCTGTCATAGGTCGCGGCCCATGCGGCATAGGCCTCTTCAAGCGCTTCCGGCGTGTCGGCCGTGTAGACGGAATCCAGCGCCGCATTGGCTTTGTCGACGATCATGGGACCTCCTCAACGGGAATGCTCGGGGATCGTAATGCTGTCTTCGCCGAAAAACTATTCCTCGTGCTGACGGCGCAGCCGCCGCTCCAGCGCCCTGAGCGCCAGCGACAGTCCGACGGTCAGGATGAGATAGATGTAGGCCGTTAGCGAATAGGTCTCGAAGAAGCGAAAGGAGCCGGCGGCGTAGACCTTGCCCATCTGCGTGATGTCGGCAACGCCGAGCACCGAGACCAGCGAGGAATCCTTGACCAGCGCGACGAAATCATTGCCGAGCGGCGGCAGGATGGTGCGGATTGCCTGTGGGAACACGATCAGCCGGAAGCGCTGAGCGCGGGTCAGCCCAAGCGCCTTCGCCGCCTCGATCTGGCCCTTCTCCACCGACTGGATGCCGGCCCGGAAAACCTCCGAGATGAAAGCCGAATAGCCGATGGTCAGCGCCATGATGGCGCGCCAGAGCAGCGACACGTCGCGCACCAAAAGCTCGCCGAACAGGCCCGCACTTTGCAGCGGCGCGGTCAGCGCGTTCCAAGCCGCGACGAAGGCCGGTGCACCGGCAAAGGCGATCCAGAACAACAGCACCAGGATCGGCACGCCGCGGATGATCTCGACATAAAAGCGCGCGATCTGGCGCAGCCAGCGCGAGCCGGACATTCCCATCAGCGCGATGCCGAGACCCATGGCCGAAGCCAGCACGAAGGCAATCACGGTGACGAAGATGGTGACGCCGATGCCCTTGGCGACCGTGGCGAACACCTGGGTGTAGAGGTTGCTGGTGGCGACGAAGACGGCCACCGCGATCGCGAGGGTTACGGCAACGACGAGCCACCAGGGGAAGTCGGCTTTGGAGGAAGAGCAAGGGACCTGCATCAGAAGGATTGCGCCAAGGCACCCCCCTCTGGCCTGCCGGCCATCTCCCCCGCAAGGAGGGAGATTGGCAGCTTCAATGCCCGCGCCTTTTCTTCAATGCTGGAGGTACGCGAAGGCAGGGCGGACAGCTGATCTCCCCCCTTGCGGGGGAGATGCCCGGCAGGGCAGAGGGGGGTGTTCAAGCGCCGTGTCTGCGTGAGGTTCAGCGAACTACTGCCCCATCTTGTAATCAAGAAACCATTTCTTGTTGAGCGCATCGAGGGTGCCGTCGGCCTTCAGCGCCGCGATGGCCGCGTTGACCGGCTTCACCAGGTCCGAACCCTTCGGAAAGATAAACCCAAAATCCTCGGTACCGAGCGGCCCCCCGATCAGCTTCAATTTGCCCTCGGAGGCGTCGACATAGCCTTTGCCGGCGGTGCCATCGGTCAAAACAACATCGACGTCGCCTGATTTCAGTGCCTGCACGGTCGCGCCGAACGTCTCGAACAGTTTGATGCGCGGGTTCTGCTCATTGCCGTCGAGCACGCTGTAGACGGCGGTGTAGAAGGGCGTGGTGCCGGCCTGCGCGCCGACCAGCCCGTCCTTGAAGGCGCCGAAGGTCTTGGCGTCGGTGAAGCGGCTCTCATCGCCGCGCACCAGCATGAACTGTTCCGAGCGCATATAGGGGTCGGAGAAATCGACCTTCTCCTTGCGGTCGTCCTTGATGGTGATGCCGGTCATGCCAATGTTGTACTGGTTGTCGGAAACCGCCTGGATCATCGCGTCCCAGGAAGTGTTCTGGTACTCGACCGTGAAATTCAGCCGCTTGGCGATCTCGTTCATCGCGTCATATTCCCAGCCGATCTGCTTGCCGGTCTTGGCATCGATGAACTGCAGCGGCGGATAGGCGTTTTCGGTCACAACCACCACCTTTTTGCCGCCGAGGTCGGGCAGCGCCTGCGCGAAGGCGGCAACGGGCACCAGGACGAGGGCAAGCAGGCCTGCCAGCAGCAGTTTCGATTTGGTCATGACACACTCCCGGGAATTGATGACCCGGGCATGGCCGGGCTTGCAGGAAAATCCGGCGCCGACTTTAGCTTTCCGCAAGCGTCATGCAAGACGCTCTGCCGTGTCGCCGGGGGCGAAATCGGATTCCAATGCTCTCAATCGGAAGATTCCGGGAGATCCGTGCCTTGGCCGGCGGTCAGTCAGCCGCCGGTGCCTTGGCGTCCGTCTCGCGCAGCCCAGCAATGAGCTTGGCGAGGATGCGGTGCAGGCCATCCAGTTCGACCGCGCTGAGGCGGGGAAATTGGCAGAGTATCTGGACAGCAACGTCTTTGGCGGGCCCGCGTAGCGACTGTCCCTTGGTTGTCAGCTCCAGAAGCACCCGGCGCTCGTCGGCAGCGTCGCGCCGGCGGGTGATGAAGCCGCCCGCCTCCAGCCGTTTGAGCAGGGGTGTCAGCGTCGCCGAATCGAGACCCAGCACCTCGCCGAGCCCACCCACCGTGCGTGGCGCTCGCTCCCACAGCGCCATCATCGCCAGATATTGCGGATAGGTGAGGCCGAGCGGTTCGAGCAACGGCCGGTAGAGCCGTGTCATCAGCCCGCTAGCCGAATAGAGGGCGAAGCAGATTTGGTCGTCGAGTTTCGGCACCCCGGCGAAATCCGCCGAGGCCTGCGTGGTATCGTCCGTCTGTTTTGTGTTCATGCTGCCTTTGCCGGAAGCGCCTTAGCCGAAAGCGCCACCTCGATGTTGCCCTTGATGGCGTTGGAATAGGGGCAAACCTGGTGCGCCGCCGATACAAGCGCTTCCGCCGCCGCCTGATCAAGACCTTTTGTTTCCGCTGCCAGCGAAACGCCGAGCACAAATCCGCCCTGCGCATTGCTGTGCAGGCTGACATTTGCCGTCACCGAGGCATCCTGCAGCGGCAGTTTCTGCTTGCCGGCGATGAAGCGCATGGCGCTTTCGAAGCAGGCGGCATAGCCGGCGGCGAAAAGCTGTTCGGGATTGGTGGCGCCACCTTTGCCGCCAAGCTCCTTGGGCATGGCAAGATCGAGGCTGAGCAAGCCATCATCGCTCTGGACATGGCCGGCGCGGCCGCCGACGGCGCGGGCTTGGGTAGAATACAATGCAGGCATTTCATTTCTCCATTTAAATCGTGCACGATTGTTTAGTACACGATGTAAATCGAGTCAACCGCCGACTTTTCCGCCAGCCAGCCCCCGGAAACGAAAAAAGGCGGCCGAAGCCGCCTTTTCAAACTTGCTCGCCGAAAAACTTATTCGGCGGTGGCTGCTTCGGCTGCCTTTGCGGCTTCAGCTGCCTCGGCGGCGGCCTTCTTCTCGGCGGCGTCCTGAGCGGCCTTCTCGACGGCCAGAGCCTCGGCGGCTGCCACCTTCTCGGCCTCGATGCGGGCCTTCTCGGCGTTCAGAGCATCGCGCTCCTCGTCGTTCAGCTTGCGGGCGCGCACGCCGGTGTTTTCCGAAATACGGGCCGATTTGCCGCGACGATCGCGCAGGTAGTAGAGCTTGGCGCGACGCACCTTGCCGCGGCGAACGATTTCAACGCCTTCAACCATCGGCGAGTAGACCGGGAACACGCGCTCGACGCCTTCACCGTAGGAAATCTTGCGAACCGTGAAGTTCTCCTGGAAGCCGGCGCCTGCGCGGGCGATGACGACGCCCTCATAGGCCTGGACGCGGGTGCGGGTGCCTTCGGTCACGCGGACCTGGACGCGCACGGTGTCGCCGGGCTGGAATTCGGGAAGCTTGCGCTTGGCTTCGATCTTGGCGGCCTGTTCGGCCTCGAGCTGACGGAGAATATCCATCTCAAAAGTCCACTTCTTGTTCTTCCGACAGTCAGAGCGTCCGACACTCGCCTTGCAGTTCCATTGACCGCTTGGCTATGCCCTTTGTCTCCAAGACATTTGTCTTTGAAACATCAGGCAGGGGCGACTACACCGTCATTGTTGACGGGTCCGGCAGATTCTTTCTGGCCGGTACGGGCGGGCACATACAGCTATTTCGCCGCTTTGTCACGCCTTGGCAGCGCATTTTCTGCTCGCATGGCACCATCGTAATCCTGCCGTGCCGGGTTGCGCCGGTCGTTCAGGCTTTCTAAGCCTGAAATAACACAGTTTTGAGCGGCCGCAATTCATGTCTGTCTTCGATGCCATCCTGCTCTTTCTGGCGGGCTTTCTGTCAGGCGCCGCCAATGCGGTCGCCGGTGGCGGCACCTTCATCACCTTCGGCGCCATGACGTTGGTCGGCCTGCCGCCGATCGTCGCCAACGCCACCTCCTCGGTGACGCAATTTCCAGGCTACATCACCTCGACCCTCGCCTACTCGGCCGATATCAGGCATTTCTGGCGCAGCGCACTGCTGCTGTGCCTGATCTCGGCCGTGGGCGCACTGGCCGGCGCTCTGATCCTTTTGGCGCTCGACAATCCGTCGTTTCGCGCTCTGGTGCCGTGGCTGCTCTTGGCCGCGACAGCCCTGTTCGCCGCCGGCCCCTGGCTGAAACCAGTGCCGAAGCTCGGCCATGAAGCGGCGGTGGGCTCGCTCGCCGGCTCCCTGGCGCAGTTTCTCACCGCCATCTATGGCGGCTTCTTCGGCGCCGGCATGGGCGTGATGATGCTGGCGACGCTCGGCCTCACCCAAGCTGGCGACTATCACCGGCTGAATGCGTTGAAGAACATGCTGGCCATGGTCATCGCCGCTGTCGCGATCGTCGTCTTCGTCTCGGGCGGCGTCGTCGCCTGGCCGCAGGCGATCATCATGATCCCGGGCGGCGCGCTCGGCGGCTATGCCGGCGTCTGGATCGCCAAGCGCGTGCCGCAAAACGCGGTGCGCGGCTTCGTCGTCGCCGTCGGCCTGTTTCTGGCTTTCTATTACTTTTGGAAAGGCTGAGCGGCGGCGCCCAACAAATCAGGACGCCGCTCTTTCGTCAGCGCTTCCGACTGCGCCCGCCGCCATGCGGCGATCTTCTTGTGATTGCCCGAGATCAGCACCTCGGGAATCTCGCGGCCCTCGAACTCCTGCGGCCGCGTATAGTGCGGATGTTCGAGCAGGTCGTTCTCAAAGCTTTCTTCCTCGCCCGACACCGCGTTACCCATCACGCCCGGCAATAACCGCACCACCGCATCGAGCAGAACGAGCGCTGCCGGCTCGCCGCCCGAGAGGATGTAGTCGCCGATCGAGACTTCCTCCAATCCCCGCACGTCGATCACCCGCTGGTCGACGCCCTCGAAACGGCCGCAGACGATGACCGCGCCCGGTCCTGCGGCCAGTTCGCGCACGCGGGCCTGAGTCAGCGGTTTGCCGCGCGGGCTCATCAACAGCCGTGGCCGCGCGTCGCCCGGCGGCGACGTGTGGTCGATGGCTTTCGCCAGCACGTCGGCGCGCATCACCATGCCGGCGCCGCCGCCGGCTGGCGTGTCGTCGACGGTGCGATGACGGTCGGTGGCGAAGTCACGGATCTGGATCGCCTCCAGCGACCACGTGCCGGCCTCGAGCGCCCGGCCGGCCAACGACAGGCCGAGCGCGCCGGGAAACATCTCGGGGTAAAGCGTCAGCACCGAAGCGGAAAAACTCACCGGTTGCCCCCGGCATCGCTCGGTCCGCGCGGCCTGCCCTTCGGATCGAAGTCTTCCTCTCGCGGGCCGTCGCCATCCTCGTCCTCGACAAGTCCGGCCGCCGCCGGGTCGACGCGGACGAAACCCTCGGCGATCGACACTTGTGGCACGGCAGCCTGTGTGAACGGGATCAGCACGCCCTTGCGCCCGCCCAGCGTCACGTCGAGAATGTCGCCGCCGCCGAAATTGTGCACCGCGACCACCTTGCCAAGCACGGCACCCGTGTCGTCGCGGACTTCGAGGCCGACGAGGTCGGCATGGTAGAACTCGTCTTCCTCGCCGTCGTCCGGCAGCATCGAACGGTCGACGAACAGCTCCGTGCCGGCCAGCGCCTCGGCCGCGTTGCGGTCGGCAACGCCCTTGAAGCGGACCACGACGACGGTGTTGGCGGGCCTGATGTCGATGATCTGGAAGGCGCGGCCGTCACGGGCGTAGAGCGGGCCGTAGTCGGCCAGCGCCAGCGGTTCACCGGTGAAGGTCTTCACCCGCAATTCGCCCTTGATGCCATGGGCGGCGCCGATCACGGCCATCTGGACAGGGTTCTGGGGCTTGCTCATGGCGCTTTTACCTTCGTCATCCACGGGCGGAGCAGGCGCGAAGCGACTGCGCAGATTTCAGCCAATCACCAAGGTTTGTGACTTGCCGCCAATCGACGATCTCCTAGCCCCAGCCGGCCATCTTTTCAATGACGGACTCTTCACCGCTTTCTAACCTGCCTGCGAGAAAATGGCGGCGAACTGGATCAGACGCCATGCAGGAATTCCTCATCCCGGCTAAACCCGATCTCCAGGCGGCGCGTGAAAGCTGGCTGAAGATGCTGGCGCGAGAACGTCGGCTGTCGCCTAAGACGGTGGAAGCCTATGAGCGCGACACGCGCCAGTTCCTGCATTTCCTCACCGGCCATTGCGGCGGCTCGCCCGGCATTTCGGACATCGCCGATCTGCGCCCGGCCGACCTGCGCGGCTTCCTCGCTGCGCGGCGCAATGCCGGCGCCGGTGCCCGCACCCTGGGCCGGGGTCTCGCCGGCATCCGCTCGCTGCTGCGTTTCCTCGAGCGGCGCGGCCTTGCCAATGCGGCGGGTGCGGCAGCCCTGCGCGCACCGCGCCAGCCCAAATCGCTGCCCAAGCCGCTGACGGCGAGCGACGCCAAGCATATCGTTTCCATCGAAGGCCAATTGGCGGAAGAACCCTGGATCGCGGCCCGCAACGCCGCTGTGCTGACACTGCTCTACGGCTCCGGCCTGCGCATTTCCGAGGCGCTCGGTCTGGCGGGCGCCGATCTGGCGTCGGCGGACGACACGGTGCTGCGCGTCACCGGCAAGGGCGGCAAGACGCGCCTGGTGCCGGTGCTGCCGGTGGCGCTCAGGGCGATCGCCGAATATCGCCGGCTCTGCCCCTACCATCTCGACCCCAAGGGCCTGCTGTTTCGCGGCGCCCGTGGCGGCCCGCTCAACCCGGCCATCGTCCAGCGCGACATGGCCAAACTGCGCTCGGCGCTCAACCTGCCCGATACCGCGACGCCGCATGCGCTGCGCCATTCCTTCGCCACGCATCTGCTCGGCCGCGGCGGTGACTTGCGCACCATCCAGGAACTGCTCGGCCACGCCAGCCTGTCGACGACGCAAATCTACACCGGCGTCGACACCGCGAGGCTGCTCGAAATCTACGAATCAGCCCATCCACGGGCATGAACCCTTCAATTTCGCAGTACCAATTAACCGTTTTGCCGCTTTTCGGTTCTAGAACTGACCATGATCCCGAAAAGTGGGACCCGGTTTTCGGAAAAGATCATGGTCAAACATGAAGACAGAACCATGAAACGCGTCATCGCCATCGCCGACCGTGCAGCTTCCGTGTCGCTGAAGCTGCTCGTCGCACTCAATGTTCTGTTCTTCCTGTCGTTCCTCGCCGTGCTGCTGTTCGCGGCCGGCAAGGCGCATGCCGGAATCCCGACCTGCACCGGCGCCGACATGCTGTCGGCCTTGCAGAAGAACGATCCGGCGACCTACCGCAAGATCGAAGCGGAAGCCGCAGCGACACCGAACGGCAAGGGCCTGTTGTGGAAGCTGGAAAAGCCCGGCGAGAAGCCGTCCTTCCTGTTCGGCACCATGCATATGACCGACCCGCGTGTCACCACGCTGCCTCCCGACGCGCAGAAAGCCTATGACGCCGCCGGCACCATCGTCATCGAAACCACCGACGTGCTCGACAAGCAGAAGATGATGGTCGCGATGCTCCAGGAGCCGGACCTGATGATGTTCACTGATTCGACGACGCTGGCGTCGCTGCTGTCGCCCGACGATGCGGCGGCCATGAACGCCGCGCTCGACGCACGCGGCATTCCTCCGGCAACGGTTGCCAAGATGAAGCCGTGGATGCTCTCGGCCATGATGGCACTGCCGGCCTGCGAGCTGGCCCGCCAGTCAGGCGGCGCCCCGGTGCTCGATGTCAGGCTGGCCCAAGGTGCGAAGGCTTCCGGCAAGCCGGTGGAAGGATTGGAGACGGCTGAAAGCCAGCTGCGGGCCATGGCCTCGCTGCCGCTGGCGTTTCACATGAAGGGTCTCGTCGACACGCTGAAGCTCGGCGATAAGATCAACGACATCAACGAAACCATGATCGTGCTCTACCAGCGCGGCGACACCGGCATGTTCTGGCCGCTGTTTCGCGTGGCCATGCCCGATGGCACGGACGACCCCGCGGGCTATGCGGCGTTCGAGGAAACCATGATCACCAGCCGCAACAAGGTGATGGTCGAGCATGCCGAACCGATCCTTGCCAGGGGCAACGTCTTCATGGCGGTCGGCGCCCTCCACCTTCCCGGTCCCGAAGGCCTCGTCGAGGATTTCCGCAAGGCCGGTTACACCGTCACGCCTGTAGGCCTGTAACCTTATCTGATCTGGGCCAGCATCGCCGGAACGACGATCCGGTGGAACGGCATGATGATCGCGAGATAGGCGCGCCCGAGCCAATTGTGCGTCTTGACGATCGTCGTCGCGGCCAATTCCTGCCGGCCCATGCCGAGATCCCTGACTTCGACCAGGACCCGGAAATCGAGATGTCGGTCGTCCAGGCCAAGCACAACCTTGCCGGGAAACTGGCTGATGAGCGGAAATATCCCGATCCGGCCCGACGGCAACACCGCAGCTTCCAGGCCCGTCTTCAGCCCGGAACGGCCTGACGGCAAGGTTGCGCAGCGCCATGAGCCTGCCGATCCAGGGCGGTGTTCGCCCCAAGGCGCGTTCCGCCGCGCCGAGTGCGGTTAAAGAAAGACCTTCAGTGACCAGCACATAGCGGTCGGCGAACTGGGCTCCGGCGAGAGCATCGCAGTGATTCGGGACAACCTGCGCTAACGGATTTGTCACGGCAAAATCCTCTGATTCGAGCTTAACAGACGCAAACTTGGCGCGCTGCGGGGCGAAACGACGCCGTTCAGGCTGCGGAAAGGCAGGATTGTCCTTGTTTTTGGCGTTTTCCAACCCTAGCGTGAAACCAGTTCAATGATTGCGCGTTGAATGGTGTTGATTGATATTTTTCATCCACGGAGGACACTTTTATGGCGAACGCACCGAATCCAAACGATCCGTTCAATCCCAACACCACCAACACCACCATCAAACAGAGCGGTGGCGGCGGTAGTGGCTGGCTGATTGCGCTGGTCGTCGTTATTCTGGCGGTTGTCGCGTATTATGTTTTCGGAAGAAGTGGTGAGCACCCGGCACCAGCCGAGCCGCCGGCGGCCAGCACACCGGCCCCCGCGCCCGCACCGGCAGAACCGATGAAGCCAGCCGAACCGGCGCCTGCACCTGCACCTGCACCTGCACCTGCCCCTGCAGAACCGGCCCCGGCCCCGGCCCCAGCGCCCGCACCGGCTCCAGCGCCGGCTCCTGCCGCACCGGCCAACTGATCGGTTCGATATCAAATACGAACGGCCCGCTGAAAGCGGGCCGTTTTGGTTAGTGGTGTCACCGTGCCTTCGTGCTACAACGGGGTTTACCCGCGGTGGCGGAGGCATTGGGGGTTTTTGTGGGGTT
>NZ_JAMYRE010000040.1:0-36109 GCF_040321265.1 Mesorhizobium sp. M0491
CGTCGAAACAATCGAGGCAGCCGAATGCAAGAACTACTTCGAAAACGCAGGCTACGCTTCCGTCAAAATATGAAACGCTCTAGCCGGGCGAAGCGGTAGTTTTTGCCGATCAGTTCGCCATGAAGAGCCGTGATGTCCTCGACCTCGATGCGCAGGGCGATGCCGGGTGCACCGTCGCCATGATGTTCGCTGAGATGCAGAACGCAGCCGTCGCGGCCGACCGCCATGTAAAGCGGCGCGTCGTCCGCGAAGCGATGTTCCCACTGCACCTCGAAGCCGAGGAAGCCGACATAGAATTCACGCGCCTTGGCAATGTCGAAGATGCGCAGGATGGGTGTGACGGCGCCAAGTCTGGGCATGGTGGTGCAACCGTGCGAGAGGATTTTTCAGGTGGGACGGACGCGGGCGGCAATCCTATGTTTTTTCGCAATTCCGGACGGAAAACCGCTTCACACTTTTCCTGGAATTGCTCTATTTCAGCTCGAGCAGCCGTTCCAGATAGCTGCGTTCGATATCAGGGCTGAGCGCATTGCCGAGCCGCTTGCGGATCGCTTCCAGTATCTGGCGGGCACGCTGCACGTCGATCTCGTCGGGCACCTTCACCGAATCGCCGAAGTCGGGACCCGTGCTGGCGCGTGGCCGGCCGAGCGGATCACGATCGGCGTTCTGCTGGCGGCCGCCTTCCTCGCCGCCGCCCTGGTCGCCTTGCACGGCCTGCATCTGCTTCATCATGTCCTTGGCGCCCTTGCGCAGCGCTTCCAGCGCCCGGCCCTGATGACCGACGGCCGCATCGCCTTCGCCCTCGCCGAGTGCCTGTTCGGCATTGCCCATGGACTTGCCGGCCTCGCCAAATCCTTCATTGGGCTCCATACCCATGCCTTCGAGGCCCTTCTTCAGCTGCTCGAGGTCGCTTTGCAACTGGCCCTGGCCCTGCTGCAGCTGTTTCAGCGCATCGGCGAATTCCTGGGGCGTCATCGGCTTTTGCCGGGCGAGCGGATCGCGGTCTTCGCCGACGCCGGGTCTGTCCTCATCCTGGCCGCCTTCGCCGAGCTGCTCGTCACGGTTCTGCCCGCGCTGGCGCTCGCCGCGCTGCATCTGATCCATGCGGAAGGTGTCGTTCATCATCTCCTGCTGACGTCGCAGGATCTCGCCCAGCTTGTCCATCTGTTGGCGCATCTCGCTGTCCTGCTGGCCGCCTTGCTGCTGACGGCCGGCTTGCAGATTGTTCATCATGTCCTGCAGTTGCGACAGCAGTTGCTGGGCCTTGTCGCGATCACCGGACTTGGCCAGGTTTTCGATCTGGTCCATCATGCGATCGATGTCGCTCTGGCGCAGTTCCTGGCCGTTCTGCTGCATCTGCGGGGCGTTGGGATTCTGCTTGGCGCGCTCCGCGAATTCCTGCAGGAACTGGTTCATCGCCTCGCGCAGTTCCTTCATCGCCTTTTCGATTTCAGCGTCGCTTGCGCCATTCTTGATGGCGTCCTGCAGCGCCTGTTGCGCCTGACGCAGCCGTTTTTCGGCGGCCGAAAGATTGCCTTCCTCGATGCCGAGCGCGATTTCCCAGAGATAGGAGACTTCGCTGCGCAATTGATCGTCGCTCTCGGCCATCTTCAGCCGGGTGCGGGCGCTCATGATGGCAAGGTAGTGGGACATGTTGTCGAACGTGTCTTCCGGCCGCAGCGTGATGGCGTCCATCAGGTCGAGCACGCGCGGCTTGGCGTTGGCGTCGAGCGCCAGCAGGCGGCGCTGTTCGATCACGGCGCGTGCCAGCGGATTGGCGAAAGGCCGCTCCGGCATCAGCAGCGTCTTGGTTTGGCTCGATGCGGTGTGCCCGCCATCGTCGGTGGCGACCAGCGTCAGCTTGATGCTGCTGCCGGCCCAGACATGCTCGGTCAGGTCCTTGGAGGTCCTGGCGGCGTTCGACTTGCCGCCGCGGCGCGGCAGCGTCAGCGGCATTTCAGGTGCACCGTACAGCGGACGCGCATTCGGCGCCTGCGGATCGGCGAGCGCGAACACCGCCCTGGCGGTGGCGGCGCCATAGTCGTCGTCGATCTGGTAGTTTAGCTCGAAGGCGCCGTTGGCGGCGCGCTTGGGCTCGCCGACGAAGCGGATCTGCGGCGGCTTGTCCGATACGACCGCGAAGGCCCAGCGGCCGAGCTGGTCCTCGCCCGACGTCAGCGTCAGCGTGCCGTCGCCGGTCAGCTTGCTGGTGAACTGGCGCACCTTGGACGGCGGCGCCGGGCTTGCAGCCGGCTTGGCGGCGGCCTGCGGCGCAGCGGGGTCGATGACGCGGGCGTTGCCATTCTTGTCGGCATAGCCGAGCGTTTCCTCACCCGAGCCGCCCGTCACGCGCAGCGAAACGTCACTGCCTTCGGGAACCGTAAAGGTCGGGATCGCCTGGTTTGCATCGGCGGTCAGGAAGATCGGCGGCTTGCCGGTATAGGCCGGTGGCGTCACCCATGCATCGATGCGCGGAGGCACGATATCGCGCGTCCCATGGGCATTGAAGCCGTCGCTGATCCTGCCGCCCGTCGGTCCGAAGGAGAAGGCGAAGGCGGTAACGAGCAAAAGGGCCGCCACCGCGCGCAGCCCCCAGGGGTCGCGCTCCGGCACGCGCGTGCGCGGCAGGTCGGCGCCAAGGTTGTCGAGCTTTCCGGCCATGCGCTTCTGGTGTTCACGCCACAACGCCTGCGAGAAGCTGCTTTCCCTGCCGCTGGGCCGGTCGGTCTGCACCAGCACCGGGCTGTGCAACAATTGATTGGCGGCCTCGATGCGGCGGTCGATTTCGCCGGCGCCCGGCAGGCGGAAGAAGCGCAGCGGATAGAGCGCGGCCAGTGCCGCTATGGCAAAAGCAGCGACGAGGCCGATGCGCGCCATATCCGGCAGCCGGGAGAACAGCCCGAGCCAGGAGATGCTGAGGAACAGGCTGGCGACGATGACGAGCGGAAGCAGCAACGGCCAGCCGCGCTCGACCATCATCGAGACCCGCGTCGCCAGCCGGCTCACGGCCAGCCGCCCGGCGAGGCCGCGATTGCTGCTGAAGGTGGGTCGTTGCGTCATCGGCCCTTCCTTGAGCCTATCCCGGAAACCGGGATGCGGCCCTATCCCTATGAGCATGATCTGTTCCGAAAGGGATTTCACTTTTCGGGATCATGCTGTGGAGCGGGCAGGATAGCCCGACGCCTCACGACTCAAAGAATACCAGCAAACACGGCAAAGGCGAGGCAGTTCGGAAAAACGTGAAGTGGCCGTTATCGTTCCATCCTGCATACCCTTCAGAAGTTGGTGGGCCCCTTTAGAAGGTAGCGGGGTCTGCATTCGCCCCGCAGACCAGTACGGCGACCCGTTCGCCCGCCGCCGGCGCATAGCGGCCGGACAGGACCGCGGCAAAGGCGGCCGCACCTCCCGGCTCGGAGATGATGCGAGCCCGGTTCCACAGCGCCTTCTGCGCGGCGATGATGTCGTCGTCACTGACCAGGATCGAGCGTTCGACAAAGGCCTCGGCGATCGGGAACATCATTTCGCCGACGCGCTTTGGCGCCAGCGAATCGGCGGCGATGCCCTCGGCCGGTGCGTCGACGGGGTGTCCGGCCTCGAAGGCGCGATGCAGCGTCGGCGCTCCTTCCGGCTCGACGGCGATGATGCGGATGCGGCCGGCAAACCAGGCAGCGATGCCGCCGATCAGGCCGCCGCCGCCGACAGCGACCAGCAGCGTGTCGATCTTAGGCAAATCGCTCTCGATTTCGAGCCCGAGCGTGCCTTGGCCGACGAGCGTTTCCTCCTGGTTGAAGGCATGAATCTGCAAGGCGCCGGTTTTCTCGGCGAAACGTTCGCTGGCCGCCAACGCCTCGGCATAGCGGGCGCCGCCGACGATCAGCTCGGCGCCGTAGCTGCGGATCCGTTCCAGCTTGGCCGCCGGGCTCACCTCGGGAACGAAGATGGTCGCCTTATGGCCCAGCCGCATGGCGGCATAGGCGACGGCCGCGCCATGGTTGCCGCCCGATGCCGCGACGACACCGGCGTCGGGAACCGGCCGCTCCAGGAGATTGGTGAAAGCGCCGCGCGCCTTGAACGAGCCGGAATGCTGCAGGCATTCGAGCTTCAGGTCGACGGCCAGCGGCGGCCGGTCGAAGTCGGCCATGTCGACGCGCAGCACTGGCGTGAGCCTGATATAGGGGCGGATGCGCGGTTCCATTGCGGCAATGCGCTCGCGTGTGACGGTGATGCCGTTCGTCATGATTGCTCCCTGTGACGGGTAGGTGTGTTTCCGGCGCTTCTATGCAAGCCAGTCGGGCATGGAATCCAGCCCGATCAGGTCGTCATAGGTCAGGCGTGGGCGCACGACGTGGAACCGGTCGCCGTCGACCAGCACTTCCGGAACCAGCAGACGCGTGTTGTAGGTGCCGGCCTGTACCGCGCCATAGGCGCCGGCGGTGGAGACGGCAATCAGGTCGCCGGCCTTCAGCCTGGGCAGATCGCGGTCCAGGCCGATATAGTCGCCGGTCTCGCAGACCGGGCCGACCACGTCGACCATCATGCGCGGCGTGTCGGCCGGCGGCTGCACGACCGGACGGATGTCGTGGAAGGCGTCGTAGAGCGTCGGCCGGATGAGATCGTTCATTGCGGCGTCGACGACGAGGAAGTTCTTGGCGTCGCCTTCCTTCACGAAGATCACTTCCGAGACGAGGATGCCGGCATTGCCTGATATCAGCCGGCCAGGCTCGAACATCACCTTTAGCCCGAGCTTGGTGACATGCTTCCTGACGATCTGGGCATAGGCGTCGGGCAGCGGCGGCGGGTTGTTGTCGATGCGGTAGGGAATGCCGAGCCCGCCGCCGACATCGATATGCTCGATGGCATGGCCGTCCGCCCGTAGCGCGCCGACGAGATCGACAAGCAGGGCGAAGGCATCGTCGAAGGGCTGCAGCTCGGTGATCTGGCTGCCGATATGGGTATCGATGCCGGTGATCCTGATGCCGGGAAGCTTTGCCGCGCGGGCATAAACCTGCCGCGCCCGCTGCCACGGGATGCCGAACTTGTTCTCGGCCTTGCCGGTGGAGATCTTCTTGTGGGTCTTGGCGTCGACGTCGGGATTGATGCGCAGCGAGATCGGCGCCACCTTGCCAAGGGCAGTGGCCCGCGCCGACAACAGCTCGAGTTCAGGCTCGGACTCGACGTTGAAGCAAAGGATGCCGGCGGCAAGGGCAAAGTCCATTTCGCGCGCGGTCTTGCCGACGCCCGAAAACAGGATCTTGCCGGCCGGAATGCCGGCGGCCAGCGCCCGGCGCAATTCACCTTCCGAAACCACGTCGGCGCCGGCGCCGAGCTTGGCCAGCGTCCGCAGGACGGCCTGGTTGGAATTGGCCTTCATGGCGTAGCAGACCAGCGCGTCGAGCCCGGCAAAGGACTGGGCAAACACCCGGTAGTGCCTGGTCAGGGTGGCCGTCGAATAGCAGTAGAATGGCGTGCCGATCTGTGCGGCGATATCTGGTATCGCCACGTCCTCCGCATGGAGCACGCCGTCGCGGTAGTCGAAATGGTTCACGAGAGTGGTTCCGGAAAGTTGGGGCTCGATGAGATCGGGTTGGAAGGCCCCGCTCTCGTCGGCTCTAGATCAGCGGGTCGAGGATGAATTTCTTGTCCTTGACCGGTTTTTCCGGCTCCGGCGGCACGGGCTGGTGGGCCTTCGAGGCATCCTTGCGCGCCTGCACGGCCGCCTCATAGGGCGTGTCGAGAGCGCCCCTCCTGCCGCAGGCCGAAACGGCCGCGATCGCAACCAGCAGCGTCAGCGTCACCAAAATCCTGCTTCCGGTCATCGATCCATCCGTCCGAAACGTTTGTCAGCCGCCGCTTTTAGCCGAGTTCTCGGCGCATTGCACCCCGAGATATTGCTCGTCGAAATATCCGGGATATTACTGCTCGCAATATCCGGCATTACGCCTTCGCCAGCCGCTTTTTCCAGGCGCGGATCTGCTTCCTCACTTCCGACGGCGCGGTGCCGCCGAAACTGATGCGGCTCTTGACCGAGTTCTGCACCGCCAGCACCGAAAATATGTCGGCCGTGATGCCGGAATTGATCGACTGCAAATCCTCCAGTGAAAGCCTCTCCAGCCCCACCTTCTTGTCTTCGGCCAGCGCCACCGCCCGGCCGGTGACATGATGCGCTTCGCGGAACGGCAGGCCGAGCGTGCGCACCAGCCAGTCGGCAAGGTCGGTTGCTGTCGCGTGGCCGGAGCCGGCGGCCTTCTTCATCGCGGCAGCGTTGACCGTCATGTCCGAGACCATGCCGGTCATCGCCGCCAGCATCAGGTCGAGCGTCTCGGCGGCGTCGAACACCGATTCCTTGTCTTCCTGCATATCCTTGCCATAGGTCAAAGGCATGCCCTTCATCACCGTTAGCAGGCCGACCAGATGACCGGTGACGCGGCCGGTCTTGCCGCGCACCAGTTCGGCGGCATCGGGGTTCTTCTTCTGCGGCATGATCGAGGAGCCGGTGGAAAACGAGTCCGACAGCCTGACGAAGCCGAACTGCGGCGTCGACCAGATGATGATCTCTTCGGCCAGCCGTGACAGATGCGTGGCGCAGATCGCGGCAAGAGCGAGGAACTCAAGCGCGAAATCGCGATCCGAGACGCTGTCGAGCGAATTGCGCATCGGCTCCCGGAAGCCGAGCGCCTTGGCGGTCCGGTGACGGTCGATCGGGAAGCTGGTGCCGGCGAGGGCCGCGGCACCGAGCGGGCTTTCGTCCATCCGCTCGATCGCATCGCGCACACGCGACAGGTCGCGCGAAAACATCTCGACATAGGCCATGCAGTGATGGCCGAAGGTCACCGGTTGTGCCGCCTGCATATGGGTAAAGCCCGGCATCACGGTCGCGGCATGCTCCTCGGCCCGCTCCAGCAGCGCCTCGATCAGCCCTTTCAACGCCTCGGCGACGCGAAAGCACTCATCCTTGACCCACAGCCTCAAATCGACTGCGACTTGATCATTGCGCGAGCGGGCGGTGTGCAGCCGGCCGGCCGCCGGGCCGATCAGATCGGCGAGGCGCGCCTCGATGTTCATGTGGATGTCTTCGAGCCGTGTCGAAAACTCGAAGCTGCCGGCCTCGATCTCTTTCAGGATCGTGTTCAGCCCGTCAGCAATTTTTTCTTGGTCGGCCGCCGAAATAATGCCCGTTTGCGCCAGCATCTCGCTGTGGGCGATCGAGCCTTTGATGTCCTGCGCATAGAGTTTGCGGTCGAAGGAGATAGACGCGTTGATCGCTTCCATGATCGCGGCCGGACCCGAGGCAAAACGTCCGCCCCACATCTGGTTGCTGGTTTTCTTGTCGCTCATGGCTATAACCCGTGCTTCGGAGCAGTTTTGAAAAAATGGCAGACGGTAGTAGATTCTTCCCGGCCCCGCGCCTGATCCTCGCCGCCTTGGTGGCGGGCGCGCTGGCGGGCGCGGTCGCGGTATATGTCAGCGAGAGCCGGTCTGGCAACAATGCACCGGCACAAGCTGCCGTGGATGAGAGCAAGGACGATGTCGCCTGCGCGGCCAAGAGCGACCGCGCCAAGAAAATCGCGGCGTCGGCCACCGGTGAGGTTGCGGCACTTTTGCCGGCCGATCCGCCACAATCCCTGAAGAGCCTTGCCTTCAATGGCCCGGACGGCAAGCCGATGACGCTTGCCGATCATGCCGGCAAGACGGTGCTGCTCAATCTGTGGGCGACATGGTGCGCGCCGTGCCGTGCCGAAATGCCGGCGCTCGATGCGCTGCAGAAGGAAAAGGGCAGCGACTCCTTTGAAGTGGTCGCCGTCAATGTCGATGCCGGCGACGATGTGAAGCCGAAGAAGTTCCTCAGCGATACCGGCGTCACGACGCTCGATTATTACCGGGATTCGACGATGGAGCTGTTCAACGACCTCAAGAAGCGCGGCCTGGCGCTAGGCCTTCCCGTTACCATGCTGATCGACGGCGAAGGCTGCCTGATCGCCCATATGAACGGCCCGGCCGAATGGTCGGGGCCGGACGCCAGGCGGCTGATCGAGACGGCACTCAAGCCCGAGAGTTTTTAAGCCCTATTGAGGACAGGCGCGGGTGCGAAGGCCAGAACGCTTCTGTCGCGCAAGGTGGCGGGTTTGCTGCCGACAGCGGGTGCGACTACACCGGTCAGCTCGCCGAATTCCTCGATGAGAGCTGGCCTGCCGATGTAATAGCCCTGGCCGATCTCGCAGGCTTCGGCGTCCAGGAATTTCAGTTCGCCGAGCGTCTCGACACCTTCCGCCAGAACCGGCAGGCCGAGACCGCGTCCAAGTCCCAGGACGGCGCGCACGATCGCCGCGACCTGGCCGTTCTTGTCGACGGACTTGATGAAGGAGCCATCGATCTTGATCTTGTCGAAGGGGAAGGCGCGAAGGTTGGAGAGCGAGGAATAGCCTGTACCAAAATCGTCCATGGCGACGCGCACGCCCAGCGCCTTGACCTGCCGCAAGGTGGCCAGTGCCCGCGGCATGTCCTTAACAAGCGCCGTCTCGGTGATCTCAAGCTCGAGCCTGCCGGGCGCCAGGCCGGAATTCAGCAAGGTTTCGTGGACCTTGCGGCTGAAATTCGTGTTGTGGAGCTGCACCGCCGAAACGTTGACGGCCACCGTCAGCGGATTTTCCCAGCGGGCGGCTTCCTCGCAGGCAGCCGTCAGCACCCATTCGCCAATCTGGCCAATGGCTCCGCTGTCTTCGGCCACCGGGATGAATATGCTCGGCGACACGTCGCCGCGCGTCGGATGCCGCCAGCGGACCAGCGCTTCGAAACCGACCATCTTTCCGCTGCTGATCTCTTTCTGCGGCTGATAGACGAGGTAGAACTCCTGGCGCGCAACCGCCTGGCGCAGTTCGTGCTCCATCACGCGCTTGTCGCGCGCCTCGGCCCCCATCGAAGCTTCGAAATAGCGATAGGTGTCCTTGCCTTCGGTCTTGGCCCGGTAGAGTGCCGTATCGGCGTGGCTTATCAAGCTGGCCTGGTTCTCGGCATCCGATGGATAAAGCGCAATGCCGATGCTGGCCGACACCAGGCCGCCGCCGACAGAAAGCCGGTTTTCCTCGCGCATGGCGGTCAGCACCGCGTCGGCGATACGGCCGGCCTCCAACGGGTCGGTCAGGTTCGGCGCGATGATGGCGAATTCGTCGCCGCCCAGCCGCGCCACCATCTGTCCCTGGCGAAGGATGCCGGTAATGCAATGCGCAACCTTCTGCAGCATGGCGTCCCCGGCGCCATGCCCATACAGGTCGTTGACCTCCTTGAACCGGTCGAGATCGAGCAGCAGAAGCGCAAGCTGGCCGCCTTTTCTGGTGCGGCCCATCGCAGCAATTTCCGTCTCCAGCCGGCCGGAAAAGCTGCGGCGATTGGCCAGTCCGGTCAATGGATCGAAATGGGCAAGCCGCAGGATCTCCTGTTCCGCCTTCTTGCGCTCGCGAATGTCGCGGACCGCGACCACGTTGTGCGGCTTGCCACAGTAGTCGATGCTCCTGGCGATCAACTCGACAGGAATGCTCGTGCCATCGCGGCCGCTCAATTCGGCCTCCTGCGGCTGTTCGCCGAAGCCTGACATGTCGGATCCGAAGAGATCGCCAAGCTGCATTCCGTTCAGCGTCGCTGTTGCGATGCCCGTCAATGTCGCCATGCTGTCATTGGCACTGATGATGCGGTTGCCGTCGCAGACGATCAGCCCCTCCACGGCGGCATTGGCCAGGCCGTGCATGCGGTCGACCTCGAGCTTCTGGCGACGGAAGCGCAAATCGATCCACAGCGCCGATGCCGACAGGACCAGGATCACCAATGTGGCGGCGGCGGCGGCGAAAGCCTGCGAGGTCGGCTCGATCGTGTATTCGGATATGACGATCGAGGGATCGGGGAAGATCGAGACGGCACCCATGCCGATGAAATGCAGGGTGCAGATTGCCAGCGTCAGCAGCACCGCGCCGCCGGATGTCGCCTTCAGGGAGGGGCGGCGCTGCACGACACGCAGCGCCAGCGCCGCGAGCGTTACGCCGGCCAGAAGGGAAACGGCGACAAGCAACAGGTTCCACTCGATGCGGCCCTGAACCTCGAACGCCGCCATACCAATGTAGTGCATGGCCGCGATACCGCCGCCCAGCACGGCGCCGCCGACGAGATGATAATCTAACTCATTCCGCAAGGTGGCGATCCACATGCCGGCTGCCGTCAGAGTGACCGAAGCAGCGAGCGAAAGCACGGAGAGTGCGGGATCGTAAGCACTGGGTATGCCCGGTGTGAATGCGAGCATGGCGATGAAGTGCGTTGCCCAGATGCCGAAGCCGGTCGAAGTGGCCGCGATCATCAGCCAGGCAAGCCGGTTCCGATCGGTGGAGCGGCTTATGTGATGAAGCAGGTTGACGGCAGAGAAACAGGAAATTCCGCAGATCAGCGCGGCAAGTGCGACCAGTCTCAGATCGTGTTCGTTGACGATACAATTGTAGACCGTCAGCATTTTATTTCACCTGATCTTTGGAAATAAACAGGGCAGCAGGATTGAGTAGCGCGTTGCCGTTGAGGGATCGATAAAGTCGCCTGCAACCTTGGCGTGTCTCTTCGGGTTGCGGCGGCTGCAATCAGGGCTGACACGCCGAAGCCAGCTTGGCAGTTCCGATGGTAGTTCCTGGCGCGCTTGTCGTCGCGCTAAGCCGGCTAACCGTGTGGCTTTCCATGTCTCCAAGCGGAGGCGAGGGTGGCGTGAGGTAAAGGGTGAAGTTCGTCGATCTGCAACAAAACCGTTGTCTGATTGTCACGAGCGACACATATTGCCTTCGCGGGAGTGCCCCTTTCGCCAATGACAAACGGGAGATGAAACATGAAGTCCTTCGGCTTCGCGGCCGGTGTTGCCGCCACCTTTATGCTGCTTTCCTCAACCTCCGCTTTTGCTGTCACGCAGATCAGTTGGTGGCACGCCATGACTGGCGCCAATGCCGAAGTTGTCGACAAGATCTCCAAAGATTTCAATGCCAGCCAGAGCGACTATGAACTCGTTCCGGTGTTCAAAGGCACGTATCCCGAGACGCTGAATGCCGGCATCGCCGCCTACCGCGCGGGCCAGGCGCCCGATATCATGCAGGTGTTCGATGTCGGCACCGGCGTGATGATGGCAGCCGAAGGCGCAATCAAGCCGGCAGCCGATGTGTTGACCAGCGCTGGAATGACCTTCGACAAGAGCCAGTATCTGCCAGGCATAGTCGGCTATTATTCGAAGCCGGACGGCACCATGCTCTCCTTCCCCTACAACTCCTCCTCGCCGATCCTTTATTACAACAAGGATATCTTCAAGAAGGCTGGTCTCGACGTCGACAGCCCACCCAAGACCTGGAATGAGGTGTGGGAAGACGCCAAGAAGATCAAGGCGAGCGGCGCAGCCGCCTGCGGCTACACCTCGACCTGGCTGACCTGGATCCATCTGGAGAATTTCGCGGCCTGGAATGACGTGTCATGGGCCACCCAGCAGAACGGTCTGGCCGGCGGCGATGTCGAGCTCAAGATCAATGCGCCGATTTTCGTCAACCATTTCCAAGCGCTCGCAGACCTCGCCAAGGACGGCACCTTCAAATATGGCGGCCGCACCTCCGAAGCCAAGCAGATCTTCCTCGCTGGCGAATGCGGGATCATGACCGAATCCTCCGGCGGCCTTGGCGATATCGTCAAGTCCGGCATGAATTACGGCATCGGCCAATTGCCCTATGACAGCGACGCCAAGGGCGCGCCGCAGAACACGACGCCGGGTGGCGCCAGCCTGTGGGTTTTCGCTGATAAATCCGACGAGGAATACAAGGGCGTCGCGGCCTTCTTCGCCTACCTGTCGAAGACCGAGGTGCAAGAATACCTGCACCAGAAGTCGGGTTATCTGCCGGTGACGCTGGCGGCTTATGAAGCGACCAAGAAGTCCGGTTTCTATGACAAGAACGTCGGTCGCGAGACCCCGATCCTGCAGATGACGGGTAAGGCACCGACCGACAATTCCAAGGGCGTACGTCTGCCGAACCTGCCGCAGGTGCGCGATATCCAGAACGAGGAGTTCGAGAAGATGCTCGCCGGCCAGCAAACCGCCCAGCAGGCGCTCGACAATGCGGTTACGCGTGGCAACGCCGCGATCAAGGAAGCGCTGGGGAATTAGAGCGAGCGCAGGTCCTTTGCTCTACGGCGCGCCCATCTGTCCTGCCAGGCATCTCCCCTCGGCGAGGGGAGTTTTGCCGTCCCTTGCGATTTCGCCAATGGTCGATGATGCCAACGCCGAAACGCTCTTCAAAGCCATCTTGGCGAAGAGGGGTGCCGCATCGTGCCGCCCGCCTCATCACCTCGGAGTGGCTCCATGACCCCTCGCGTCGTGTTTCCCAACAAGATCCTTCCCTACCTGCTGGTGGCGCCGCAACTGGCCATCACGCTCGTTTTTTTCTACTGGCCGGCCGGTCAGGCGTTCTACCAATCCATGCTCAGGCAGGACCCGTTCGGACTGAGGACCAAGTTCGTCTGGTTCGCCAATTTCAGGAAAGTGCTTGCCGATCCGGCCTACCTGAACTCGATCAAGGTCACGGTGGTGTTTTCCCTTGCGACCGCTATCGTCGCCATGTGCGTGGCGCTCCTGCTCGCGGTCATGGCAGAGAAGGTGGTGCGCGGCAAAGGTCTCTACCGCACGCTCTTGATCTGGCCCTACGCGGTGGCGCCGGCGATCGCCGGTATGTTGTGGCTGTTCCTCTTCAACCCGTCGATCGGGTCGCTGGCCTACATGCTGAGGAGTTTCGGCATCGCCTGGGATCCACTGCTCAACGGCACCCACGCCATGATCCTGCTGGTGTCCGCCGCTGCCTGGAAGCAGATCAGCTACAATTTCCTGTTCTTCGTCGCCGGCCTGCAGGCGGTGCCGAAAGCCTTGATCGAGGCGGCGGCCATGGACGGCGCCGGCGAGACCAAGCGATTCTGGACCATCGTCTTCCCGCTGCTTGCGCCGACGACCTTCTTCCTGCTGGTCGTCAACACCGTCTATGCCCTGTTCGACACCTTCGGCATCGTCCATGCCGTCACCGGGGGTGGTCCGGGCAAGACGACTGAGACGCTGGTCTACAAGGTCTACAATGACGGCTTCGTCAATCTGATCCTCGGTGACTCGGCGGCGCAGTCGGTCATCCTGATGGTCATCGTCATCTCGCTCACGGCCATCCAGTTCCGCTACGTGGAACGCAAAGTCCATTACGGCTGAGGGCGAGCGATGATCGGCCAGTCACCGCTCCGCACCGTCATCGCCCACGTCGTGCTGATCCTCGGCATACTGATCGTCGCCTTCCCGATCTACTACACATTCGTTGCCTCGACGCAGACGCTGCAAACGATCCTCAGGCCGCCGTTGCCGCTCCTGCCCGGCTATCAGTTCTGGAACAATTACGCCGAAGCGCTGTTCGGCGGTGTCGGTCGCATCGGCGGCGTCAGCGTCGGTCGATTGCTGCTCAACACCACGGTCATGGCGCTCGGCATCGCGGTGGGGAAGATTTTCATCTCGATCCTGTCGGCCTATGCGATCGTGTTCTTCCGTTTTCCGCTGCGGATGGTCTTCTTCTGGCTGATCTTCATCACCCTGATGCTTCCCGTTGAGGTGCGCATCCTGCCGACCTACAAGGTGATGGTCGATCTCGGCATGATCGACACCTATGCCGGCTTGATCATCCCGCTGATCGCCTCGGCCACCGCCACATTGCTGTTTCGACAGTTTTTCATGACCATTCCAGGTGAGCTGGTGGAGGCGGCGCGTGTCGACGGTGCGGGGCCGTGGCGCTTTTTCTTCGATATCCTGTTGCCGCTGTCGCGGACAAACATCGCGGCGCTGTTCGTCATCCTCTTCATTTATGGCTGGACGCAGTATCTGTGGCCGCTGCTCGTCACCAACAGCAGCAACATGAACACGATCGTCATCGCGCTCAGAAAGATGGTCTCCTTCGCCGATGCCGATACGCAATGGAACCTGGTCATGGTCACAGCGATGCTGGCCATCGTGCCGCCGATCCTGGTCGTGGTGCTGATGCAACGCTGGTTCGTTCGCGGCCTGGTCGATTCCGAAAAGTGAGAAGCTGATGGCGACCGTCGATCTGAAGGATGTGAAGAAGGTCTACCCCAGCGGTTTCGAGGCCGTGAAGGGCGTTTCAATCGCAGTTCCCGACAAGGAGCTTTGCGTGCTGGTCGGCCCATCGGGCTGCGGCAAGTCCACGCTGCTCAGAATGATCGCCGGGCTCGAAACCATCTCCTCGGGAACAGTTGCGATCGATGGCAAGATCGTAAACTCAGTCGGTCCGACCGAGCGTGACATCGCCATGGTGTTCCAGAACTATGCGCTCTATCCGCATATGAAAGTCTACGACAATATGGCCTATGGGCTGCGCAACCGCGGCACGCCGAAGGACGAGATCGACAGCCGGGTTCGCGCGACGGCGAAAATACTGGAACTTTCGGCGCTGCTCGACCGCCGCCCGCGGGAGCTTTCCGGCGGCCAGCGCCAGCGTGTCGCCATGGGTCGTGCCATTGTGCGCAACCCGAGGGTTTTCCTGTTCGACGAGCCGCTCTCCAATCTCGATGCCAAATTGCGTGGCCAGATGCGGGTCGAGATAAAGAACCTGCAACGCTCGCTTGGCGTCACGTCGGTCTATGTCACGCATGACCAGCTCGAGGCGATGACGTTGGCCGACATTCTCGTCGTCATGAATGCCGGACTGGTCGAGCAAATGGGGGCGCCGCTCGACGTCTACGAAAGACCGGCCTCGACCTTCGTCGCTTCCTTCATCGGCGCGCCGCCGATGAATCTCCTGGCACTGACCGAAGGCGCCTCGGGCGCGGTGCTCGCAGACGGCACGGCGATCGCTTTCGCGCCTCGGGAGGCAAGAGCTGCGACCCTCGGTTTTCGGCCCGAGGATGCCGACGTCACCTTCAATGCGGAGGCGCCGTCCGGCGCGCTCGTCCTGCCGGCGCTGGTCGAGGCAGTCGAACCGGTAGGCGCCGAAAGTTTCCTTCACTGTGCGGCAGGCGGCAACCGCATCGTCGTGCGTGTCGCGGGTCGCGCCACCGCCACGGTTGGCAACCAATTGCGCGTGGTTGCCAAGGCAGAAAAGCTGCACTGGTTCGATCAGGCAGGAAAGCGCGTCGGTTAACCGCATACGGCGTTCAGGCGAAGACATGCGCCTTTCCCGATACGGTCAGTCGGACGATCTCGCCGACCGCCGGCGCGTCCATGCCCGGTTTGCGCAGGACCAGCGGCGTGTTGCCGATCGCTGCCGCATCGGGCGGATCGGCATTGTTCAAGAGCCGCACCGCGACCGTGCACATCGAGCCGGCGAATTCCGATTCCGTCACTTCGCCGAACAGCATGTCCGAGGTGCCGGACATGCCCTCGCGCGACGTTCTCTTCAGCGCGATCTGCTCCGGGCGAAGCATGATGCGGGCGATATCGCGGCTGTCATTGGTGTCCACCGCGATGCGGCCGAGCGGCGAGTTGGCGAAGCCATTCGATATCTTGGCCGGCAGGATGATGGCGTCGCCCAGGAATTCGGCGATCATCCTGTCCTTCGGCTTGAGATAGAGCTCGCGCGGCGTGCCGATTTGCGAGAACTTGCCGTCGCGCATCACCGCGACCTGGCTGGCAAAGGACAGCGCCTCGGCCTGGTCGTGCGTCACCAGGATGGTGGTGATGCCGGCGGCCTCCAGCAGCTCGGCCACCGCCTTGCGCATTGAGGCGCGCAGGCCGGTATCGAGCGCCGAGAACGGCTCGTCGAGCAGCATCAGCCGAGGCTTCATCGCCATGGCGCGGGCCAGTGCCACACGCTGCTGCTGGCCGCCGGAAAGCTCGTGCGGGCGACGTTTGAGGATCGCCTTGTCGAGCCCGACTATATAGGCGAGCTCGACGATGCGCTCAGCGCGCTTGTCCTCGCCGCGGCCCATGCCGAAACCGATATTGTCGCCAATGGTCAGATGCGGAAACAGGGCACCATCCTGCGCCACCACGCCGATGCCTCGCCGATATGCCGGCACCGCAGCGCCGCCATTGGCCAATATCGTACCGTCGAGCGTGATGTGCCCCTGGTCCGGCGCCTCGAAGCCGGCAATCAGCCGCAGCAGGGTCGTCTTGCCGCAGCCGGAAGGACCGACAATCGCCGTGCGGCTGCCGCTGGCGACGTTCATGTCGACGCCGGCAAGGGCCGACACCGGGCCGTACTGCTTGTGCAGGCCGCTGATTTCGAGAAAGCTCATCGTCCGGCCATCCGTTTCGACTGGACATAGAGCAGCCAGGTCAAGGGCAGCGACATCGCCACCATGATGAAGGCGTAAGGTGCCGCGGAGGCATAATCAATCTCACCGCTGTAGGACCAGAACGCCATCGCCAGCGTGCGGGTACCGTTGGGCGCCAGCATTTGGGTGGCGGTCAGTTCGTTCATGATGCCGAGCGCCACCAGCGCCATGCCGGCCGCGGCACCAGGCGCCGATAGGCGGATCGTCGTCGACCACAACGCCTGCAGCGGCGGCCGGCCGAGGCTGGAAGCGGCGCGTTCGAGTTCGACCGGCGCCTGCGCGATCGACGCCCGCAGGCTGACCAGCGCGCGCGGCAGGAACATCAGCGCATAGGCCACCAGGATGGTGAACAGGGTCTGGTAGAGCGGCAGCGCGATGCGCACCGTGATGGTGACCAGCGCCAGTGCAATGACAACCCCCGGCAACGAGCCGACAATGTAGTTGCAGCCCTCCAGCAGGCGCTGCAACGGCCCCGGCGCGCGGATCGAGATCCAGGCCATCGGCATGGCGGCGACCGTGGCCAGCAAGGCGCCGGCGAGCGCCAGGAACAGCGTCTGGCCAAGCGCCAGGCCGATCTCGTTCAGGCGCCAGACAGCGGCGCCGCCGGCGGCAAGCCAGCCGCCGATGGTGACGAACGGCACGCCGAGCGCCAAAAGCGTGGTGACGACAAGCAAGAGCAGGCTAGGGATGGTGGCGCGTCCGAGGCTCGTGCGTTGCTGATGGCGCGCCGCACCTGAGCCGACGCGGGCATAGCGCTCCTCACCGCGCACCAGCACTTCGAGGCCGAGCAGCACGAAGCAGCAACTGACCAGCACGCCGGCCAGCATGTTGGCGGCCGGTCCGTTGAAGGTCGACTGGAACTGGTCGACGATCGCCGTGGTGAAGGTGTCGAAGCGGATGAAGACATAGAGGCCGTACTCGGCCAGCAGATGCAGGCCGACCAACAGCGAGCCGCCGCAGATGGCGAGCCGCAATTGCGGCAGCACGACCCGCCAGAACACGCGCCGGGGCCCAAGGCCGAGTGCGGCGGCGGCGTCCTCGAGGGCGGGATCGAGACGGCGCAATGCCGCCGACACCGGCAGATACAGGAACGGGAAATAGGCGATCACGGAAACCAGCACGCCGGCCCACAGGCCGTGCAGTCCCGGCACCATGGTGATCCAGGCATAGCTGTGCACGAAAGCCGGGATGGCGAGCGGCGCCACGCATAGCCAGGCCCAGAGCCGGGCGCCCGGCAGGTCGCTGCGTTCGGTCAGCCAGGCCAGCGCAACCGACAGCACGATGGTGATCGGCACGGAGAGCGCGACCAGCAGGACAGTGTTGACCAGAAGCTCGCCGACACGCGGCCGGAAGACCAGCGCCGAGACGGTTTCCCAGCCGGTCTGCACCGCGATCCAGATGATGAAGGCGAGCGGCACCAGCGCCAGCAGCGCAACGAAGATGGCGGCGAGGACCAGCCAAAGCGGTGCGCGTCGCCGGGCCCTTCGACCTGTGCCCGAAGGCAGGCCCGAGCGCGCGAGATCAACCGCGGACTGCATCAGATCAGACGCCGTGCCGCTGCCGTCCAGCGGCAGCAATTGAAGGACCGCGATCACGGCCGGGAACACAGCGTGTCGTCATCGACGAATGCCATCTCGAAAAACAAAATCACTCCCGCGGAAGGCGAATTCCCGCGGGAGCGTGGTCGGGTGTCCTTTTAGGACGAATGGCAACTAAAGCAAGCCGGCTGCCGTCATCAGGTCGGTGACCTTCTTGGAGTTCAGCGTCGTGGCGTCGACCTTCGGCGCCTGCAGATCGGCGAGCGGCACCAGCTTCGGGTTGGACTCGGCACCCTTGCCGACCGCGTATTCGAAGGAATCGCCGGTTTTCAGCACGTCCTGGCCGCCCTTGCCGGTCAGCCATTTCAGGAAGGCCTGGGCTTCCTTGGGATGCTTGCTCGAGGCCAGCACACCGCCGCCGGAGATCGAGACGAACGCGCCCGGATCCTGGTTCTTGAAATAGTGCAGCTCGACATTCCCGCTGTTTTCGCCGGTCTTGGCCTGATCGCCGAAGTAGTAATAGTGATAGATCACGCCGCCTTCGATCTCGCCGGCATTGACCGCCTTCATCACCGTGCTGTTGCCCTTATAGGCGGTGAAGTTGGTTTTCATCGCCTTCAGCCAGTCGGCGGTAGCGGCTTCGCCCTTGAGCTGGAGCAGGGCACTGACGATGGCCTGGAAATCGGCGCCTGACGGGGAGGCGGCCCAACGGCCCTTCCAGCTCGGATCGGCGAGGTCAAGCATCGACTTGGGCAACTGGTCGGCGGTCAGCTTGGTCTTGTTATAGGCAAAGACCGTGCTGCGCGCTGCGACGCCGACCCATTTGCCGCTGGCCGGCTGATAGTCCTGGGGAACCTGTGCCAACGTGTCGGCGTCGACCGGCGCGAACAGGCCGGCCGTCTCGACCAGCACCATGGCCGGCGAGTTTTCCGTCAGGAACACGTCGGCCGGCGAAGCAGTGCCCTCAGCGACGATCTGGTTGGAGAAGTCGCTGTCGCCGCCATTGCGCACGGTGACCTTGATCCCGGTTTCCTTGGTGAATCCTTCGGCCCACGCCTTGGTCAGGCTTTCGTGCTGGGCGTTGTAGACAATGATGCCGGCATCCTCGGCCATCGACGGGCTGGCGATCAGCATGATTGCCAGCGCGGTGGCGCCGGCGAGGGTGGAAAGAGCGTATTTCATGTCATTGTCCTAAAGTTCGGTTGGCACCGGCTCACCTACCGATACCTGACAGCCTTAGTCAACATTGGTGATCTGCTTCAATCGGCCGCTGAAGCACAAACGCTTGATGTCGGGCTCACAATTCCAAGTGATGAAGTGACGCGAATGGCGTGCCGAATTCAACCCGATGTTTGATCGGCCGACCGGATGAATGGGGCGGCTTGCAAACCGTGGAAAAGCACCGAATGCCGCCTGACGACCCTGGGAAGATCCAAGCACCAGCCTTTGGCCTGCGTGAACAAGGCCTCCAGCAGTACAGCCATTTCTAACCGGGCGACGTGTTGACCCAGACAGGCATGCAGTCCGGTGCCAAAGGCAAGGGCCGACGAAATGCCGGAACCCAAATCCAACCGGTCGCCCGCCGGAAAAACAGAAATGTCTCGATTGGCGCTCGCCAGCACGGGTACAACGGCCTGCCCGGCTTTTATGGTTGCGCCACCAAACTGCAAATCTTCCGCGGCGATACGCGCTCCGGCATAGTGAACCGGAGCGCAAAAACGGAGCAGCTCTTCGGCTGCTGAAAACCAACTGACTTTCCCATCTGCAAGCAGCGAAAGCTGTTCAGGGAAGCGTGCAAGCGCGACCAGCGCATTGCCGAAGGTATCGACGACTGTCGCCTGCCCGGCAAAGAGCAGGAATACGATGTTTGCAATGGCATCGTCTTTCAGCCAGCGGCCAGCCTCGACTTCGGCAAGCATCTGAGCTGAAATACCGTTTGGGCGCACAGCACCGTGTTCTATCACGCTGGATACCCATGCCTCCAACCGGCGGCAGGCATCGTTTGCGTCTTCGTCTACGCCTCCGGCCCTTATTTCCAGGGCGTTGGCCATAAGCTGTGCGTCGGCGCCAATCCGCCAGGGATCGTCCATGTCGATACCAAGGATCTGTTCCAGGCCTGAAAACGATAGCGGCAGGCCTATATCACGAACCGCGTCGAACTCCGGTTTTTGTACAGCTGCCTGCGTAAGTTCCGACGCTTTGGCCGCAAGCCGGTCGAACAGCCCATTGCTGGAGGAAAAGCTTAGCGAACCAGCCAATGGGCGGCGCAGGCGCATGTGCCGCGGCGGGTCGGACAGCAGCATGGAACGGGTCAACAGGTCCAGGGCCGGATTGGCGCTGATCTTTTGCCTGACCTCCTGATAGGCGCCCGGCGGTGCCTGCAGCAACAGCGGGTGTTTCAAGGCCTGGGAAACAAGCGCATGGCTGAACACGTAGAAGGCTTCACCGACCTCGGGATAAGGAGGTTTGCCCCAACTGGCGCCTCCTGAACTCCGACGACGGGCGAATTCGGGAAACGCATCGCTGCCATGGGCAATGGGGTCAAATAGATCAGCTTGATCTGTCATCGGGCAAGATCGACAGCAAAGATAACGCGAAATCCGCCGGAACTCATGTCTTCAGGTAGAAAATCGGACGCGAGATGTAGAAATTCGCACCGGAGAACACGGTTATAGAACCGCAGTAGCGGATCCCTCGTTATTGATTCCACCGAAGGCATGACACCGGTCCGATGCCAATCGTCGATGGTCCGACGAAATTCCGGATCCGGCCGAACCTTGTCGGGCAACTCGTCCTGTGCTCCCGCGTAGGACGGGCAACGTCCGTCGCCGACCAACCAACGCGCACCGACCTGCCGGCCATAGTCAGACATTTGCGACAACAGGCGGCGTGCCATGTCGGTGCCGCGGAATTCGGGTCGCACACCAAGATTGTAAACGTAGAGTGACCGTGCAGGTTGGCTCCTGACAAGCGAAGAGTAGGCGGAGAAGGTCTTGGGGAACCTTCCCGTATCGTGCGGATCTTGGCTGGTTTCCACGAAGCAGATCGCGCCTGCAACAAGGTTCTCAACCATGGCCAGGATCATTGTATGCCCGAGCGAAAGCCGGTGGTGAATTGTTTTTTCGCTGGCACCGAGTCGTCCCCAGGCTGCGGCCTCCATCGCGGCCATGCCCGGAACGTCGTCTGCCACAAGTTGTTGAAATACGATCATCTTCATCGTCGAAAGGCCGCTCGTAATTGCGATATCGAATCGATAATTTTCTGATACCAGCTGTTGATGGGTGCATGAGTAGGGGCGGGTTGTCTCATGATCTTCTATGTTTGCCATCGCTTGCATGCCTATACCCTGGCAAGCCTGCTACTCTATTTTCGAACTGATTTGCAGGATTCTGTGCGCTTTGTCCCCTATGACGAACGGGCGCATCTGCTTGAGATTTCCAGAGGCACCGTTCTTTGGACGGATTTGGACCGACTGAGCGAAGCAGAGATTGAAGCATGCTCCAATCTCAGCCAGCGAATGAAGTCGCAGCAGCCTGATCTGTTTCAACTCAACCATCCGCGAAAAAGCCTTCAGCGTTTCGATCTATTGCGTATGCTGTTCGCGGACGGCATCAATGATTTCAATGTATACAGACCCGAAATTCTGCCGGCGGGAATGCGTTTTCCTGTCTTTCTGCGTGACGAGACGGGCGCCGCTTATAAAGTGCCGCCGCTGTTGCAATCGCCGGCGGAACTCGGCGAGGCGCTCTCGAACCTGGGTACGATGAATTTTGTTCGCCCCATGGTGGTGGAGTTTGGAGCAAAGGCTGGTGCCGATGGCAGCTACCGAAAATACTCGGCATATCGGATCGGCGAGCGCAGTTATGCGCAACACTGCTTCGCCAGCAAGGAGTGGTTCATAAAGGTACAGGGAGGCGGTATGTCGGGGCAACATCGGGTCGAGCATACCGCCTTTGTGCGCGACAATCCGCATGCGGTAGAGCTGATGCCGATTTTCGAGAAGGCGGGGATCTCATATGGCAGGATCGACTACACCATTGTCGATGGTCGCATCCAGGTTTTCGAGATCAACACCAATCCCACTGTATTGAACGACCCTCCCACACCCTTCGACAGATATGATTCGTTGCCTTACGCCAACATGCATGCAGATGCCTTGGCACAGCTGCCATATGCTAACGATCCCCTATCCACTCCGGATATCGATGAGACACATCTCCAGATCTTGGGCCGCCTGAGAAACAAGTACCGTCGCAGACGAATGAAGCTGACCGTTCGAAAGGGCTTCAGGTCTTTCCGGGATGCCATGTTCGGCGCCAAGCCTTGAGTTCAAGAACAAGAGCGCGGGGCAATATCGCACTGGCGATCGGCGCGCAGTGTGCAGCAAACTTTCGTGATTTGCCGGCAGTTTGGCTTGGACATTATTTCGCCGGCCACGTAACAAATCAGCGCCGAGACGCGAAATTCGGGGGAGTGAACTCTTGTGAGCGGCAAGGACGAGGCCGAACTTTCCCGGCTGATGCGGGCCGCCATCGCGGGAGATGAAAGGGCTTACGCCGACTTTCTGCACCGGATTGCCGCGCTGGTTCGCGGTTTTGCCAGGCGCAAGATCGTGCTGGGCGGGGTCGATCCCGAGGATGTCGTGCAGGAAACCTTGCTGGCCATTCATGTGAAACGACATACCTGGCGCCAGGATGCGCCGGTGTTGCCGTGGATCTACGCGATCGCCCGCTTCAAGCTGATCGATGCGTTCCGGCGGCGCGGACGGCGCATCGAGATCGACATCGACGATATCGCCGAGACGTTCGCCGAGCCGGAAACCGAGACCGTCAGCGAGCGAGACATCAACCGGGCATTGCACAGCCTGTCGCCGGCACAGCGCGCCGTGGTCTCGGCCGTGTCGGTGGAAGGGCGGTCCATCGGTGAGACGGCGGCGAAGTTCGGCATCAGCGAGACGGCGGTGCGTGTGTCGCTGCATCGCGGACTTGCCGCGATAGCCAAGCGATTCGGGTAGGGGCGGTTCGGGCGGGAATGACATGAGGACGGACGATCTCATCAAGGCGCTGGACGCCGATGCAAGCAGCAAGGCGATGCCGCTGCGATCGGCCTGGTGGCTGGCCGCCGGTGCGGGGGCGGTGATCGCGGCCATCGTTTTCCTGCTGACCATCGGCCCGCGCCCAGACTTCATGGCGGCCGCGCACACGATGCGCTTCCTCTCCAAATTCGTCTTCACCATCGTGCTTGCCGTCAGCGCCTTCGCCCTGATCCGTGCCTTGTCGACGCCGGGCGCCTCGACGGGCCGGGCAATGGCCTGGATGGCCGCGGCGCCAGTGCTGGTAGCCGTGGCGGTGCTTCTGGAGCTTTTTATGGTGCCGGAGGCGCTGTGGGGTACACGGATGGTCGGCAACAACATGATGCTCTGCATGGGCTTCATCCCGCTGATCGGTATTGGCCCGCTTGCCGTCTTCCTGTGGATGCTGCGCTATGGCGCGCCGACACGGCCGGTGCTTGCCGGTGCGGTGGCGGGCCTGCTCGCCGGCGGGCTGGCGGCAACCTTCTATGCCGCGCACTGCTTCGACGACTCGCCGCTTTTCGTCGCCCCCTGGTACACGATAGCGATCGCAGCGCTCGCATTGCTCGGTGCGCTCGGCGGACGGTTTTTCATACGCTGGTAGCGTTTCGTAACGATCGCGGACCCGTGCACCGATCCTTAATCATGCCGGCAATTGTTTGCCGGTTGGCGACCACGCCGGCATGCCGGACGCAACCTTTCCTTAAAAACGATCCGCCAAGGTTGATGCGAGAACATGCGTTTGCGCACGGGGGTGGCACGTATCGTGATGTGGCGAGGATTGACCAGCCGAGAATCTCTTGGGCATGCAGGGTTGGCGTTGCTCGTCGCCGGCCTGGGCGTGCTGGCGACCTCGATCCTGCTTTCGCGCCTGGACCTCGGCACCGAAGCGCTGAAGCTCTGCCTGCGGATCGCGGTGGCGGTGGCGGCGGGCGCGCTGTTCCTCGCTGCTCTGTCCGCCCGCAGGATCAGCAGGGATCGCCAACAGATCGCCGAGAGCGAACTGCGCTTCCGCCGCGCCATGGAGGATTCGGCGATCGGCATCGTGGTTGTCGGTCTCGACGGTCGCATCCGCCAGACCAATCCGGCCTTCGCCGCCATGCTTGGCTACACAAGCGAAGAGATCGAGGCGCTGACTTCTTCCAGATCACGCATCCCGACGATCTGCAGATCGGGCGGGAGACGATGGACGATCTGAAGGCGGGCACGGTCAATTCCTTCCACTTCGAGAAGCGTTATCTCAGGAAGGACGGAACGCCCGTCTGGGCCCATCTTGCCGGCTCGGTCATTCGCGATGAAAACAGCGGCCGTCCGCTCTATCTCGTCTCGCCAATCGAGAACATCGACGCGCGCAAGCAGGCCGAGGCGCGCATTGCCGAAGCGGAAACGCGTTGGAATTTTGCTCTGGCTGGTGCCGGCCAAGGCGTCTGGGACCTCGACATGCGCAAGGGCGGCACGACCTATTCCTCGACCTGGGTCAAGATGCTGGGCTATGCGGATGGCGAGCTCGATGGCGACACCGACAGCTGGCTGACGATGATTCATCCCGACGATCGCGAGACTGTCGCCGAAGCGGATCGCGCTCATCTCGAGGGCAAGACACCGTTCTTTGAGGCCGAATTCAGGATGCGCCACAAGGATGGCCACTGGATGTGGATACTCGACCGCGGCAAGGCTATCGAACGCGACGAGGATGGACGGCTGATCAGGGCCATTGGCAGCCTGACCGACATCACCCGTCGCAAGGAGGCCGAAGAGCGCCTCACTGTGTCGGCGGCAATGCTTGCCGATGAAAAGGAGCGGCTGAGGGTGACGCTGCAATCGATCGGCGATGCCGTCATCTGCACCGATGCCGCAAACCGCATCACCTTCATGAACCCGGTCGCCGAAAAGCTGACCGGGATTGCCGGCGGCGAGGCCCTCGGCAAGGTGCTTGGCCATGTCTACTGGGCGGTCGACGAGGAGACGGGGCACAGGATTGGCGTGACCCGGCCCGTGGTTGGCGTTCAGGCGCCGGCCGACCAGAACAGCCGCGCCGTCCTTATCCGGCGCGACGACACGCGCTGCAGCATCCGTCAGGTCGTGTCGCCGATCATCAACGAACGGAACGAATTCTGCGGGCTGGTCATCGTCTTCCAGGACTTTACCGATGCGCGCGCGCTGCAGCGCCAACTGGCGCACGCCGCGGCACACGATGCGCTGACCGGCCTTGCCAATCGCTCGAGCTTCATCCGCGCCATGGAGGGCCTAGTCGGCCAGGCGCGCAAGGACGGCACCGCCGACACGACAAAGTCGACCGGCGACACGACAAAGTCGGCCGGAGCCAGCGGACATCAGTTCATGTTCATCGATCTCGACCACTTCAAACTGGTCAACGACACGGGCGGCCACGCGGCGGGAGACGCGCTGCTGAAGCGGGTTGCCGTGGCGATTCGCGGCGTGCTTGGTCCAGACGATATCGTCGCTCGCCTCGGCGGCGACGAATTCGCGGTCATTCTGAAATCGGGTTCAGCAGCCGGCGCCAAGATCGCGGCGCGCTCCATCATCGATGCGATCGGCGGCCTGGATTTCACCTGGGACGGCCGTCCTCACGTGATCGGCGCCAGCATCGGATTGGCTGCGATCAATGCCAATTGCGGCGAGGTCGACGAGATCATCGCGAGAGCCGATGCGGCCTGCTATGCGGCCAAGGCGGCCGGCCGTGGCTGTGTCTCCGTGGCGCCCGACGCACGGATCGTGGATGGCCGGACAGAGCCGCTGGCCGCGGCCTCCTGATCGAGCCTGTCACCGCCGAAAGGCTTGCCCCTGATTTGCGCCGACGATGCGCTCAGCGCGTCGGAACGGGATGCTCGCCGCGATAATCGTAAAAACCGCGCCCGGTTTTGCGGCCGAGCCAGCCGGCCTCGACATATTTCACCAGCAGCGGGCAAGGACGGTACTTCGAGTCCGACAGGCCGTCATGCAGCACCTGCATGATCGACAGGCAGGTATCGAGCCCGATGAAATCGGCCAGCTGCAGCGGCCCCATCGGATGGTTGGCGCCGAGCCGCATGGCGGTGTCGATGGCGTCGACCGAGCCGACACCCTCATAGAGGGTGTAGATCGCCTCGTTGATCATCGGCAGCAGGATGCGGTTGACGATGAAGGCCGGAAAATCCTCCGAGACCGTAATCGTCTTGTCGAGTTGCTTCACATAGGTCTTTGCCGCCTCGAAGGTCTGGTCCTCGGTGGCGATGCCGCGCACCAGTTCGACCAGCTTCATCAGCGGCACCGGGTTCATGAAATGTATGCCGATGAACCGCTCCGGCCGGTCGGTCTGCGCGGCAAGCCGCGTGATCGAGATCGACGAGGTGTTGGTCGCCAGGATGGCTTCGGGATTGAGCTGCGGACAGAGCTGGGCGTAGATCTTGCGCTTGACCGTCTCGTCCTCGGTCGCCGCTTCGATCACCAGATCCGCGCCGGCAAGATCGGCCATCGCGGGCGCGGCCGAAATGCGGCCCATCGCGTCGTTGCGCACCTTCTCGTCGAGCTTGCCGGACCCCACCTGGCGGGCCATGTTGCCGCTGATTGTGGCGATGCCTTTCTCGATGCGGTCGGGCGAAATATCATAGATCAGCACCTTGTAGCCCGAAAGCGCGGAGACATGGGCGATGCCGCCGCCCATCTGGCCCGCGCCGATGATGCCGATCGTCTCGATCTTGCTCATTACACCGATCCCGTCCTGAGCCCTTCCGCTTGAACTGCGAAAGCGCTCCACCTTTTTATTTTACCGCAATTCCCTAGGGAAAGCGCTACGCGCTTTTCCCGGGAAAACCGCTGCGCACTTTTGCTGGATTGCTTTTCGCCTTTGCGGCCTGCTTTTTGTGCGGTGCAAACTAAAAGGGCGGGGCGACTTCGTCTACCCCACCCTCACCATTTAATACCTTTGGCAGAAAGCGTCAAAGCGCCTTTTGCAGCTCCGGCAGAATGACGAAGAGATCGCCGACGAGGCCGTAGTCGGCAACCTGGAAAATCGGCGCCTCCTCGTCCTTGTTGATGGCGACGATGACCTTCGAATCCTTCATGCCGGCGAGATGCTGGATGGCGCCGGAGATGCCGACCGCGATGTAAAGATCGGGGGCAACCACCTTGCCGGTCTGGCCGACCTGCCAGTCGTTCGGCGCATAGCCGGCATCGACCGCGGCGCGGGAGGCGCCGACGGCTGCACCGAGCTTGTCGGCGACCGGCAGGATGACCTCCTGGAACTTCTCCGCCGAACCCAGCGCACGACCACCCGAGATGATGATCTTGGCCGAGGTCAGCTCCGGACGGTCGGTCTCGGAAAGCTTGTTCTCGACGAAGGTGGAGAGGCCGGGATTGGCCGCGGCCTTGACGGTCTCGACCGCCGCCGAGCCGCCCTCGGGGGCTGCCTGGAACGAGGCTGTGCGAACCGTGATCACCTTCTTGGCGTCGCTCGACTGCACCGTCTGGATAGCGTTGCCGGCATAGATCGGGCGCTTGAAGGTGTCGGCCGATACGACTTCGATGATCTCGGACACCTGCGCGACATCGAGGAGCGCAGCCACGCGCGGCGCGACATTCTTGCCCGACGAGGTCGCCGGCGCGATGATGGTGTCGTAAGCGCCCGCCAGCGACACAACCAGTGCTGCCGTCGGCTCGGCGAGGCGCTCGGCGAGTTCGTCGGCTTCGGCCAGCAGCACCTTGCTCACGCCCTTGAGCTTGGCGGCAGCGTCCGCTGCCGGCTTGGCGCCCTTGCCGGCAACCAGCACATGCACGTCCGAGCCGATCTGCAGGGCGGCCGACAGCGCCTTGGCGGTCTGGTCGGAAAGCGTTGCGTTGTCGTGTTCTGCGATGAGGAGAATAGCCATTTTTCTTGTTCCTTTCCCGATCGCTTACAGCACGCCGGCTTCGTTCTTGAGCTTGTCGATCAGTTCGGCGACGCTCTTGACCTTGACGCCTGCCTTGCGGCCACTCGGCTCCTCGGTCTTGATGACCTTCAGCCGCGGCTTGACGTCGGCGCCGTAGTCGGCCGGGGTCTTCTCGTCGAGCTGCTTCTTCTTGGCCTTCATGATGTTGGGCAACGAGGCATAGCGCGGCTGGTTGAGGCGAAGGTCGGCGGTGACGATCACCGGCATCTTCAGTTCCACGGTCTGCAGGCCGCCGTCGACCTCGCGCGTCACCTTGGCGTTGTCGCCGTCGAGCACGATCTTGGAGGCGAAGGTGCCCTGCGCCCAGCCCAGCAGTGCCGCCAGCATCTGGCCGGTCTGGTTCGAGTCGTCGTCGATAGCCTGCTTGCCGAGAATGACGAGGCCGGGCTGCTCGGCGTCGACGACGCCCTTCAGCACCTTGGCGACGCCGAGCGGCTCGGTCTGTTCATCGGTCTTGACCAGGATGGCGCGGTCGGCGCCCATGGCGAGCGCGGTACGCAGGGTTTCCTGCGCCTGCTGCGGGCCGATCGAGACGACGATGATTTCTTCCGCCTTGCCAGCTTCCTTCAGCCGGATTGCTTCTTCCACCGCGATTTCGTCAAACGGGTTCATCGCCATCTTGACGTTGGCGAGTTCCACCGCCGAACCATCAGCCTTCACGCGAACCTTGACGTTCGCATCCACAACCCGCTTCACGGGTACAAGGATCTTCATTTGCCTGTCACCTCTTCACGCTAGTTGGGCGCGCTATAACAGCCTGCGCCCTTTCCGAGTTGTCGAAAGCCGACATTCCTGACTGAATTTTGGCCGGATGGAATTCTGGCCGGATGGAAATTCTGGTCTTTGCCCGCCTTAGGTTGCGGCGGTGACGTTTCCGTAGTTGCGGCAACCCTGCACGTCAATACGCCGCAAGCCACTCAAATCGGTTCAGTCCGAACTGGAAGCGTTTCCTCGCCCCCAGCGCGGCGTCGCGGCGGGTGGCTCAGGCGCCAACGGCTCGGCAGTGGCCTGCGGCTGGTTGGAAGCGGCGACCGCGGCATCGTCGTCAGCGCCGGCAAACAGCGGCACGCCACGGCTGCGCAGGACGAGCACAAGAACGGCTCCGGCAATGATGCCGCCGATATGGCAGGCCCACGAAATCTGGTCGTCGCCGCCGGCGGCAAACATCACCACCTGGAACAGCACCCACAAGATGAGCGGGATGAAGGCTGGAATCCGCAGCGGGATGCGGGCGAAGGCCAGCACCCAGACCTTCACCCTGGGATAAAGGATCAGATAGGCGACGACCACCCCGGCAATGGCGCCGGAGGCACCGATCAGCGGCGCCTGTGAATCCCAGGAGACGAGCCCTTGGAAGGCGGCTCCGGCGATCGCGCACAACAGATAGAAGATGAGGTAGCGGATGTGGCCGAGCGCATCCTCGACATTGTCGCCGAACACCCACAGGAACAGCATGTTGCCGCCGAGATGGAAGATGTCTGCATGGAGGAACGAATAGGTGAGGTAGCTCAGGCTTTCGGGGATGACGATGAAACGGGGATCGAGCTCGGCGGTGTCATGGACGACCGACGGGATGAAGCCGAGACCAAGCACGGCGGCATTGGAGAAACTCTCGCCGCCGAGCGCGGTGGCAAGGTAGACCAGGGCATTGACCACGATCAGCCCGATGGTCACATATTGCAGGCGGATGTGCCGCAGCCTGTTGGTGTCGTAAAGCGGGATGAACATTGCCCCAGGCCCTCTTCCGCTTTCGACAATCAGCGGTTCTTGCCGGGAACCCATAGCACGTCGGCGTTTCCGTTGTCATTGACCGCCCGGGCGGCGACAAACAGGAAATCCGAGACGCGGTTGATGTATTTCAGTCCGTCGCGGTTGACGTGCTCGTTCGGGTCCTGGGCAAGGGCCACGATCAGCCTTTCGGCCCGCCGCGCCACGGTGCGGGCAAGGTGAAGTGCCGCCGCTGCCGGCGTGCCGCCATTGAGCACGAAGGATTTGAGCGGCTGAAGCTCCTTGTTGAGAAGGTCGATGTCCTTCTCGACCCGGTCGGTCTGCACGGCGACGATGCGAAGCGGCTCGTAGCCGAGTGGCTTGCCGTCGTCGGGCACGGCGAGATCGGCGCCGAGATCGAACAGATCGTTCTGGATGCGGGAAAGCATGGCATCGATCGCGGGATGGGTCGCGGCCGTGTGGACCCGGGCGATGCCGATGCAGGCATTGGCCTCGTCGACGGTGCCGTAAGCGTCTACCCGCAGGTCGGATTTCAGCCGCCTTTCGCCGGTGCCGAGACCCGTGGTGCCATCATCGCCGGTGCGGGTGTAGATCTTGTTGAGCTTGACCATTTCGCCTCCCCGGCTGCCGATATCCTCACTTGCGGGTGAAATACACCGCAAGCAGGATCAGCACCAGCGCCACGGCCTGCAGCATGACGCGTGCCTGCATCAGCTTGTTCGAGGTGACGCCGGAACCGCCGCGCATCATGTTGATGAGGCCACGAACAAGCACGACCGCAACGGCGACCATGACCAGAATGGCGAGAATGTTGAAGACGGTTGCCATTGTTGCGTTCCAGTTGTTTGGCGTTCAGGCGCGTTTGGCCATCAGGCGGTAGAGCATCGATGCCGGCAGGATGCGTTTGAGCACCGCACCGATCCTGGCCGGCACTGTTACCACATAGTGCGGGCGCGGGCGCCGCGACAGAAGTGCATGGCGCAGCGCCGCATGAACGACTTCCGGCCCTGGCTTCAAGGCCGATTGGCTGCCGCCGGCCCGCAACCGCTCGAGTTGCGCCGCATAGTCCACGCGGTGCACGGAATTTTCGTGGTCGATGCTGCTGAGAAACCAAATGAGGCCATTGCTGGCGATCTTCGACTTCACCGGCCCCGGCTCGATCAGCGAAACGTGGACGCCGCTGCCGGCCAGTTCCTGGCGCTGGCAGAGCATCAAGGCCTCCAGTGCATGCTTCGACGCGGAATAGGCGCCGCGGAAGCGCACCGGCACCAGGCCAAGGATCGACGAGCAGTGGACGATGCGGCCCTGACCCTGGCGGCGCATCACCGGCACCAGTCGGCGGGTCAAATCATGCCAGCCGAAGAAATTCGCCTCGAACTGCTGCTTGAGCGCCGCAACGGGCAGATCCTCGACGGCGCCCGGCTGCGCATAGGCGCCGTTGTTGAACAGGGCGTCGAGCCGGCCGCCGGTGCGGTCGAGCACCGCCGTCACCAGCGCGGCGATGGAGTCCGGCTCGCAATAATCGAGATAGAAGGCCTCGATGCCGTCGGCTTCGAGCGCGGCGATGTCCTGCGGCTTGCGCGCCGTTGCGAACACCCGCCAGCCTTCCGCCTTCAACGCGCGGGCGCAGTACGCGCCTATTCCCGAAGACGCACCGGTGATGATAATCGAGCGCACCTTCTGCGCCGGACTGTTCGTGGTTTCGCCAAGGGTTGCCATTTGCCGCAATCCCTTCCCATATTCCCGGCGTGGAGACAATTGGAGGGCGCGGTTCTTGTTGCGGAAGATCGTAGCCCTCAAGCGGGTTCTCTACGACGCGCTTGGCCATTTCAACACCGATGACGGCTGGGCCATGGCCAGCCATCTGGCGATCACATCGCTGATGGCGCTGTTCCCGTTCCTGATCTTCGCGACGACGCTGGCGAGCTTCCTGGGCGCGCAGGCGTTCTCCGACACGGCCGTGCATCTGGTCTTCGACACCTGGCCCGAACAGATCGCCAAGCCGATCGCGCGCGAAGTGCTCAATGTGCTGACCGTCCGGCGCACCGACCTTTTGACCTATGGTGTGGTGCTTGCTGCCTATTTTGCGTCGAACGGCATCGAGGCGCTGCGCACGTCGCTCAACCGCGCCTACCGCGTTTCGGAAACGCGCGGCATCATCTACCGCCGGGTGCAGAGCATCATCTTCGTTCTCATCGCCACGGCCGGTTTCCTGGCGATCAGCGTGCTCCTGGTGTTCGCGCCGCTGCTGGCGCGGCTCGCCGAAGCCCATATCGACTGGATCAAGCCCTATATGGGCACCATCACCCTGTGGCGTTACGTCATCGCTTCGGCGGTCATCGTCGGCGGATTGTTTGCCGTGCATTTCTGGCTGCCGGCGGGCAAGCGCCGCTTCGTCTCGCTGGTGCCGGGCATCGTCTTCACGCTGGCGGCATGGCTTATCGGCTCGACCATCTTCGCCACCTATCTCGACCACTTCTCGTCCTACGTGACGACCTATGCCGGCCTGGCCTCGATCATGATCGCCGTGGTCTTCCTCTACATGGTCTCGGCGATCTTCATCCTCGGCGGCGAGCTCAACGCCGCGATCAGTCGCTATCTGGAGGCGCGTGCGCGGGTGGGATGACAGGTCGAATTGGGGAACTGGAATGGGAGAATTGAGGAATGGGAGAATTGAAGAATTGAAGAATTGACGTAGCACCCAGCGCCAGATGGCCCCCATATCTGCCTCAATGCCTCAATGCCTCAATGCCTCAATGCCTCAATTCCTCAATTCCTCAATGCCTCAATGCCTCAATTCCTCAATTCCTCAATTCCTCAATTCCTCAATTCCACAGTTCTTCCCTTGGCCTGCCGAGCCGTTGCCAGGCCGACGCCGAAGGTCGTGATCGCCATGCCGGCGATCTGCAGCGCATTGAGCTGTTCGTCGAACAGGGCCCAGGCGATGATCGCCGTCACCGCGGGCACCAGGTAGAACAGCGAGGCAACTTTCGACATCTCGCCGTCGCGGATCATCACCATCAGCAGGAAGATGGCGCCGAGCGACAGCACCAGCACCAGCCAGGCCATGGCGAAGATCAGTTCGCCGTTGATGACGACCGTGTGCGTCTCGAAGGCGAGTGAGGCGAGGAGCATCAGCGAACCGCCGCCGATATATTGCCACATGGTCGCCGCGACGAGGTCGCCGCCGGAAGCGAAGCGCTTTTGCCAGATGGTGCCGGCGCTCATGCCGAGCACCGAGACCAGCGAGGCGGTCAATGTCGCAACTGTTACGCCGCCGCCCAGCGCGCCGAGCTTCGGCCACAGCACGATGACGATGCCGATGAGGCCGATGCCAAGGCCAAGCCAGTGGCGCGGCAGGATCGCCTCGCCGAGAAACTTGCCGGCAAGCACGGCCGTGATCAGCGGCTGCAGGCCGACGATCAAGGCCGAAAACCCGGCCGGCATGCCCCTGTGGATGGCCCAGAACACGGCGCCGAGATAGACGCCATGCATCAGGATGCCGGCGCCGGTGGCATGCAATGCCTCCTTGCGCGTGGCTCTTTTTGAACCCAGCACAAGCATCAAAACTGCCAGCAGGATGGCGGCGATGACGAAACGCGCGGCGAGGAATGTGAACGGTTCCGCCCACGGCATGGCGTAGCGCGCGCCGATAAAGCCGGTCGCCCACAGGACGACGAAGGTGGCGGGGATGAACCGCTTGATGCTGTGCATGTTCCGGAGACCGCCGCGCTGGAGGGAGTTGACCGTGGCGCTGCTCTACTGCGCTTCAACCCGGCGCGCAAAACGAAACCGTTGATCCATGCATCACCGGAATTCAACGGGCGTCAAGTTCGACATGCGTTACCTTGGCCGCGCCGGCTCAAAGCCCGACTATCCGCCGGATGCCGTCAGGTGATGCGCCGGCATGGCGCAAGGCGGCAAGGCTGGTGTCGCCGAGGCTTTTGGACAGCTTTCGTCCGTCTGGCCCCAGGATGAGACGATGATGGAAATAGGCCGGTTGCGGCAGTCCGAGGAGTTGCTGCAGCAGGCGCTGCACGCCAGTGGCGGAAAACAGATCCTGGCCGCGCACGACGTGGCTGACGTCTTGCAGCGCATCGTCCATGACGACGGCGAGGTGGTAACTGGTCGGAATGTCTCGGCGCGCCAAGATCACGTCGCCCCAGTCCCGCGGGCGGGCTTCGACGGAGCGCGTCGCGGAAAGCGTCTCGTCAGAATACTCCGTCCATGAAAGGTCCTTGCCGACACGCGCCATGGCGGCATCGACATCCAGCCGCCAGGCGAAGGGTGCATTCTCGGCGATCCGCCGCTGGCGTTCCTTCAGCGGCAGCGCCTTGTCGGTGGCGGGGTAGAGCGGCACGCCATCGGGATCGCGCGGCCAGTCGCGCCCACGCTTTTCGCTGTCGGTGATGAAGGCGCGGATCTCGCCACGGCTCATGAAGGCGGGGTAGACGAGTTCGTCCGCGATCAACCGCTCGAGCACCGCCTGGTATTCGGCGAAATGCTCGGACTGGCGGCGCACCGGCTCTTCCCAGCCAAGCCCCAGCCATTTCAGGTCGGCAAGCACGCCTGCCTCGAATAGCGGCGTGCAGCGCGTCGTGTCGATATCCTCGATGCGCAGCAGCAGGCGGCCGTGCGCCTGTGCCGCCAGCTTCTGGTTGAGCAGCGCCGAATAGGCGTGGCCGAGATGCAGGTCGCCGTTGGGGCTGGGCGCGAAGCGGAATGTCAGGAGTGTCATCTCTCAGGCGGCAATCATGTTTTGCGGCGCTTCGCCAATTGCTACCCTGTCGACGGTCGAGGAACAAGAAAGCATGCGCCGTATCGTGACATCAGACGACATTGCCCGGGGGCTCGATGCGCTTTGCGTGATCGACCCGCGCCTGGAAAAGGTGCGCGGCATGGCCGGCGAGGTGCCGCTGCGGCTGTCCGAGCCCGGGTTTCGAAGCCTGGCGTCGATCGTCGTCTCGCAGCAAGTGTCCCGCGCCAGTGCCGATGCGATCTTCGGCCGGCTGACCAAACTCGTCGATCCGCTGACGCCGCAAGCGATCCTGGCCGCCGGCGAGGACATGTTTCGCGAGGCCGGCCTGTCGCGGCCCAAGCAGCGCGGCCTGATCGCAATTGCCCAGGCGGTGGCCGACGGCCTCGACCTTCATCACCTCTGTTCGCTCGATGCCCAGGAGGCGATCACGACGATGACGGCGGTGTCCGGCATCGGCCCGTGGACGGCGGAAGTGTATCTCTTATTCGCCGCTGGGCATCCCGACATCTTCCCCGCGCGCGACGTCGCGCTGCAGAGCGCGGTCGGCCACGCGCTCGGCATCGAGCCGCGTCCGCCGGAGAAAACCCTGATCGCATTGGCCGAATCATGGAGCCCGTGGCGAGGTGTCGCATCGCGGCTTTTCTGGTCCTATTATCGTGAAACCAGAGGGCGAGACGCCGCGCCGCCGGCCTGAATCCGCAAAAAATCATAAAAATCACGCATTTTTGGCGCTTAGGCCACGCGACAATCCGCTTCACATCCCTGTCATGTCGGGCTTACAGTATCCGCGCCGTTCGGGTCTAGAACCAAGGAGGTGAACACGTGACGGTTGCCGTATCTCCGGATGGGCTTCCAGCACTGGTGCTGAATGCGGATTACCGTCCGCTCAGCTATTACCCCTTGTCGCTCTGGTCGTGGCAGGATGCCATCAAGGCGGTGTTCCTCGACCGGGTGAACATCGTCGCCGAATACGAGCACGCCGTCTCCTCGCCGACCTTCTCGATGAAGCTGCCGAGCGTGGTCAGCCTGAAGGCCTATGTGAAGCCCTCCAGGCACCCGGCCTTCACCCGCTTCAACGTCTTCCTGCGCGACCGTTTCCAGTGCCAGTATTGCGGCACGCCGGAGGACTTGACCTTCGATCACGTCATTCCCCGCCACCGTGGCGGCGCGACGACATGGGAGAATGTCGTTGCCGCCTGCTCGCCCTGCAACCTCAGGAAGGGCGGCATGATGCCGGCGCATGCCAAGATGTGGCCGCTGCAGAAGCCTTTCCAGCCGACGGTGCACGATCTGCACAACAATGGCCGCCTGTTCCCGCCCAACCATCTGCATGAGAGCTGGATGGATTATCTGTACTGGGATGTCGAACTGGAGCCCTGAGATCGTTCGAGAATTCGGGAGGCTGGCCGTCTGGAGCGATTCACATGCCTACCACTTCCCGGTATCGGGCCAGCACGGTGGCGCTCACCTATCAGCGGCTTCGCGCTTAAGGACCGGCTTCCCCCACTCCGTCGCTGCTTCGCAGCGCCACCTCTCCCCCCTCCGGAGGGAGAGGAAGGGAGCCCAGCGTAAGGAGCGCTGGCTCAATAGGCTCGCGCCTTTCCTCTACCCCGTCGATCGGGGGAGAGCGACTATCTGGGGTGTCAAGTTGCAATTACGAACTCGTTGCGCGCATCGCGTGCTTTTGCATTGAGGATGACCAGGAGTTTTCTGGCGAGTGCGATGCGGATGAGCATTTTTGGCTTTCCCGCCTGTTGCAACCGTTGAGCGAAAGCTT
>NZ_JAMYRE010000041.1:0-33656 GCF_040321265.1 Mesorhizobium sp. M0491
ACCGCGCTGGCGCGTGTCCAGACCGCGCTGGCGCGTGTCCAGACCGCGCTGGCGCGTGTCCAGACCGCGCTGGCGCGTGTCCAGACCGCGCTGGCGCGTGTCCAGATCGCGCTGGGTGTCCAGACTGCTTGCTCCAGACCCTTTTTGGTGCGCTAGCGGATGCGGAAGGGCTTTGAAACGCCACATTGAAACGGCTAGGGTCCTGCAAGCATTCTAGCCGAGGGGGCTTCCATGTTGCGATATGTTCTGACCGCCGTGCTGGCCCTGTCGGCTGCGCCCGTATTTGCCAATGATTCGGTTGCCGAACTTGGCACTGGCGGCCTGATCCTGTCGCGCAGCGATGCCGTGGCGATGCAAAGCGAGGACCTTTTCATCTCGCCTGAAAAGGTCACGGTCGACTATGTCTTCCACAACAACACCGATCGCGATGTCGAGGCCATCGTCGCCTTCCCGATGCCCGAAATATCGGGCAATCCCGAAGAAATCCCGGCGATTCCCGAAAACCAGAGCGACAATTTCCTCGGCTTCGAGGTGACGATCGACGGTGCCGCCGTCAAGCCGCAGCTCGAGCAGAAGGTGTTGGCGCTAGGCATCGACATCAGCGCAGAGCTGAAGGCGCAAAACGTGCCGTTCTATCCATTCGGCGATGCGGCGAAGGCGGCCTTGGCCAAGTTGCCGCAAGCGGTTGTCGATGACTGGGTCGACCGCGGCATCATCATCGAGGACACCGGCAGCGACGGCACCGAGACGACCAAGGTCTACACGCCGTTCTGGCAATTGCGTTCGACCTACTGGTGGCGCTCGACCTTTCCGGCCAACAAGGACGTCCATGTTTCCCACCATTACAAGCCGAGCGTCGGCGGCACGTCTTCAGTCAGCTTCTTCTACGACGGCAAATTCCAGGGTCAGTATGCGGCCTACAAGGCCCGCTATTGCATGGACGACACATTCGAGAGTGCGGTGCGCAAGGCGGCGAAGAACGACCCTGACGGCTACCCCAAATATGTCGAGAACCGCATCGCCTATATCCTGACCACCGGCGGCAACTGGGCCACCGGCACAATCGGAAAGTTCAAGCTGACGATCGACAAGGGCAATCCGAAAGCCCTGGTCTCGTTCTGCGGCGACAATGTCAAAAAGACCGGACCGACGACATTCGAGATGACGGCGGATAATTTCTACCCCGAGCGCGACATCGACATCCTGATCCTCGAGCCAACGGACGACAATTGATGCATGTCGCAATTTACGTTGCCATCGCCGAGAACGGCGTGATCGGGCGGGACGGCGGGCTCCCGTGGCGGCTCTCCACCGATCTCAAGCGCTTTAAGGCCGATACGATGGGCAAGCCCATCATCATGGGCCGCAAGACCTATGAGGGCATCGGCCGGCCGCTACCGGGCAGGTTGAACATCGTCGTCACCCGCGACAAGACCTGGCGCGCCGAGGGCGTAGAGGTGGCACATTCGCTCGAAGCCGCGGTCCAACTGGCGACGGTGCGCGGGCGCCGCATGGCCGATGTGGACGAGGTGTGCGTCATCGGTGGCGGCGAAATCTATGCCCAGGCCATGCTTCTGGCCGATCGGCTGTATGTCACCCATGTGCTGGCAGCGGTCGACGGCGACGCACATTTCCCGCCGATCGATCCTGATTCCTGGCGTATTGTCAGCTCGCACGACGTCCCGGCCGGGGAAAAGGACAGCCACCCGACGCGCTATTCGGTTTACGAGCGGCGTCGAGAGAGACATTGACTGAAAAAAGGGGCATTGAAGGGGGCATTGAAGGAAGACAAAGGGTCGCGACCGGACAAATCGGACGAAGTCGGCAGCGCATCGCGTTGAAAGCGCCTCGTGGCGTCCCTATAGAAGAACAATACTGGATTTTGCGCCGTAATACCGGCGCTTGAGGGAATTCCAAGCGAAAGGACATTCATGCCCTGGAACGACAAAAGCGGCGGTGGCGGCGGCCCATGGGGTGGCGGCGGCAACAATCAGGGACCCTGGGGGCAGGGTCCAAAGGGACCCAGCGGCCCACAGGGCTCGCCTCCCGATCTCGAAGACATCATCCGCCGCGGCCAGGACCGGCTGCGGCGCGCTCTGCCGGGTGGCGGCGGCGCAAGCCCGGCTATCTTCGCCCTGATCGCGGCTGCACTTGTGGTGCTGTGGGCGTTCAAGGCGGTTTATACCGTGCAGCCCGACGAGGTCGCGGTCGAATTGCGCTTCGGCAAGCCGAAGACCGAACTGTCGCAGCCTGGCCTGCATTTCCATTGGTGGCCGCTCGAAACCGTCGAGACGGCCAAGATTTCCGAGCAGCTCGTCGATATCGGCGGCGGCGGCGCGACGAGTGGCAACACGTCCGGGCTGATGCTTACCGGCGACCAGAACATCGTCAACGTCCAGTTCTCGGTCGCCTATCAGGTCTCCGACCCGAGCGCGTATCTCTTCGATGTGTCCGATCCCGACGGCATGCTGCGGCAGGTTGCCGAAAGCGCCATGCGTGAAGCCGTCGGCCGCCGGCCGGCGCAGGACATCTTCCGCGACGACCGCCAGGGCATTGCCGCCTCGGTGCGTGAAATCATCCAGACGACGCTGGACGGCTACAAGGCCGGTCTCAACGTCAACGCCGTCTCGATCGAGGATGCGGCACCGCCACGTGAAGTGGCCGATGCGTTCGACGAAGTGCAGCGCGCCGAGCAGGACGAGGACAAGTTCGTCGAGCAGGCCAACCAGTACTCCAACCAGAAGCTCGGGCAGGCGCGCGGCGAGGCCGCACAGATCCGCGAAGACGCGGCCGCCTACAAGAACCGGGTCGTGCAGGAAGCCGAGGGTGAGGCGCAGCGCTTCATCTCGGTCTATGACGAATATGCCAAGGCGCCCGATGTAACGCGCAAGCGCCTCTACCTGGAAACCATGGAGAAGGTTCTGAAGGATTCGAGCAAGGTCATCGTCGAGCAGGGCAACGGGCAAGGGGTCGTTCCCTATCTGCCGCTGCCGGCATTGCAGCCGAAAGCGCCGGCACCCGCTGCGCCCAGTGGCGTTACGGGAGGTAACCAGTGATGGCCAACCGTCTTCCCATCATCGTCGTCGCAGCAGCGGTTATCCTGTTCCTGCTCTATTCGTCGGTCTTCGTGGTCAATGCGCGTCAGCAGGCGCTGGTGCTCAGGTTCGGCGAGATCGTCGACGTCAAGAGCGAACCCGGCATCTACTTCAAGGCGCCGTTCTCGTTCTTCGACGCCGATACGGTGCAGCTGATCGAGAACCGGGTGCTGCGCTTCGACCTCGACAACATCCGCGTCCAGGTCTCGGGCGGCAAGTTCTATGAGGTCGATGCCTTCATCGCCTACCGCATCTCGGATCCGCGGGTCTTCCGCTCCGCCGTGTCCGGTCAGATCGAATTGGCCGAGGCCCGGCTCAGGACGCGTCTCGACGCTGCCTTGCGCCGTGTCTATGGTCTGCGTGATTTCGAGGCAGCACTCTCCGAAGAGCGCGGCGTGATGATGCGCGAAGTCCGCGACCAGCTCAGGCCCGACGCCACCTCGCTCGGCCTGCAGATCGAGGATGTCCGTATCCGCCGCACCGATCTCACGGCCGAAGTCTCGCAGCAGACCTTCGACCGCATGAAGGCGGAACGCCTGGCGGAAGCTGCGCGGCTGAGGGCACGCGGCAACGAAGCGGCGCAGCGCATCACGGCCCGCGCCGATCGCGAAGTGGTCGAGATTGTCGCCGAAGCGCAAAAAGAGTCGGAAATCCTGCGCGGCGAGGGCGAAGCCCAGCGCAGCGCCACCTTCGCGGGAGCCTATCAGCGCGATCCGGCCTTCTTCGACTTCTACCGGTCGATGAATGCCTATGGCACGGCGCTGGACAACACCGGAACGACGATGGTGCTGTCGCCGAACTCGGAGTTCTTCCGTTTCTTCCGCAATCCCGACGGCAGCGAGGGGCCGGCAAAGCCGGCTTCGCCTGCGCCAAACGCTCCGGCGACGGCACCCGCCGCGCCGGCGGCACAGCCCAGCACCGGCCAGTAGCGGCCGGTGCAGGATTTTCTTGCCGCCATGGGCCTGGTCCTTGTCATAGAGGGTCTGGTCTATGGCGGTTTTCCCGGCCTGGCCAGGAAACTTGCCACCGAAGTGCTGTCGCTGCCCGAGAACGCGCTGCGGATCGCCGGGCTGGCGGCGATCGTGATCGGCGTCGGCATCGTCTGGCTGGTGCGGGGCGCATGACGGCGGCGATGATTTATCCTCTGCCGATAGTCATAGCCGCAAACGTGCCGTATTTTTTGCCAACATGGCGTGACGCGGCGTTTTCGTCGAAGCGCTTTTCTTTTCAAGGATACCGGGAGGCTTCTCGATGACATCCAATACAATTCTGTGCGCGGCTCGGCGGACATTCATCGCCGGCGCGGCGGCACTTCTTGTCAGCGCCGTCGCTGTCCCGTCCTTCGTGACGCCGACATTTGCCGCCGATGGACCCGCTTCGGTCGCCGATCTGGCGCAAGGCCTGCTCGGCGCGGTGGTCAACATATCGACCTCGCAGACGGTCAAGGGCACCGAAGGCCCGGGCGCCGTGCCGATGCCGCAATTGCCCGAGGGGTCGCCCTTCCAGGATTTCTTCGACGATTTCTTCAAGAACCGCGGCGGCGACAAGGACAACGGCTCGCAGAAGGTGCAGTCGCTGGGCTCCGGCTTCGTCATCGATGCCGAGCAAGGCATCGTCGTCACCAACAACCATGTCATTGCCGATGCCGATGACATCGAGGTCAATTTCTCCGATGGTGTCACCTTGAAGGCGACGCTGGTCGGCACCGACACCAAGACCGATGTCGCCGTGCTCAAGGTCGATCCGAAAGGCCACAAGCTGACGGCGGTGAAGTTCGGCGATTCCACCAAGATGCGCGTCGGCGACTGGGTAATGGCGATCGGCAATCCGTTCGGCCTCGGCGGCACGGTGACGGTCGGCATCGTCTCTGCCCGCAACCGCGACATCAATTCCGGCCCCTATGACGACTTCATCCAGACCGATGCCGCGATCAACCGTGGCAATTCCGGCGGACCGCTGTTCAACAGCGCCGGCGAAGTCATCGGCATCAACACGGCGATCATTTCGCCTTCCGGCGGTTCGATCGGCATCGGCTTCTCCATCCCCTCGCAGCTCGCGTCCGGCGTCGTCGACCAGTTGCGCCAGTTCGGCGAGACGCGGCGCGGCTGGCTGGGCGTGCGCATCCAGCCGGTGACCGACGACATCGCCGAAAGCCTCGGCATGGCGACCGCCAAGGGCGCGCTGGTCGCCGGCGTGATCAAGGGCGGCCCGGTCGACAATGGCACCATCCAGGCGGGCGATGTCGTCATCAAGTTCGACGGCAAGGACATCCATGAGATGCGCGATCTGCCGCGCGTCGTCGCCGAAAGCCCGGTTGGCAAGGCGGTCGATGTGCTCATCGTGCGCAAGGGTGTCGAGCAGACCGTGAAAGTAACGCTCGGCCGGCTCGAGGATGGCGAAAAACTCGCCAGCGGCGAGGAGGGCAGCAACACCGACCAGGACAAGGGTGACAAGGCTCCAGCCGTTTCCACTGCTTCGGTGCTCGGCATGACGGTCGGCGAACTGAACGACGAGACACGCAAGAGGTTCAGCATTGCGGCCGATGTTTCGGGCGTCGTCATCACCGACGTCACCAAGGACTCGGCAGCCGCCGAACGCGGCATCCAGCCCGGCGAGGTGATCACCGAGATCGCACAGGAATCGGTCGCCACCCCCAAGGACGTCATGGATCGCATCGGCGCCTTGAAGGAACAGGGGCGCAAGAATGCACTCTTGATGCTGGCCTCGAAGACCGGTGAGCTCAGGTTCGTGACGATCCGGATGGACTGAAGTCAGCAGCCCGCAGGCATATTGTAACATCCTATGGGATGTACTATTTTGCCTTGTGAAGCGGATCGTACTGGACACAAACGTTCTGACGGCAGGTTTGCGAAGCAGGAATGGTGCATCGTTCGCTATCTTGCAACTGGTTGCGGACCGGCGGGTTTGCCCATTGGTGACGACAGCGCTGTTTCTTGAATACGAAACCGTTCTGTCCCGACCCGAGCAAATGGCGATTCACGGGTTGTCCACTACGGATTTAGATGGACTGTTGGCCGGCTTTGCGGCCTTGGCCGAGCCGGTCGAACTGCACTTTCTCTGGCGTCCGCAATTGAGCGATCCGAAGGATGAGATGGTGCTGGAAGCGGCGATCAACGGTCGGGCGGATGCGTTGGTGACTCACAATCGCCGGGATTTTGTGGCTGGGGCAGGCCGTTTCGATGTCCAAGTCGTAAGCCCGGCTGAGTTCCTGGAAGGATTTCGAACATGAGCAAAGCGACTTATCCGTTGAAACTCCCGCTTTCGGTCAAGGAGGCGGCCATGCGCTTGGCAAAGGCCGATGGCGTGTCGCTCAATCAGTGGATCGCTTCGGCCGTGGCGCAGAAAGTTGGGGCAATGGAAACAGCGGCCGAGTTCCTGCGTCGTCGGACAGGCGATGCGTCCGCTGACGATTTTGGAAAGCTGCTTGAGCGGGTTGCTGCCGGACCTCCGCAACCTGGCGATGAGCTTCCGCCTGATCGACATTGATCAGCGACATTTCTTTCGCCAATTCTTGGCAGTCAGCCGGTAGAACACATGTCGCTTGAGCGCGGGATGGCTGTCGGGAATGCCGGGGTGGTCGAAGTCGGCGGACGGATCGGCGGTCATGGCGAGGCGTTGCATGACGGCGTAGAGCGGTGGTTGTCATAGACCGCGAAAGACACGATCTCGCCAAGGCCGAGGGTTTCGAAGTCGTGGGCCAGCCAGGCTTCCGAGGCTTCAGTGACATAGCCTTTGCCCCAGAATTCAGGCGCCAGCCGCCAGCCGATCTCGACGGTGCCGGCCGGCAGGAACGGCATATGCTCGGTTCCGGTGATGCCGACAAAGCCGATGCATTCACCGGTGGCGATGATCTCGGCGGCGGCAAAGCCATAGCCGTCGCGGTCGGTCACGCCTCGCAACTCGTCCATCTTGGCATCCGCCTGGGCGCGGTCGCGGCGGAACGGAAAGAACTCCATCACCTGTTCGTCGGAGTTGATGCGGTGGAACAGGTCGCGGTCGCGATCTTCCCAGTTGCGCAGGATCAGGCGCTCGGTACGCATTGGTTTCATTGCACAAACTCCTCCTGCCTGTAGCCTTGCACATAAAGCAGCGCGGTCAGGTCGCCATGATTGATGCGGACCTTGGCCTGTGCCGCCACCGTCGGCTTGGCGTGGAGCGCGACACCGGTACCGGCCAGGCGGATCATGTCGAGATCATTGGCGCCGTCGCCGACGGCGATGGCGTCGGCGGGCGTCAGGCCGAGGCGCGCTGAAATTTCGATCAGCGCGTCCGCCTTGGCGGCGCGGCCGAGGATCGGCTCGCCGACAAGGCCGGTGAAGCGGCCATCCTGCTCGAGCAGGCGATTGGCACGGTTCTCCTGGAAGCCGAGCATGGCGGCGATGCGCGTCGTGAAGACCTCGAACCCGCCAGACACGAGTGCCGTCCAGGCGCCGTTGGCGCGCATGGTCCGGACCAGAACACGGCCGCCCGCGGCCAGCGTCAGGCGATTGGCGACGATGCGATCGACCACGGCGGCGTCGAGGCCCTTGAGCAACGCCACCCGCTCGCGCAAAGCCGGTTCGAAGGCGATCTCACCATTCATGGATCGCGCGGTGATGGCCGCGACATGATCCTTGACGCCGATCTCGTCGGCCAGCTCGTCGATGCATTCCTGGTCGATCATGGTCGAATCCATGTCGGCGATCAGGATTTTCTTGCGGCGGGTTTCTGCCTCTTGGACGATCACGTCGACCGCCTCGCCGGCGAGTGCCTTGCGCAAGACGGCACTCGTAACGGCGGCGTCGGCTGCCTCAGGCAGGACGAGATCGCAGGCAATAGCTTCAGCCAGCCAGACAACAGCGCTTGCGCCGACCGACCGTGAGGCCATATTCGCAAGCGACAGCGACAAAGCGCGCTCAGTGGGACGGGAAACAAGCGTGGCGACGAGCGGCATGGAACATTCCGGCGGGCAGGCGGGCAAGGGCCGCGTGAAGAACGCGATCCTGATAGCCGGGCCGACCGCCAGCGGCAAGTCGGCGCTTGCGCTCGATCTGGCGGAGCACAGGGGTGGCGTGATCGTCAACACCGATTCCATGCAGGGCTATTCGGTGCTCGACGTGCTGACCGCCCGGCCGGAGGCGGCCGACCTCGCCCGCGCACCGCATTATCTTTATGGCCATGTCCAACCGGCCACCGCCTATTCCACCGGCGCCTGGCTGCGCGACGTGATGAAGCTGATCGACGACGGCACATTCTTCGAACGGCCAGTGATTTTCGTCGGCGGCACCGGGCTCTACTTCCGCGCGCTGGCCGAGGGCATTTCGGAAATGCCCGACATTCCGCAGCGGGTCCGCGACCGTTGGCGCTATGAGTTGAAGGAGCAGGGCGCCGTCAAGCTGCACAGCCTGCTGCTGCGCGAGGATTCGGCGGCCGCCATGATGTTCAAGCCAACCGACAGCCAGCGCGTCGTGCGGGCATTGGAGGTTCTCGATGCGTCTGGCCGTTCGATCCTGGAATGGCAGGCGGAACGCGGCCAGCCGCTCATCGACCGGGAAAGCGCGCGTTTCCTGGTGATCGATCCGGATCGGGCGGCGTTGGTCGCTCGCATCGACAAACGCTTCGACCAGATGCTGGACAAGGGCGCGCTGGACGAGGTCAAGCGGCTTGCGGCACTTGGCCTCGATCCCGAATTGCCGGCGATGAAAGCGATCGGCGTTCGCGAACTGCAGGCAGCGATGGCCGGAGAGATTGGCTTTCCCGAGGCAATCGAACGCGCCAAGATCGCGACCAGGCAATATTCCAAGCGGCAAACCACCTGGTTCAGGCATCAATTGGGGCCGGAATGGCTGAGGTTGCGCCCCGGTGATGATCTGGAAACCACGATCTCAGCGCTTGCTTCCGATGCAACCTGAAAAGTTTACCTGCAAGGAAAGGTTCCCGTTGTGGTTGTCTGAATTAACCCTCCGTAAGCCCGCCCATGCCATAAGATCAGTGGGCACTTTTCCAACGGGGAGCAGATGCGTTTCCACAAGGCGGAATCAGCATTTTTCGTCTTTATATTCGTGATCCTGGCCGCCGGCCTGGTGACGCTGCATGCTTACGGACTTCTGCAGTCCTTCGCCGACGAGTTGCATACGGCTTCGGGTCTGGACAAGGTCATCTATCTCAACAAGCTCTTGTTCGCGACCGGCGTGCTCCTGGCCACCGCGCTGTTCTTCGGCATTTTCTTCATCTATCCGCTGATCCGCAAACAGGCGACGGAGGAAGGCAAGCTGCGCGCCATGACGGTCTCGCTCAGCGCGCGCTCGGAAACACTCGAGCATGCGGCGTTGACCGACGGCCTGACCGGCATGCAGAACCGGCGCTATTTCGATGATGCGCTGAAGGAGTATCTTGAGGAGTTCCGGCGCATCGAAAAGCCCGTCGGGCTGATGATCCTCGATCTCGACCATTTCAAGCAGGTCAACGACACCCACGGCCATGACATCGGCGACGAAGTGCTCAAGGCCGTCGCGAACTGTCTCAAGGACATGACGCGCTACCACGATGTGGTGGCGCGATTGGGCGGCGAGGAGTTCGCCGTGGTCACGCCCAACATGGACGCCGAGCTTCTGGGCAAGTTTGCCGAGCGCATCCGCAAGGCGATCGCCAACATGTCGGTGCTGTCGGGCAATGTCCGCCTCAAGATCACCACCAGCGTCGGGCTCGCCGTCTGGGACCGCAAGGAAACAGCGGAAGAGTTCTATCGCCGCGCCGACCGCCAGCTTTACGAAGCGAAGAGGCAAGGCCGCAACCGCGTCTGCGCCTAAATCCCATCACTGAATTCGTGAGGCTGACCGTCTGGCGCCGTTTTCTGCGCTTCCGATGCTCACGGACTCAAATGTCCGCTCCGCTTCGGTTCTCGAAAACAGCACCACCCGACTCAGCCTGACGAATTCCCTGACGGGATTTACCCAGGCTTTTCCAATGGATATCGGAAGCCCTGACTTGGGTGCTCAGACCCATCCGCCGATGTGCGTGACGCCCAAACTCAATCGTTTTGCGGGCGCAGGCCGAAGGTTGCGGGCTTTAGGCCGTAGCGCATGTCGAAATCGTCGTCCGATGGCGCGCGTGCGGCGGGTGGCTTGCGGTAGTCGGGATCGCCGGCCTGGCGGCCTGAATCGACGACCTCGGCGAAGGCCATCGCCTGCTGCGTTGATTTCGGCACGTTGCGCAGTCGTTCCACGATCGCCACCAGATCGACATCGTCGCCGGCTTTCGACGAGGCGGCTTCTTCGCGCTTGGCGGTGCCAGGAAGCAGGTGGCTCGGCAGTTTTTCGAACTTCAGCCGCATGGTCGTCGCCACGCCTTCGCCGAAGGCGATGGCTTCGCGCTGGCCCATGGAGGACAGGAAGGCAAGCGTCGAGGCGGAAGAATCGGCAATCGCCGAGCGGATGATCGCCTGGTCCTGCTCATTGGCAAGCCGCATGGCGAAAAAAGTCGAGCATTGCGACAGGATGGTCGGGTCGAGCTCGCCAGGGCGCTGGGTGACGACGCCGAGATAGCAGCCATATTTGCGGCCTTCCTTGGCGATGCGCGACAGCGCGTGCCTGGTCGGCGCGAAGCCGAGACGCGGGTCGGCCGGCATATAGCGGTGCGCCTCTTCGCACAAAAACAGAAGCTGCAGCTTGCCCTCGCTCCACAGAGCGAGATCGAAGGCCAGGCGCGCCAGCACCGAGCAGACGGAATTGACCACTTCCGACGGCATGCCGGCCATCTCGAAGCAGGTTACCGGGCGGCCATGATGCGGCACGCGGAAGATGTTGCCGATCGTCTCGTGGATGGTGTCCTCGATCAGGCGCGAGTTGAACATGAAGCGGTAGCGTGGATCGGCCGCCGCCGATTCGATGCGCGTCTTCAGCGATTTGAGCGTCGGGCGATCGGTCTTGCTTTCGAGCATGCCCATGCGCTCATCGATCTGCTTGAGCAGGTCGGCGATGCGGTAAGGCACCGGAGTATCGGCGGTCAGCGCATCGCTGCCGCGCCTGATATAGGAGCCCGAATTCGGGTTGCGGTAGAGATTCTTGGCGGCCGGAATGAGGTCGCGCAAGGCGTCGATTTCTTCCGGCTCGGTCTCGCGGCCCCGGAACAGCACCTCGGCGAATTCCTCCAGCGTGAACATCCAGAACGGAAGATCCAGGGTTTTGGAATCGACCCTGACGCAGTATTCGGGCAGCGATGCAGCGAACTCGTTGTGCGGGTCGAGGATCAGGATGCGCAGATCCGGCCGTGCCGCGATCGACTTGCGCAGCAGCAGCGAGACGGCGGTGGATTTGCCGACGCCGGTGGTGCCGACAATGGCGAAGTGACGCGCCAGCGTATCGTCGATGGCGATGTTGGCGGCGATCGTCTCGTCCTGCGCGAGCGTGCCGATCGTGATCGAATGACGCCCCGCGAGGTCATAGACCGCCTGCAGGTCGCGGGTGCGGATGCGATGCGCAACGGCGCCGATATGCGGATAGGTGGTGATGCCGCGGTCGAAGACCGGTTTGGCGCCGGGCTCTGCTCCGTCACGGACTTCGCCGATCAGCTCGATGCTGACCTCGATGGCGTTCTGGCCCTCATTGCTCCACGCGCGGTCCGACTTGCCGATTGCGTAGACCAGGCCGACGGTTCGCGTCGATCCGAGATTGATGGAAATCATCTTGCCGACCGTCCACAGGCCGGTCACCGCGCCGTCGGCGTCGTTCGCGTAGGCGCTGATGGTGGCGCGCGCGCCATCGCATTGCACGACATTGCCGAGGATGCGCTTGTCGTTCTGCTCTGCGTCGCGGCGCTCCTGCGATGTCGGTTCTCCAACGGAGGCTTCGCGTTCGACATACATGGACAGGCCAATCCCCATTTCCCCTGGAGCATCGATGCTACCCGAATGGGGTTAAGGCCCGATGAGGTCGGATGGTGTAGAGAGCATTAAGGGGCTCGTGGAAATTGTCGCAAGGCGGCTCTTCTCCGGCGTCTATTTTTCGCTATAATAGACATATGGATGATATAGCGAACGACATTTCCTCGACGATCGGCCGCAGGATACACGCCGAAAGGATCGTGCGCGACTGGTCCCTGGCCGAACTCGCGGAGCGTTCCGGCGTCTCGAAGGCGATGCTCAGCACGATCGAGCGGGGCAAGACCAGCCCGACGGCGGCGCTTCTGGTGCGCATCGCGTCGGCCTTCGGCATGACGCTGTCGACCTTGATCGCGCGCGCGGAATTGCAGGGCGGCGGGCTGTTGCGCGAAGCCGACCAGCCGGTGTGGCGCGATCCCGACACCGGCTATGTCAGGCGGCATCTTTCGCCGGCTGGCGATATGCCGCTGGAACTGATCAAGGTGCATCTGCCGGCGGGCGCCAAGGTCAGTTTTCCGGCCGCTTCATACGCCTTCATCAAGCAGCAGATATGGCTGATCTCCGGGCGGCTCGAATTCATCGAAGGTGAGACAGTGCACAAGCTTGTATCAGGCGACTGCCTGGCGCTTGGGGCGCCGTCGGACTGCACCTTCCATGCCCTGGAGCCCGGCGCCGACTATCTCGTCGCGCTGGTCAGGGGCTGACACAATGGCAAGAAGACCAAAGCGCTCCCATAATGGGGGGCCGCCTCTCGATGAGTACAACGGCCCGCCATGGGGCAAGGGCGATCCCTACATCTTTCTTGCCTGGCAGGCAGCGTACGCCAAGGCGTGGAAGGCGCCGAGCCACGAGGTGATGCTGCTGCGCATGGACAGAGCCGAGCGGCTTGGCCTGACCTATGAGGAGTACACGCTCGAGATCCTCGAGCGCGGGCGGCATCTCGGGCACGAAGACGCCGACCGCATCAGCGCCATCAAGGCGGCGCGTAAGCGACGCCGCGCGCGCCATCTGGAGTGACAGCAATGCGCCCGCTTCTATCGCAATCACAGGATATCCTGCACATGAACTCGATCGAGATCGCAACCCTGAACCCGGCTGCCGAGACGCAGGACATGCTGGCCGAATTGCTGGTCGCAACGGTGGCGGCCGGCGGTTCGGTCAGCTTCATGCATCCGTTGGCGCCGCAGGCGGCAAGGGCGTTCTGGGAAAAATCGCTGGCCGCGGCGGCAAGGGGCGAAAGATCGGTGCTTGGCGCCTGGGATGGCAAAAACCTGGTCGGCACCGTGACCTTGCTGCTCGACTGCCCGCCCAACCAGCCGCACCGGGCCGAGATCGCCAAGCTGATGACATCAGTCGATTACCGGGGCAGGGGTGTGGGAACGCGCCTGATGCGGGCCGCCGAGAGCCTTGCCATCGAGAGGGGCCGCACGCTGCTGGTTCTGGACACGGCGACCGAGGAGGGCGCCTCAGGCCTCTATGAGCGGCTGGGCTTCACGCTGGCCGGTGAGATACCGGACTATGCCCTGAAGCCGCATGGCGGGCTGACCGGCACGCTGATTTACTGGAAGCGGATCGGGCCAATCTCGTAACCGGTCATGCCGGCGCGGAGAGGCGTGACAGCAGCCACTGGCGAAAATCCTGTTCGGCACCGGTCAGGCGTGCTGTCGACGCCTTGGTCAGGAAATGCCCCGATGTGCTGGAAAGTTCATAGTCGGAAAGCCTGACCAGCGTCTTGCTGTCGAGCGCCGCATCGACCAGCGGCCGCGAGCCCAAAAGCACGCCGGCGCCGGCGCTCGCCGCCTCCATGGCGGTGACGAAACTGTCGAAGCGGTGCGATCGTCTGGGATGGCCAGCCAGTCCAGCGGCGGCGAACCATTCCGCCCACATTTCGCGCGCGCCGGCGACCAGAAGCAGCGGCAGGGAGGTCCAGTCGGGGTTGCCGGCGAGCACTGGCGCCGCCACCGGCACGAGCCGCTCTGCGGTCAGCCTGTCGGCTTCACGGCCGGGAAAGGATCCGTTGCCAAAACGGATGTCGAGCACCGAGCCCGGCAGGTCGTAGTCAGCAGGGCGATGGATCGTCACCAGATCGAGCTGGATGCGCGGCAGCGCCTTCGCCAGATCGGGCAGCGCCGGGGCGAGCATCAGCAAGGCAAAGGAGATTGGCGCGCGGATCGAGACGGTCTGGATGGCGCGCGGCTCGAACAGTTCCGCGGTGCTGTTGCCGATGGTGGCGAAGGCCGACTGGATGTGGGGCAGGTAAGCCGCACCCTCTGGCGACAGCGCGACGCCGCGCGCCAGCCGCGAAAACAGGCGCGTCTTCAGCCATTCCTCGAGAAGCCGGATGTGCTGGCTGACGGCGGCCTGGGTAAGGCCGAGCTCGGCTGCCGCCGCGGTGAAATTCGACAGCCGCGCCGCCGCCTCGAAACTGCGCAGCCAGTCCAGAGGCGGCACCGGTGTATTTGTACGAGCCATTAGTATTCTGCGGTCATTGGCTAAAAAATGATAATTTGAGTTATGTCTGTCGCGCGATCAACATGCAATCGAAACCCTGCGGATCAGGCTGCGGGGGACGCAATGGACAGGAACGGATCTCCATGCTCACCCAGGCGCGGATCGGCGACGAAGGCAGAACAATCGACCTTGGCTGGCAGGACGGGTCGCGCAGCCGTTTTCACGCCATGTGGCTGCGCGACAATGCGCTGGACGACAAGACGCGCAGCGCCGGCAATGGTCAACGGCTCATCACCATTCTCGACATTCCCGCCGACACCAGGATCGGCGCCGCGTCGATCAAAGGCGGCGCCCTGGAAGTCAGCTTCGTGCCCGAGCAGAAGACGGTCAGCTTTCCCGCGGCATGGCTGAGCGCCAATGCCTATGATCGTGACGCAGGCCGCCAGCCCGGCTGGACAGGCGAGGCCACCGTGCGATGGACCAAGGCCTCGATGCAGAATTCGGTGCCGCGCGCCGGCTATGTTGCGGCCAGCCGCGATCGCGCTGTGCTGGGGCAATGGCTGTCGGCGGTGAAAACCTGTGGCTTCGCGGTGATGGACGATCTGCCGACCGAATCCGGGGCACTGTGCAAAGTGTCCGATCTTTTCGGCTACATCAGGGAAACCAATTACGGGCGCTGGTTCGAAGTGCGCGCCGAGGTCAATCCGAACAATCTCGCCTACACGAATCTCGGCCTCCAGGCGCACACCGACAATCCCTATCGCGACCCTGTGCCGACGCTGCAGATCCTGTCCTGCATCGAGAATACGGTTGAGGGCGGCGAGTCCAGTGTCGTCGATGGGTTTGCAGTCGCGGCTGCGCTGCAGGCTGAGAACCCGGAAGGCTTCCGGCTGCTGAGCTCATGCCCGGCGCGCTTCGAGTATGCCGGCTCTTCCGGCGTGCGGCTGCAGGCGAAGCGGCCGATGATCGAGCTCGGGCCCGATGGCGAGCTGATTTGCATCCGCTTCAACAACCGCTCGCTGGCGCCGACGGTCGACGTGCCGTTCAGCGATATGGAAGCGTACTACGCCGCCTATCGCCGGTTTGCGGAACTGATCGAGGATCCATCCTTCGAGGTGACGTTCAAGCTCGAAGCGGGGCAAGCGTTCATCGTCGACAACACCCGCGTCATGCATGCCCGCAAGGCGTTTTCCGGTACCGGTAAGCGCTGGCTGCAGGGTTGCTACGCAGACAAGGACGGTCTGCTGTCGACGCTCGCGGCAATCGAGCACGGGTTCAAGGAGGCCGCGGAATGAGCGGCCAGGATTTGAACGCGGACACCATCGTCGAGTTCATCGCCGACATCTTCGAGCGCCGGGGCGCCGAATCCTATCTCGGCGAACCCGTCACCATGTCGGAGCACATGCTGCAGGGTGCCTGGTTCGCTGAAAAGGACGGCGCGCCGGACGAACTGGTGGCGGCGGCGCTGCTGCACGACATCGGCCATTACACCAGCGAGTTCGGCACCTATTCGCCCGAGGATGTCGAGGACAAGCATCATGACGAGGCCGGCGGCGAGGTGCTGGCGCCGTTCTTTCCACCTGTCATCGTCGAATGCGTCAGGCTGCATGTCGCCGCCAAGCGCTATCTCTGCGCCACCGACCCGACCTATTTCGGCAGGCTTTCGCAGGCCTCGGTGCACACGCTGTCGCTGCAGGGCGGGCCGATGAATGCCGAGGAGGTCGCCGAGTTCCGCAAGAACCCCTTCCATGAGGAAGCGGTCCGGGTCCGCATCTGGGACGAGAGCGGCAAGATCGCCAACATGAAGACACGGACATTTCGCGATTACGTGCCGCTGCTGCAGCGGGTGGTGACGCAGTTCGCGGCGGGCAAGCCGGCGTAAATTCCCCAGGGAAGGAGGCAGGGTGCAAGCCGTGCCTCCTTTCTTCCGGCTTCACCGGAATGGCGCTCGCCTACCCCTTGTGGTGCACCTGCTGCAGGCCGTAGACCGGCGTCGCGATGCCTTCATGCCGCGCCTTCAATTGCAGCGACAGGAACTGCGAATAGTGGCGTGACTGGTGCAGATTGCCGCCGTGGAACCATAGCGCCTCCTGTTGCGTCGGCTTCCACATGTTGCGCAACTCGCCTTCCCACGGGCCGGGGTCCTTGGTGGTGTTCGAGCCGAGGCCCCAGCATTTGCCAACGTTGTCGGCGGTTTCACGGGATATCAGATCGGCGGCCCAGCCGTTCATCGAGCCGTAGCCGGTGGCGTAGACGATGAGGTCCGCAGGCAATTCCGACCCGTCGCTGAGCAGAACCGAGTGCTGCTTGATCTCTTCGACGTCGACGCCGCTCTTCAGCTTGATCGAACCATTGATGATCAGCTGCGAGGCGCCAACATCGATGTAATAGCCGGAGCCGCGCCTGAGGTACTTCATGAACAGGCCGGATTCGTCGTCGCCCCAGTCGAGCATGAAACCGGCCTTCTCCAGCCCCTTGTAGAATGTCGCGTCGCGTTTCTTCATTTCGGCATAGGCCGGGATCTGGAACTCGTGCAGGATTTTGTAGGGCAGCGAAGCGAAGATGAGATCGGCCTTGGCGGTGGTGATGCCATTCTGCAGCGCCTGCTCCGAATAGAGCGAACCCAGTCCGATTTCCATCAACGTGTCGGACCTGGAGATATGGGTACTCGAGCGCTGCACCATGGTGACGTCCGCGCCGGCTTCCCAAAGTGCCGCTGCGATGTCATGGGCGGAATTGTTGGATCCGATGACAACGGCCTTTTTGCCGGCATAGGCGTCGGGACCCGGATGCTTCGACGAGTGGTGCTGGTCGCCCTTGAAGGTCTCCATGCCCTTGAATTTCGGCAGATTGGCCTTGCCGGACTGTCCGGTTGCCAGCACCAACTGCTTGGGCTTCAGCGTGATGTCCTTGCCGTCGCGGTGGACGACAACGGTCCATTCCTTTTTCTTGTCGTCATAGGAAGCGCTTTTGGCCTCGGTCGAGGACCAGTAATTCAGCTCCATCACCTTGGTATACATTTCCAGCCAGTCGCCGATCTTGTCCTTGGGCGAGAAAACCGGCCAGTTCTTCGGGAAATCGATATAGGGCAGATGGTCGTACCAGACCGGGTCATGCAGGCAGAGCGACTTGTAGCGCTTGCGCCAGCTGTCGCCGGCCCGCTCGTTCTTCTCGATGATGATGGTCGGCACGCCAAGCTGCCGCAGCCGCGCGCCGAGCGCGATACCGCCCTGGCCACCACCGATGATCACCGTATAGGGCTGCGTCTTGAAGCCGAGCTCGGCGGTTTCCCTCTCGCGTTCTTCTTTCCATGTCGGACGGTTCTTGCCCGAGCCGTGCCTGGCGCCCATCGGCCGCGCAAAGCCTGCCGGCTCCTCGTGGCCTTTCAGTTCGGCCATGGTGGTCAGCAGCGTCCAGATCTTGCCGTCCTTCAGCCTGACATGGCCGAAGCCGCGTGCCACCTCCGTCTCGAAGCTGATCCAGCCTTCGATCAACCCGTCGCTCTCCGTCGCGTCCTCGCCCTTGGCGATGGCGAAGTGTGACGGCCTGGTCTTCGACAATTGGCTTTTCAGCATGTCGCGGACCTGGTCGCGGCCTTCCATGGTCTTGATGTTCCAGGTGAAGGTGACGAGGTCGCGCCAGTAGCAATCCTCTTGAAAGCAATCGACCGCTTTCTCGATGTCATTGGCGGCAAGCGCGGCGCCGAATCGATCGAGCAGGTCGGACAGTTTCTTGCTAGGGGCCGTGTTCTTGCTAGAGGGCTTGTCGAGCATCAGGTTTCCTCCCGTGAAATCCAGATCGTCATGGTGGTGGCTCCGCCGGGCTCGCCGCCGGACGATCAAGTATCGTCAGAGATGGCGGCCCTCGTCACGCCCCACCATAGTTTCCAGCGATTTCAATGGTCTATCCTATAAGTGAGATCGCCGGACAGTTTCGGAATCGCTCGGGCGCCGGAAACGAACGTTCCATTTGTGAATGCCGCGCCGGTCGCGCAAAATTGATGGTCAAATGCCGCAATGCGGTCACCGAGGCCGATGACAACCGATCGGTGAGAAGCCGGGAAGCGGTGGCGGGCAACAGGACGGTTCCCGGGATTTTCTGGATGCGGAACTCTGGAGCCCGTTATGATCATCGTACCTTTTATCCAAGCGTCTTCATGTCGCTCCCTTGGCCGGCGTGGACGCGCAGCGGCAATGGCCGCGGTCATGGCCTTGAGCGCGACCCTGACCGGCCCGCTGGTGCTGCCCGGAACGCAGGCGCATGCGGCGGAAATTGCCGTTACCGTCCGCGAAAGGCTTTCGAACTATGGCGGATGGCGAACCTCCAGCCGCTTCGGCGATGTCTGGGTTCCCTCGGTCCGTACCGAATGGCGACCCTACACCGAAGGCAGGTGGGTCTGGACCGACGATGGCTGGTACTGGCAGTCCACCGAGCCATTTGGCGATGTCGTCTATCACTATGGCCGCTGGGCCTATGATCCCGATTTTGGCTGGGTGTGGATCGCCGGCGATCAATGGGCGCCAGCCTGGGTGGTCTGGCGCCAGGGCGGCAATGATGTCGGCTGGGCGCCGGCACCACCCGACGTAGATGTCGCCTTCGCCGATTCCTGGTGGTGTTTCGTGCCGGTGGCGGCGATCGGCGCGGTCGATCTGGTCAGAGTGGTACGGCCTGCCACTGAGAACGTCGGCATCGTGCGCAACACGACGATCATCAACCAGACGGTCCTGGTCAACAAGGCGCCGCACGTGCGGCTTGGCAATCAGGTGGTTGCAATCAATGCCGGACCCCGGCTGCAGCAACTCCCGAAGCCCGTCATCGAGTCGATCAAGGCGGCAAAATTGGTTCCTCCGCGCAAAGGCGTGTTTGCCAGTGCACGGCTCGATGCTTCCAGGGGCGCCGAGATCAAGAGACTTGCCGGCAATACAAAGGGGAACGGGCAAATCGTGGCGGGCTCCAAGACTGCGATCGGCGGCAAGGCCATTTCCCCCGGCGCGGTGGCTGCCAGCAATCCGGCCGTCGTGAAGCCTGGCGACGCCGTGAGCAAGCGGATGGTCGCCGGCAACGGCGCGAAGGCCGATGCGCTCAAGCTGCATGTCGACAGGACCGCGGGCGACGGACGCATCGTTGTCAAATCGTCGCCCAAACCGGTTTCGCCCAAGCCGGTTTCGGGGCAGCGTCTTGCACTCGGTGGCGGGCAACAAAAGCCGCATCAGCAAGCGTTGGCAATGCACATGCCCCAGCACCATGGCCCGGCAAGGGTGGCACCCCACCATCCGCCAGAGAAGATGGAGGCCAGGAAGGCGTCCAAATGCGATCCACGCGTTTCCCGCTGCAAGGCGCCGGGCTGACACCGCAGTCGCGCCTGTACGCTGTGCGCGCCGGCGCGATTTTTCCCGTTGACAGGCTGCCTTGCCCGCCCTTAGTGTCCGCCACCATGAAAACGGCACTCATTCTCGTAGGAAAGCGCGTGGGCAAGGCGGTGTAACCGCCGGGCAAAAACCCCCCATGCGCAAGACACAGGCTCCCTCGGGGGCCTTTTTTATTGCCTGAAACACGACTAAACGACCAGCAAACGCCCAATGGCGACAGTACGGGACCAGACCGATGAGCAACGGACAGAACGAGCGGCGCGAGATGACAGGTGCCGAAATGGTGGTGCAGGCGCTGAAGGACAATGGCGTCAAGCATGTCTTCGGCTATCCCGGCGGCGCTGTCCTTCCGATCTATGACGAGATCTTCCAGCAGGACGATGTCGAGCACATACTGGTGCGCCACGAGCAGGGCGCCGGCCATGCAGCCGAAGGCTATGCGCGCTCGACCGGCAAGGCCGGCGTCATGCTGGTGACCTCCGGTCCCGGCGCCACCAATGCCGTGACGCCGCTGCAGGACGCGCTGATGGATTCGATCCCGCTGGTCTGCCTGACGGGGCAGGTGCCGACCTCGCTGATCGGCTCCGACGCTTTTCAGGAATGCGATACGGTTGGCATTACCCGCCCCTGCACCAAGCACAACTGGCTGGTGAAGGACGTGAACGAGCTCGCTGCGACCATCCACGAGGCTTTCCATGTCGCGACCACCGGCCGCCCCGGTCCGGTCGTCGTCGATATCCCGAAGGACGTGCAGTTCGCCAGGGGATTCTACGTCCCGCCGCAGATCGCGCCGCGCACCAGCTACCAGCCAAAGGTCCAGGGCGACCTGGAAAAGATCAAGGCGGCGGTCGAGCTGATGGCCGGTGCCAAGAAGCCGATCATCTACAGCGGCGGCGGCGTCATCAATTCCGGCCCGGAAGCGAGCCATCTGCTGCGCGAACTGGTCGATCTCACCGGTTTCCCGATCACCTCGACGCTGATGGGCCTCGGCGCCTATCCAGCATCGGGCAAGAACTGGATGGGCATGCTCGGCATGCACGGCACCTATGAAGCCAACATGGCCATGCATGACTGCGACGTGATGATCTGCATCGGCGCGCGTTTCGATGACCGCATCACCGGGCGGCTGACCGCCTTCTCGCCGAACTCGAAGAAGATCCACATCGACATCGATCCGTCGTCGATCAACAAGAACGTCCACACCGAGGTCCCGATCATCGGCGATGTCGGCCGGGTGCTGGAGGATATGGTGCGTTTGTGGCGTGCGAGCGCCAAGGCCGACAAGAAGGCGCTCTACCCCTGGTGGGAGCAGATCGCCAAATGGCGTGCGCGCGACTCGCTCGCCTACAAGATGAACAACGACGTGATCATGCCGCAATACGCCATCGAGCGGCTCTACGAACTGACCAAGGGTCTGGACACCTACATCACCACCGAGGTCGGCCAGCACCAGATGTGGGCGGCGCAGCACTATCATTTCGAGAAGCCGAACCGCTGGATGACGTCGGGAGGGCTGGGCACGATGGGTTACGGCCTGCCGGCGGCACTCGGCGTGCAGATCGCGCATCCAGGCGCGCTGGTAATCGACATTGCCGGCGACGCCTCCGTGCAGATGACGATGCAGGAGATGAGCGCGGCCGTGCAGCACGACGCGCCGATCAAGATCTTTATCTTGAACAACCAGTATATGGGCATGGTGCGGCAGTGGCAGCAGTTGCTGCACGGCAACCGGCTGTCGCATTCCTACACCGAGGCGATGCCGGACTTCGTCAAGCTGGCCGAGGCCTATGGCGGCCACGGCATTCGCTGCGAGAAGCCGGACGAGCTGGACGACGCGATCAAGGAGATGATCTCGGTCAGGAAGCCGGTGCTGTTCGACTGCCGCGTGGCGACGCTCGCCAACTGCTTCCCGATGATTCCGTCGGGCAAGGCGCACAATGAGATGCTGTTGCCCGACGAGGCGACCGACGAGGCGGTGGCCAATGCCATCGACGCCAAGGGCAGGGAACTGGTGTAGCCGGCAGAACCAAGGCAGGGCTGTCGCGAGAAAGCCCCGCGCAAACAGAGAATTAGCTCAAGAGCTTGAAAAACGAGATTCATGTCATGAACGCACAGCTACAACCGACCGGCTCCGCCTATTTCATCGCCAAGGAGACGGAAAAGCCGGAAAACCACACGCTTTCCGTGCTGGTCGACAACGAGCCGGGCGTGCTTGCCAGGGTCATCGGCCTGTTTTCCGGGCGTGGCTACAACATCGAGAGCCTGACCGTCTCCGAGACCGAGCATGAAAAACACCTGTCGCGCATCACCATCGTGACGCGCGGCACGCCGCATGTGCTGGAGCAGATCAAGCACCAGCTCGAGCGCATCGTGCCGGTTCACCGCGTCGTCGACCTGACCGTGCGTTCGCATGAATCCGGCCAGGAGCGGCCGCTGGAGCGCGAACTGGCGCTGGTCAAAGTCGCGGGCACCGGCGAGGCCCGCGTCGAGGCGTTGCGGCTGGCCGATGCGTTCCGCGCCAGCGTCATCGACGCCAACACCGAGCATTTCATCTTCGAGATCACCGGCAAAGGCTCCAAGATCGACCAGTTCATCGCCATCATGAAACCGCTCGGCCTGGTCGAAATCTGCCGCACCGGCGTGGCAGCGTTGAACCGCGGCCCGCAGGCGATGTAGGACTTCGGCGGGGCTGGCGTCGAACGCGTCAGCCAGTTTCCATGGTGAGGCCGTCCGTACCTTTGCGGGGTCGCCGAGAAGAGACAAGATGCTGACTTGTCAGGGAAGATATCCATGTCGCTCGACGCATTCCTTGCCCTGCTTGTCTACGCCTTCGTGACGTCGATCACGCCGGGGCCAAACAATCTCATGCTTCTGGCATCGGGCGTGAATTTCGGCCTCGTCAGAACCGTTCCGCACATGCTGGGCATCAGCATGGGTTTCCTCGTGCTGCTGCTTGCCGTCGGTCTTGGCCTCGGCGCTGTGTTGACGGCGTTTCCGGCGCTGCATACCGCGCTCAAGATCGCCGGCGGCGCCTATCTTTTGTACCTCGCCTGGAAGATCGCCATGTCGCGCACGCTGACCGGCAAGGGCGAGACGAAAGCGCGGCCCATGCGCTTCATCGAGGCAGCCGCATTCCAGTGGGTCAATCCCAAGGCGTGGGTGATGGCGATCACCGCCATGGCCGTCTATGCCAATGCCGAGCACCCGTTCCTGTCGGTGGTGTTGATCGCCGTGGCTTTCACCATCGTCAATTTGCCGAGCGTCTCGGTGTGGGCTGGGTTCGGCACCGCACTGCGCGGTTTCCTGTCGGACCCGGTGCGGCTGAAATGGTTCAACATCGCCATGGGCGTGCTGCTGGCGGCGACGCTTTGGCCGATGCTGAGGTAGGCCCGGGGCGCATCATCTGATCTTTAAGGGACAGGATCCGGAGTCTCGGGCGTACCGCCCAGATCGGGATTGAGCCCGTGTTGCACATCCGTTGTGCAGTGCACATTAAATCTTCGTAATGCCGCCTTTTGGCCCTTTTCCGACAAAGGCGTGTCCTATCTATTCGGCGAAATCGCGGCAACGGGCCGCGTTGGAATAGAACCATCGGACCACGACGTGTCGGGTGGAGAGGGCCTTTGACCATGCGTGGAAAAGTCGTTCTTTCGTTGCTGGCCGTCGCCTGCCTGGGTGCGGCCGGGTGGCTTTATCTCTCGCCTGATGCGCTGGGCAGGGTCCAGCAGGTTATCGGCGCAAAGCAGGTTGCCGCGCCGGACAAACAGGCCACGGCTTCGGACAAGAAGGCCGACAATGCCGGGCGCTCGGCCTCGATCCTCTCGGCCGTCGCCTCGACAGCCGATTTCCCGATCCGGCGCTACGCGATCGGCTTCGTCTCCTCTCCAGCCGTCGTCAACATCAATGCGCGCGTGTCCAGCCAGATCGTCTCCATCGATGTCAAGGACGGGCAGATGGTCAGGGTCGGCGACGTTCTGTTTTCGCTCGATGACCGGGCGCTGAAGGCGCAGCTTGCCAAGGATCAGGCGGCGCTCGCCAAGGATCAGGCGATGCTCGCCAGCTCGCAGTCGGATCTTCAGCGCGCGAAGGATCTGGTCGCCAAGCAGGCCGGCACGCAGCAGACCTACGACCAGGCCGTCGCCGCGCAGAAGGCTGCCGCAGCGACTGTCGATGCCGACAAGGCGACAATCGACGCCGACAATGTCCAGCTTGGCTTCGCCACGATCACGGCGCCGATTTCCGGCAGGCTGGGCGCTGTCAGCGTCGCCGTCGGCGATCTCGTCACCGTCAGCAATGGCAACAGCAGCACGGCCACTCCGCTGGTGACCATCACCCAGATGGACCCGCTGCAGGTCAACTTCAATCTTCCCGAGAGCAATCTGGCCCTGCTGCACAAGGCGCTCGCCAACCCGCAGCAGGGCGCGGTGACGCTGACCAAGGATGGCGACCCGACGCCGATCGGCAAGGGTACGCTCGATTTCGTCGACTCCAGCGTCGACACCGCGTCGGGCACGATTGCCACGCGGGCAAGCATTCCCAATGCCGATCTTTCGCTATGGCCCGGCCAGTATGTGAATGTCGTGCTCGACGCCGGCATCATGCCGCAGATGACATCGGTTCCCACGGTCGCGGTGCAGCCAAGCCAGAAGGGGCCGTTCGTCTATGTGGTCAAGCCGGACAACACGGTCGAGATGCGCCCGGTGCAGGTGGCGCTGACCGAAGGCGACAACAGCGCCATCAGCCAGGGGCTGAAAAGCGGTGAGAAGGTTGTCACCGAAGGTCAGACAAGGCTGAAGGACGGCGCCGCCGTGCATGAAGGCAAGGCCACGGCGAGTGCAGCCGCGCCCAAGGTGGCCGAGGCGACCAACGCCGGCGAGGCGGCCCAATGATCTCCGAATTCTGCATACGCCGACCCGTCGCCACCCTTCTGATGTCGTTCGCCCTCGTGCTGGGCGGGCTGTTCGCCTACAAGTTCCTCCCGGTGGCCGCACTGCCCAGCGCCGAATTCCCGGTGGTCAATGTCTCGGCTTCGCTGCCCGGCGCCTCGCCGGAAACCATGGCGACATCGGTGGCGACGCCGCTGATCAAGCAGTTTGCCACCATCGCCGGCATCGATTCGATCTCGACCACGAACTCGCTTGGCCAGACCTCGATCGCCATCCAGTTCGTGCTCAACCGCGACATCGATGCGGCGGCGGCCGATGTGCAGGCGGCGATCGCGCGCACGCAGAAATCATTGCCGCCGCAGATGACGGCGCCGCCGAGCTATCGCAAGGTCAATCCGGCCGACGCGCCGATCCTTTTGATGTCGCTGGTCAGCGACACGGTTCCGCTGACCGATCTCGATGCTTTCGCGGAAAATGTCATCTCGCCGTCGCTGTCGACCATCGACGGCGTGGCGCAGGTCTCGATCTTCGGCCAACAGAAATACGCGGTGCGCATCCAGATCGACCCGACCGCGCTTGCCGCGCGCGGCATCTCGATCGATCAGCTGCAGGCGGCGGTCGCCTCGGCCAACAGCAACACGCCGCTGGGCGTGCTGCAGAACGACAAGCAGCAGCTCACCATCACCGCCAACACGCAGCTGACCGACGCCGCCGGTTTCTCCAACATCATCATCGCCACCAAGGACGGCCATCCGGTACGGCTGGGCGAGGTGACCCGCGTGGTCGATTCGGTGCAGACCACCACCACCGCAAGTTGGTACGATGGCACCCGCGCGATAATCATGGCGGTGCAACGCCAGCCCGACGCCAACACTGTCGACGTCGTCGACAAGGTCAAGGCGATGCTGCCGTCCTTCAAGGACCAGATGCGGGCCGCCGCCGACATCAAGCTGCTTAACGACCGCTCCAGTTCGATCCGGCAGGCGGTCAGCGACGTGCAGTTCACGCTGTTGCTCACCATTGCCCTGGTGATCATGGTGATCTTCGTGTTCCTGCGCCGGGTAACGGCGACGATCATTCCGGCCGTGGCTGTGCCGATCTCGCTGATTGCCACGCTCGGCGCGATGTTCCTGTTCGGCTTTTCCATCGACAACATATCGCTGATGGGCCTGACGCTGGCGGTCGGCCTCGTCGTCGACGACGCCATCGTGATGCTTGAAAACATCTTCCGCCATATGGAGGAGGACGGGCTGTCGGCCTTCGACGCCTCGCTGAAGGGCGCGCGCGAAATCGGCTTCACCATCATCTCGATCTCGATCTCGCTGGTGGCGGTGTTCATCCCCGTGCTGCTGATGGGTGGCGTCATCGGGCGCATCTTCAACGAGTTCGCCGTCGTGGTGACGGTCGCCATCCTGGCGTCGATGTTCGTGTCGCTGACGCTGACGCCGATGCTGTGCTCGCGGCTGCTGTCGGTGACCAAAGCCGACCGTGACAAGCATGGCCCCGGTCATAAGCAGGACCTCGTCACCCGCGGCTACGACAGGGTCTTGAGCTTCTGCCTGCGCCACACCTTCCTGGTGTTCCTCGTCTTCGTCGGCACCGCGGCAGCGTCGGTGTGGCTGATCCAGACTTCGCCGAAGGGTTTCTTCCCGCAGGAGGACATCGGCCAGATATCGGTGACCACCATCGCACGTCAGGACATCTCTTTCGATGCCATGTCCAGGCTGCAAGGACAGGTCGCCAGTGTCTTCTCGCATTCGCCCTATGTCGACCATGTGGCGTGGTCGGCGGGCAGCGGCAACAATGCGCTCAATCAGGGGCAGCTTTTCGTCCAGCTCAAGGGCAAGGACCAGCGCCCCGATATCGAGAAGGTGCTTTCGGATCTGCGCAAGCAACTGGCCGGCGTGGCGGGCATCGAGACCTACATGCAGCCGGTGCAGAATTTGAGGCTGGGCTCGCGGTCGTCGGCAAGCGCCTACCAGCTCGTGGTTCAGGGCCTTGATACCGGCCTGACCGATATTTGGGCGCAGAAACTGAACGACGCGATGGCTGCCGACCATGCGAACTTCACCGACGTCACCAGCGACCTGCAGAACAATGCGTTGCAGGCGACGCTGGTGGTGGATCGCGACAAGGCCGCCCAGCTCGGTATCGACACCGACACGTTGCGCTCCGCCCTCTATGGCGGGTTCGGCACCGACCAGGTTTCGACAATCTTCGGTTCGGCCGACAGCTACGAAGTTATCACCGAGCTCGATCCCAAGATCGAGTGGTCGCCCGAGCGGATGCTGGCCATCCAGATGAGAACGGCGAGCGGCAGTCTTGTTCCGCTCGGCGCCTTCGCCCGGGTCGATCGCACGGCCGGCGCCCTGACTGTCAACCGGCTCGGCCAGCTTCCAGCCGTGACCATCTCCTACAATCTGCCGCAGGGCGTGGCGCTGGGCGACAGCGTGACGCGCATCAATGCGCTGAAGGAGCAGATCGGCATGCCGACGGTAATCTCGACCACCTTCGCCGGCACGGCCAAGACCTTCCAGGATTCTCTTGCCAACCAGGGTTTTCTGGTCGGCGGCGCAATCCTGACCATCTACATCGTGCTCGGCATCCTCTACGAGAGCTTCATCCACCCGCTGACGATCCTCACCGGCCTGCCGTCGGCCGTGTTAGGAGCGGTCGTTGCGCTGCGCTTCGCCGGCATGGATCTGTCTGTCATCGCGGTGATCGGCATCCTGATGCTGATCGGCATCGTCAAGAAGAACGGCATCATGATGGTCGACGTCGCGCTTGAACTGCGACGAGACGGCATGTCGGCGACCGAGTCGATCCACAAGGCCTGCCTGATGCGGTTCAGGCCGATCATGATGACGACGCTGGCGGCACTGATGGGCACGTTCCCGATTGCGCTCGGCACCGGGGCCAGCGCCGAATTGCGCCAGCCGCTGGGCGTTGCCGTTGTCGGTGGTCTGCTTGCCTCGCAGGCGCTGACCCTGTTCGTGACGCCGGTGATCTATGTCTACATGGAGAATTTCTCTGGCTGGCTGGTCGGGCTTTGGTCGAAGCGCAAGGGCGAGCCAGGCCCGGTCGAAGCGGGGGATCAGCCGTCGCTATTCGAGGCCAGGGAAGACATGCTGCCCGAACCGCAGCGGGCGGCGGCCGAATGATGTGACAGGGCCAGCGCCATGTGCCGTTGGCCCAAGCCGTTGCGCTTGCGGCGGCATCGCTGGAAACGTAGTTTGCGGCCATGTCACACGATCATGGCCACGACAACGAACTCGATCCGTTTACCGCCCGCGTCCGCGCGCTGGAAACCATCCTCACCCAAAAGGGGCTGATCGATCCGGCGGCGATCGACGTCATCGTCGATACCTACGAGACGAAAATCGGCCCGCGCAACGGCGCCAGGGTGGTGGCCAAAGCCTGGAGCGATCCCGCCTATGCCGAATGGCTGAAACGCGATGCGACGGCGGCGATTGAATCGCTGAGCTATACCGGCCGTCAGGGCGAGCACATGCAGGCGGTGTTCAACACCGAGGAGACGCACAATCTCGTCGTCTGCACGCTGTGCTCCTGCTATCCGTGGTCGGTGCTCGGCCTGCCGCCGGTCTGGTACAAGGCGCCGCCCTATCGTTCGCGCGCGGTGATCGATCCGCGCGGCGTGCTGGAGGAGTTCGGGCTGACGCTGCCGGCGGACAAGAAAATCCGCGTCTGGGATTCGACTGCCGAGCTGCGCTACCTCGTCGTGCCGATGCGGCCCGAAAATACCGAAGGCTGGAGCGAGGAGCGGCTGGCGGAGCTGGTCAGCCGTGATGCGATGATCGGGACCGGCTTGGCCCAAAGACCTGAAATAGAGGGGCAGCCGGCATGAACGGGCCGCAGGATCTCGGCGGGCAGATGGGGTTCGGTCCCGTCGCGCCCGAACAGGACGAGCCGTATTTTCATGCCGCATGGGAGAGGCGGGCGCTCGGCGTGACGCTGACTGCCGGCGCCATGGGAGCCTGGAACATCGACGAGAGCCGGCATGCGCGGGAATCACTGCATCCGGCCGACTATTATGCCTCCAGCTACTACCAGATCTGGATCAAGGCGCTGGAGGTGCTGCTCAAGCGCCATGGGTTTGTCAGCGAGCGCGACTTGGCTGAGGGCCGAGCGATTGATCCGGCTGCGACACCGAAAAGGGTGCTGAAGGCGGAAAACGTGCCTGCCGTGCTGGCCAAGGGCGGGCCTTGCGACCGGCCGGTGGCACAGCCGGCGCGGTTCAAGGCCGGCGATCCTGTACGGACCAAGAACTTCAACCCGACCGGCCACACGCGGCTGCCGCGCTACGCACGCGGCAAGCAGGGGGTGATTGAGACGGTGCACGACGGTTTCGTGTTCCCCGACAGCAACGCGCATGGACACGGCGAAAATCCGCAATGGGTCTACACCGTGGTTTTCGAAGGGCCGGAAATCTGGGGCGAGGGCGCCGACCCGACGCTAAGCGTGTCGATAGACGCCTGGGAGAGCTATCTTGAGCCGGCGTGATACGGATCTGCCCGAGCTGCCGCCGGGCGTCGATGCGCGGGTGTTTGCCGAGCCATGGCAGGCCGAGGCTTTCGCCATGACGGTGGCGTTGCACGACAAGGGCCTGTTTTCGTGGAGCGAGTGGGCGCAAGCACTGTCGGAAAAAGTGAAGAGACCGGGCGCCGCAGCGGACGGCCATGATTATTACGAACATTGGCTGGCGGCGCTGGAAAGCCTGCTTGCCATCAAAGGGCTGGCCGCGAAGTCGGATGTCGACGCTATGGCTGAAGCCTGGGAGCGTGCCGCGCATGCCACGCCGCACGGCAAGCCGATCCTGCTGGAAAACGATCCCCAGCCGATTCGATAAGGGGTGGGGCGAGCTTGTATGTTCCCTTTACGTTCTTGTCTGCGCCTGATAGCCTGACCCGTCGGCGGCATTGAAGCGTCCCGGCGCATCGATGATGGTGGCGGCTGTCTTGTCTTTCCCTTGCGAATCCGGTCTCTCGCGCTGATGGAATTCTCTCCCCAACAGGACGACGCGCTGAAGGCGGTCGCCCAATGGCTGAAGACCGGCCAGCCGCAGCTGTTCCGGCTGTTCGGCTATGCCGGCACCGGCAAGACGACCTTGGCGCGGTATTTCGCCGAACATGTCGACGGCCAGGTGCAGTTCGCCGCCTTTACCGGCAAGGCGGCGCAGGTGCTGCGCTCCAAGGGCGCGGTCAATGCGCGCACCATCCATTCGCTGATCTATCGGCCGAAGGGCGAGGAATCGGTATCGGACGAGGTCACCGGCAAGACGTCGATGTCGCCGACCTTCTCGCTCAACCGCCAGAGCCCGATTACGCGGGCGAAACTGGTCGTCATCGACGAATGCTCGATGGTCGACGAGCAGCTCGGGCGCGACCTGATGAGTTTCGGCACGCCGATCCTGGTGTTGGGCGACCCCGGCCAGCTGCCGCCGATCTCGGGCGGCGGCTTCTTCACCGACCACGAGCCGGATTTTTTGCTGACCGAAATCCACCGGCAGGCGCGCGACAACCCGATCCTGCGGCTGGCGCTCGACGTGCGCGAGGGCCGCGAATTCATGCGTGGCGACTATGGCACGGCGCAGGTGATCGGCAAGGAAGACGTCACCCAGGAGTTGGTGCTGAAGGCGGACCAGGTGCTGGTCGGCACCAACCGCACGCGTCGCCGCTACAATCAGCGGCTGCGCGAGCTCAAGGGCTTCAACGCCGATTATCCGCAGGCCGGCGACAAGCTCGTCTGCCTGCGCAACGATCCGGCCAAGGGCCTGCTCAACGGCTCGCTGTGGAAGGTGATGACCTCGTCGCGCGAGACGGTGAAGCCCGGCATCAATCTTCTGGTGTCGCCGGAAGAGGACGATCCGGATCGTGGCGTCGCCAAGATCAAGCTGCTCAAGGCGGCGTTCGAGGATCCCGATGCCGATATCCCCTGGCAGCAGAAGAAGCGCTTCGACGATTTCGACTATGGCTACGCGCTGACCGTGCACAAGGCGCAGGGCTCGCAGTGGAACGAGATTGTGCTGTTCGATGAAAGCTGGGCCTTCAAGGAAACCCGCCAGCGCTGGCTCTACACCGCCATCACGCGGGCGGCCGAGCGGCTGACGATCGTCAGGTAGGGGCGCCGGATGCTGTTGCTCCGATAGGCTGTGCGGCAAGCCATTGCCAGGCGGCAGCCTCGTCCTCCGCCCTGAAATGCCTGATTTCGATGGGCGGTGAGGACGGCAGAAAGCGTTGTGCGTCCGCTATCCAGTCCGGTTCGCCGATGGTTGCGCAACGGCCGACATGTTCCAATGCATGAATGGCGCCCTGCTTCAGGGTCTCGTCCGCGATGTCGGCCCAGTCGACGCCATCGTGGTCGACGAGGCGCACCAGCACATCGATGCGCGGGTGCAGGGCATAGGCTGCCTCCAGCAGCCCGAAAAGATTTTCACCGTCGGCCGCGGAAACGTGCCCGACGACATCGATGGCGAAAAGGTCGTCGCGGCTGGTCTCGATACGGCGGATTGCCGGAACCTCATCGAGAAAATTCATCGGTGCGTCCTTTCCCGGGTTCGCTCATCAGGCTTGGAACACGCGAAACCCCCAGTCTGTTCCCACCAAAGGCATTACTGTTCCCGTCAAAGGCATTATAGGTGGGCGCGTTGAATGATTTCCGAGGCCACCCGTATGCCTGCAAAGCTCTCCGTCAACCTCAATGCCATCGCCATGCTGCGCAACCGGCGCGACCTGCCGTGGCCAAGCGTGACCGGCCTCGGCCGCATTGCGCTGGCGGCCGGCGCGCATGGGCTGACGGTGCATCCACGCCCCGACGAGCGGCACACAAGACACTCCGATCTGCCAGAAATCCGGTCGCTGATCGACGACGAGTTTCCGCGCGCGGAATTCAACATCGAGGGCTATCCCACCGAGGATTTCCTGTTGCTTGTGGAAAAGCACCAGCCTGAACAGGTGACGCTGGTGCCGGACGATCCGGCCCAGGCGACATCGGACCATGGCTGGAACTTCGCGACCCAGACCGCGTTCCTCACACCGATCGTCAAGCGTCTGAAAAAGGGGGGCTTTCGCGTGTCGCTGTTTTCCGATCCGGACCCCGATGGCGTGGCGGCTGCGCGCGACATCGGCGCCGACCGTATCGAACTTTATACGGGTCCATATGGCAGCTATCACACAGATTTCGCCAAAGCGGCTAAGGAGCTGGAAAGACTGGGAAAAACCGCCGACGCCGCGCTTGCTGCCGGGCTTCAGGTCAATGCCGGGCACGATCTGGTGGTCAGCAATCTGCCCGCACTTGCCAAGCGCATTCCGGCATTGGCCGAAGTGTCGATCGGACATGGGTTGACAGCCGACGCGTTGGAGTATGGCATGGCCGGCACGGTGGGTCGGTTCCTCAAGGCCTGCGGATGGTAGCGATGGCAGCCTCGCGTGGCAGGCATGGCAGCCATTACGCGACGGCACTTGATATTGCATTGCAGCAAGCGTAGAGCACCGCGCGCTTATCGGAGTGTCGTCCATGGCCCTTACCAATACTGGTAGTGAGGCAGAACCCGTCGAACAATCGAGCCATTCGGAAGTCGAGCAGCACAGCACCAAGGTTCTGATGCTGGGCGCGCTCGGTGTCGTCTATGGGGATATCGGCACCAGCCCGATCTACGCCTTTCGCGAGGCGCTGGTGGCGTCGTCGGGCGGACAAGTCGCCCAGCGCGGCGATATTCTTGGCGTTTTGTCGCTGATCATCTGGTCGCTGACGATCATCGTCACCATCAAATACATCATGTTCGTGCTGCGGGCGAACAACCGCGGCGAGGGCGGCGTGCTGTCGCTGATGGCGCTGGCGCGCGGCAGTTTCCCCAAGCGCTCGGCGCTGATGCTCGGCATCGGCATTGTCGGGGCATCGCTTTTCTTCGGTGATGCCGTCATCACGCCGGCGATATCGGTGCTGTCGGCGGTTGAGGGCATGAATGTCGTCACGCCGACCTTCCAGCCCTATGTCGTGCCGCTGACATTGGTCATCCTTGCCATGGTGTTTGCGGTGCAACGTTTCGGCACGGGGGGTGTGGGGCTGGTCTTCGGTCCCGTGACGGCGGTGTGGTTCCTGGCGATCGGCCTTTCCGGCCTCAACCACATCATCGCCGATCCGGAAATCCTGTGGGCGGTGAGCCCGCACTACATCGTCGCCTTCCTGATCAATTCGCCCGACGTCGCTTTCGTGACCATCGGCGCCATCTTCCTCGCCGTCACCGGCGCGGAAGCACTCTATGCCGATCTCGGTCATTTCGGCCGCAAGCCGATCGTGCTCGCCTGGCTGTGGGTCGTGTTTCCGTGCCTGCTGCTCAATTATGCCGGGCAGGGCGCTTTCGTGCTGGCCAAGAACGGCGTCGTCGGCCATCCGTTCTTCGAAATGAATGAAGGCTGGACGCTGATCCCGATGGTCGTGCTGGCGACCGCCGCGACGGTGATCGCCAGCCAGGCGGTGATCTCGGGCGCCTTCTCGCTGACCAGGCAGGCGGTGCAGCTCAACATGCTGCCGCGCCTTGAAATCCTGCACACCTCGGAGAAACAGTCCGGCCAGATCTACATGCCGCGCGTCAACCTGCTGCTGGCGCTGGTGGTGATGATGCTGGTCGTCGGCTTCGGCGAATCCAGCAGGCTGGCGTCGGCATACGGCATCTCGGTGACCGGCAACATGCTGGTGACCACAGTGCTCTTGTTTGTGGTCATGACGCGGATCTGGAAATGGCGGCTGTGGGTCGCGGTCGCCATGACGGCGTTGTTCGGCTTCATCGATGTCGGCTTTTTTGCCTCCAACATCGTCAAGGTCTTCGAGGGCGGCTGGGCCTCGCTGGCCGTGGCCTTCACCATCGTGCTGGCCATGTGGACCTGGGTGCGCGGCAGCCGCTATCTGTTCGACAAGACCCGCCGCAACGAAATCCCGCTCGATTTCCTCGCCGGCAATC
>NZ_JAMYRE010000042.1:0-30060 GCF_040321265.1 Mesorhizobium sp. M0491
CGAACAGGATGGAAACGAATCTCCATCCTGTTCGATAGGTCTTACCAGATCCTCATCCAGCCCAACTTAAGTGAACTGCATTAGGGCGCGAGGCCCGGCTTTTTCGTGTCGTGGCTTGAACGACTTAGAACTTCATACCGACGCCGAAGGTGACGCGGTTGTCGGTGGCCTTGACCTTGCCGATGCCGTCGAAGCTCTTGCTGCCGAAGTCGGTGTAGCGGTACTCGACGCGGCCGAAGACATTGTCGGTCAACTTGATGTCGGTGCCAACACCGGCGGTCCAGCCGAGCATCGTTGCGCGATCGCTGGCCCCAAGGACGGTGTCTTCCACCTTCAGGCTTCTGCCGGCGAGACCGCCGGTGCCATAGAGCAGGATTTCTGGGCTGACCGCGTAGCCGAGACGGGCACGCAGCGAACCTTCAAAGCCGGCCTTGGAGTCGATGCCGTTGTCGTCGCCCTTGACGCCGTTGTAGCCGAGTTCGGCTTCAGCGCCGTAGACGAAGTTCTCCTGCTGCCACTGATAGCCGCCGAAGACACTGCCGACGAAACCCTTGGTATCGGTTTCAACGTCGAAATCCTTTTCCTTGGTCCGGCCGCTGAAGCCATAGCCGACGTTGAGACCGGCGTAGGGGCCGGCCCACGAAGCGACCGGAAGTTCAGCGATCGGCGCAGGTGCCGGCGGCTCTTCCGAAACCACGTCAGCAGCATAGGCGGTTCCGCTGAGGGCGAAGAGGCCGAGCGCAACGGCCAGCGGCCGTGCGAATTTGAGATTGGCTTGCATTGTTCTTTACTCCTTAAGCCACAGGACACAGGCTTGTTTCTCACGATCGCCATCTACCCGTCCGGGGGGTGAAACGGATCTGGCGTTCGTCGGTTCCAAATGTCGTGTCAAAATGCGGCTGAAGCGAACCTGAACTTGGGTCATTCCCCGGCACGAATGAGGCAGAACCTTGACGTTGCATCTTCGCAACAGCGAAATGGCAGGAACCATCCCGTGCTGCGCTGCACACCGCTTGGTGCAAGGACTCCAGCACCCTATATTGCGGTCGGGCGCGCCCGAGTCCAGGGCGGGCCGGGATGTCCAAACGGCCGTTTCGCCACAATGCTGCCCAAGGTGCGAACACCATTTAACGCATGCCGGGCCATATTTCGCCGGCACCGCTTTTTCGGCCCGAAATTGAGGATTGACACCATATGAGCAAAGCCACTGTCACGGCGCTGGTGACGGGCGGGGCCAGGCGGATCGGCAGGGCGATCGTCGAGGATCTCGCCGCCCACGGTTTTGCCGTCGCCATTCATTGCAACCGCTCGCGCACCCAGGCCGATGTGTTGGCTGCCGAAATCATCGCCGGAGGTGGCCGTGCCGCCGTGGTCGCCGCCGACCTGACCGATATGGACGCCGTTGGCGATCTCGTCGGCCAGGCGCAAGCAGCGCTCGGACCGATTCCGCTGCTGGTCAACAATGCGTCGCTGTTCGAGGACGATTCGGTTCTGGATTTCGAGTGGCGGGCCTGGGACCGGCACTTTGCCGTCCATGTGAAAGCGCCCGCGCTCCTGGCGCAGAATTTCGCCCGGGCGTTGCCGGCAGGGCAGGAGGGCCTGATCGTCAACATGATCGATCAGCGCGTCTGGCGGCCGACGCCGCGCTACTTCTCCTATGCGCTGTCCAAGTCGACGCTGTGGACGGCCACGCAGATGATGGCGCAAGCGCTCGGCCCCAGCATCCGCGTCAATGCCATCGGCCCGGGGCCGACCCTGAAGAACGCGCGTCAGGATGACAGCGATTTTGCAGCCCAAGTCGATGGCTTGGTCCTGAAGCGCGGCCCGGATTTGCCGGAATTCGGCGCCACGATCCGCTATCTCTGGGAAGCGCGCTCGGTCACCGGCCAGATGATCGCGCTTGATGGCGGCCAGCATCTTGCGTGGCAGACGCCCGATGTGACAGGCATGACGGAATGAGTCCCGTAGACCACAAAAGCAAGCCGCGCGGCGGCGCCGACGATCTGCCCCCCGATATCGACGTCGAGGACGAGGCAGTCGAGGAGATCGTTGAAACCGTCGGTCCCGATGTCGCCTTCACCGCCATCGACTGGACGCCGCATGCCGGCGACGCGGAAGGCATGATCGGCGCCGAGGTGATCCAGACGCTGGTCAAGCGGCTGCCCAACGCGCCCGGCGTCTACCGCATGATGAACGCTGCCGGCGATGTGCTCTATGTCGGCAAGGCGCGCAGCCTGAAGAAGCGCGTCACCAACTACGCGCAAGGCCGCTTCCACACCACCCGCATCGGCCGCATGGTGCGCGAAACGTCGACGATGGAGTTCGTCGTCACCCGCACCGAGATCGAAGCGCTGCTGCTCGAAGCCAACCTTATCAAGCGCTTGCGGCCGCGCTTCAACGTCCTGATGCGCGACGACAAGTCGTTTCCCTATATCCTCTTGACCGGCGACCATGTCTCGCCCGGCATCTACAAGCATCGCGGCGCGCGCTCGCGCAAAGGCGATTATTTCGGGCCCTTCGCCTCGGCCGGTGCCGTTGGCCGCACCATCAACTCCCTGCAGCGCGCCTTCCTGCTCAGGAGTTGCACCAACTCGTTCTACGAGAACCGCACGCGGCCATGCCTGCTTTATCAGATCAAGCGCTGCGCCGGCCCCTGCACCGGAGAGGTTTCGCACCAGGACTATGCCGAACTGGTCAATGAGGCGAAGGACTTCTTGTCCGGCCGCAGCCAAAAGGTGAAGACGGAAATCTCGGCCGCCATGCAGCAGGCGTCGGAAGCTCTCGATTTCGAGCGCGCCGCGATCTATCGCGATCGACTTGCGGCCCTGTCGCATGTGCAGAGCCACCAGGGCATCAATCCGGCTACCGTCGACGAAGCCGATGTCTTCGCCATCCATCAGGAAGGCGGCCAGGTCTGCATCCAGGTGTTCTTCTTCCGCACCGGCCAGAACTGGGGCAACCGCGCCTATTTCCCCAAGGCCGATCCGGCGTTGGAAGCAGCCGAGGTGTTGGGTTCGTTCCTGGCGCAGTTCTATGACGACAAGCCGACGCCGCGGAACATTCTTCTGTCGCATGGCGTCGAGGATCAGGAACTATTGGCCGAGGCGCTCTCCACCCGCGCCGGCCGCAAGGTCGCGATCTCCGTGCCGCAGCGTGGCGAGAAGAAGGACCTGACCGACAACGCCCTGCAGAATGCCCGCGAGGCGCTCGGACGCCGGCTGGCTGAAACCTCCACCCAGGGACGCCTGCTTGCGGGTTTCGCCGAGACATTCGGCCTGCCGAAGCCGCCGGTGCGCATCGAGGTCTACGACAATTCGCACATCATGGGCACCAATGCCGTTGGCGCCATGGTCGTCGCCGGGCCGGAAGGTTTTGTGAAGAATCAGTACCGGAAATTCAACATCCGCTCGACCGAGATCACGCCTGGTGACGATTTCGGCATGATGCGCGAGGTGATGGAGCGACGGTTTTCGCGGTTGCTCAAGGAGCATGGCGATGTCCCGGCTGGCGATGCAGTTGATGGTTCGGCAGACGATATGGAGGACGATATCTCCGGCAGCTTCCCGGCCTGGCCCGATGTCATCCTGATTGACGGTGGCCAGGGCCAGATGACCGCGGTGCGCAAGATCCTTTCGGATCTCGGCATCGAGGACCGCGTGGTTGCCATCGGCATCGCCAAGGGCCAGGACCGCGACGCCGGCCGCGAACGGTTCTTCGTCAAAGGCAGGGACTCGTTTTCGCTGCCGGTTCGCGATCCCGTGCTCTATTTCGTCCAGCGGCTGCGCGATGAGGTCCATCGTTTCGCGATCGGTTCGCATCGGGCGCGCCGCAAGAAGGAGATGGTCAAGAGCCCGCTCGACGAGATCAGCGGTATCGGTCCAGGCCGCAAACGCGCCTTGTTGTTGGCCTTCGGCACCGCCAAGGCGGTCAGCCGCGCCGCCATCGAGGATTTGAGGAAAGTCGACGGTATTTCCGAGCAGGTGGCGAAACTGGTCTACAATCATTTCCATGAGAGCTGACAGCAAGGATGCTATTTTCGTCTGGTCAATCGATTCTCGCCTGTTGACCCCCTACATTCGCTTCTGATTTGAGTAGGCAGGCAGAAAGAGTTTCCCAGATATGGCCAAGCGCGCGTTCAACCTGCCCAATATGCTCACCTACGCCCGCATCGTCGCGGTGCCGCTGGTGGTGCTATGCTTTTTTCTCGAAGGACATCTGAAGTCGAGCGACTTTGCCCGCTGGTCGGCGCTGATCATCTTCCTGCTCGCCTCGATCACCGATTATCTGGATGGCTATTTGGCGCGCGCCTGGCAGCAGACCTCCAACATCGGCAAGATGCTCGACCCGATCGCCGACAAGCTGCTGGTCGCCACCTGCCTGCTGCTGCTGGCCGCCGACACCGATCGCCATGCGGGCATTGCCGGCTGGTCGTTGTGGGCCGCGATCATCATCCTGTGCCGCGAAATCCTCGTCTCGGGTCTGCGCGAATATTTGGCGGCGCTGAAAGTTTCGGTGCCGGTGACGCAGCTGGCAAAATGGAAGACCGCCATCCAGATGGTCGCCATAGCGTTCCTCTTGGCCGGACCGGCCGGCGACAAGATTTTTCCGCTGACCACCCAGACCGGGCTGGTGCTGCTGTGGATCGCGGCGCTGGTTACGCTCTATACGGGCTACGACTATTTCCGCGCCGGCCTCAAGCACATCATGGACGAGTGAGATGACGACCCGGCTCATTTATTTTGCCTGGGTGCGCGAACGCATCGGCCTGCCTGAGGAGGATGTCGACCTGCCTGCCGGCATCGAGACGGTCGCCGATCTCCTGCGCTGGCTGAAATCGCGCGGCGAGGGCTACGAGCACGCGCTGCGATATCCCGACGTGATCCGCGTCGCCATCAACCAGGAACATGTCGAGCACCGCGAGAAGATCGCGGGCGCCCGCGAAATCGCGCTGTTCCCGCCGATGACCGGGGGCTGACATGAGCGGCGGGGTCTTACCTGTCGTGCGCATTCAGCGCCAGGATTTTGACGTCGCCGCCGAGATCGCCAGACTGACGCAAGGCCGCGCCGATATCGGCGCCGTGGTGACCTTCTCAGGCCTTTGCCGCGACGAGCAGGGCGCGCTCTCAGCGCTCGAGCTCGAACACTATCCCGGCATGGCCGAAGCGGAAATCGCCCGCATCGCTGCTGAAGCGGTCGAGCGTTGGCCATTGCAGGGGCTCACCGCCATCCACCGCCACGGGAAGATCGCGCCCGGCGAGAACATCGTGCTGGTCGTGGCAGCCTCGGCGCATCGCCATGCGGCGTTCGAGGCGGCGAATTTTCTGATGGACTATTTGAAATCGCGCGCGCCCTTCTGGAAGAAGGAGCATCGGGCTGACGGCTCGGAGGGTGGCTGGGTCGAGGCCAAGGAGGCCGATGCAACGGCCGCGCAACGCTGGTCTCAGTCCGAATAAGATCCGCCGCAGCCATGCATTGACCGCAATCCTTTGGCCAATTGGCAGGATTGGTCAGCCTGGGGCATTGGCAGCCCGGGGCATTGGCAGCCAGGGGTGAGGGAGATGGTCATGCTGGACAGGATCGCGGAGTTCTTCATCTTCGGTTTCGTGCCTCTGGTCGTCGGCATATTGGCCGTTCCGGACCAGTCTGTTGCCGCCGAACAGGCCGTGAGGGGCGAGGTCATCTATCGCGAGCGCATTGCCTTGCCGCCCAGTGCCGTGCTGTCCGTACAACTTGCCGATGTGTCGCTGGCCGATGCGCCTGCCACCATCATCGGCGAGCAGAAAGTGCAGCCGGCCGGCCAGGTGCCGATCAGCTTCGAGATCAAATTCGACCCTTCCGTCATCCGGTCGCAGATGACCTACGCGTTGCAAGCCCGCATCACCGTCGATGACAAGCTGCTGTTCATCTCCGATATGCGCCATCAGGTCGATCCGCTGGCCGACGTGCCGCAGACCATCATGCTGAAGATGGTCACCCCGAGCGCCGAGCCCATGGTTTCGGTCTTCGATCAGCTCTGGCTGGTCGACTATGTCGACGGCATCGGCGCCATTGCTGCCCCGCAAGCGACATTCAGGGTCAGCGAGGCCGGCAAGGCGGGCGGCAGCGGCCCCTGCAACACCTATTTCGCCACTGCCAAACTCGATGGCCAAACGATCGTGATCAGAGACATCGGTTCTACCTACAAGGCCTGTGCGCCCGAGGTGATGGCCGAGGAAAAGGCGCTGTTCGATGCGCTGGCCAAGGCGGCGTCATACCGTGTCGATGCCGGCAAGCTCATCATATCGGACAAGGACGGCCGCGAGATCCTGCGCTTTAGCGCGGCGAGCTGACCCCCCAACGAAGAAGGCCGGCGAAACGCCGGCCTTCTTTTTACGGGATCCAAGGTCTGGACTATAGGCTCAGCCGACGATCTCGGTGTCCGAGAACCAGTACTTGATCTCTTCTGCCGCGGTCTCCGGTGCGTCGGAGCCGTGCACGGAGTTTTCGCCGATCGACAGCGCATGAACCTTGCGGATGGTGCCTTCGGCGGCGTTAGCCGGGTTCGTGGCGCCCATCACTTCGCGGTTCCTGGCAATGGCGTTCTCGCCTTCCAGCACCTGGACGACCGTCGGTGCCGACGACATGAATTCCACCAATTCGCCGAAGAAAGGGCGGTCCTTGTGGACGGCATAGAAGCCTTCCGCTTCGCGGCGGCTCATCCAGACCCGGCGCGAGGCGATGACGCGCAGGCCTGCCTCTTCCAGCATCCTGGTGATGGCGCCGGTGAGATTGCGCCGGGTTGCGTCCGGCTTGATCATGGAAAATGTGCGTTCGAGCGCCATGGGTCGTCCTTGTCTGAGAATGGAATTGAGAGTGGCGGGCTCTATACAAGCCGCCCGGCCCATTGCCAAGGGGTGAGGAACGGTCCGCGCGGCGGACGGAAAGCCAACTGCTTGGCTTTCCGAGTGACGAACGGTGAAAGCCCGGTCCGCCTTCGGGCGGATTGAAAGGTCCAGTGGACCTTTCAAAGGGTTTGAACGCCCGAAGGGCAGGGAGCGAGAGCGAAGGGCCGGACGGCTGCGCGTTTCTGCGGCAAGCCGGCCCCGTTCAGACGGCTGCACAGCAACGCTTTGCTTGCTATAGTCGCGTGTCGGCGCCGCGCTGAGGTCGGGCCGTATGGAGACACCATGACCATGACAGACGATCGTCAGGAACGCATTCGCAACCGCGCACACCAGATTTGGGTGCAGGAGGGCCAGCCGGCTGGCCATCATGAGCGCCATTGGCATCAGGCGGCCACCGATGTCGACCAGGAGGACGCCGCAGGCAAGTCGGCAGCCAAAAAGCCAACCAGGAAGGCAGCTGGCGCAGGCAAGGCAAAGGCCGCCCCCAAGGAGGCAAAGGCTGCCACGAAGGCCGGCAAGCCAAAGAAGGCGGCCAAGTAAGTTACTGCTTTACGGCGTCAAGCCGCGGCGGCGACCTTTCGTCCCAGCCCGCCATGCAGGTCGAGGCAGCGAACGAACCACTGCGCCACCACGTCGCCATCGTCGAGCAGTTGGTAGGGAGAGGCTATGCGCGCCCATTGCAAGGCGCCGAAGACGATATAGTCGCTAAACAGCGGCGACGCGCCGCCGATGAATGGCTGATAGCCGAGCATTGAACGCAGCGGCTCCAGCGCGGCGCGGAATGTCGCCAGCCCGGCGTCGCGCGCGGTGACGACGTCCTCCAGCGTCTTGCCAAAGCGTTGCTCGCGGCTCCGGCGGAAATAAGCGGCGTTCTCCTCGTCCTGCATGGTGTGGAGGTCGATGATCGCGGCGGTGGTCACGTAGGGATGGATGGTCAGTTGCGACCAGCGCTCGACGAAACGAGCCATCGCCTTGCCGCCTTCACCGCCAAACAGCGTCGGCCGGTCCGGATAGGCTTCATCGAGATAGAGGGCGATGGCGAAGGAATCCGCGAGGACCGTCTCGCCGTCGCGGATCACCGGGACGGTTTTCGAAACGCCGCCCTCGACAGCGGGCACCTCGAGAAAGCGCGTCGGCACGGTCGATATGTCGAGCCCCTTGTGGGCGACCGCCATCGCCACCTTCCAGCAATGCGGGCTGAACGGACGTGTGCTGTCGCGTCCGACGAGATCATAGAGCAGAATGGTCATTGGCGGCAGGCCCTTCAAGCGTTAGGTAGGCCCCGCATCGACGCGAGCCGAGGGGAAGCCATGAGACAGCATTTCATGATGTTTGCGGCCTATAATCAATGGGCCAATGGCCGCATCTATGAGGCCGCCGCCGAGCTCGATGATGAGGAATTCAACCGCGATGTCGGTGCCTTCTTCGGCTCGATGATGGGCACGCTCAACCACCTTTTGACTGCCGACCGCATCTGGATGAAGCGCTTCACCGGCGAGGGCGACGCGCCGACGACACTGGATGCCATCCTGCATCGGGGGTTGACCGGCCTGCGGGCGGCGCGTGAAGCCGAGGACAGGAGGATCATCGATTGGGTCGGCGGCCTCAATGACAAGGCGTTGACGGGCCGCTTCACCTACATGACCGTCTCGGATATGCGCACCGTCTCGCAAAGGCTGGCGCCGGCGCTGGACCATGTCTTCAACCACCAGACCCATCATCGCGGCCAGGCGCATACGATCCTGACCATCCTGGGACGGCCAAGCCTGGGGTTGGACCTGATGCTTTTCCAGCGGACCGAGGAGGGCAGGGCTTTCGCCTGATCCGGTGGCGTTTTGCGTAGTCGGTCCGGGGTTGAAGAGCTTGCGCCACTATCGCTGCATTTTGTGCTGCAGCATCGTCTTTACCTCGGGCCACTCGGAATCGATGATGCTGAACCGGACGGAATTGCGCTTCCGACCGTCCGGCATGATCCGCTCGTTGCGAACGATCCCTTCCTGCTTGGCGCCAATTCGCAGGATGGCTGCCCTTGACGCGTCGTTCAGTTCGTCTGTGGTGAATTGCACACGGACACATCCCATGAACTCGAATGCATGGGCCAGGAGAAGATACTTCGCCTCGGTATTGACCCCGGACCGCTGAACCGAACTGCTGAGCCAGCTATGCCCGATCTCCAGCTTTCTATTCGTGCGATCGATCTTCCAAAACCGCGTACTTCCGCAGATCACTCCCGTGCTGCGCATGACGATTGCATAAGGCATGACAGTGCCGGCCCGTCGTCCAGCCAGGGCATTGGCAATATATCCATCGATCGTGTCTGGCCCGGGGACCACGGTGGCCCTCAGGTTCCACAACGCACCATCCGCTGCCGCGCTCAGAAGCCCCGACGAATGTGCCTGCTGAAGTGGCGTGAGCTCAACAATCTTTCCGACCAAGGCGGGCTGTACGGATTGCACGTCCATTTCAGGCAGCCGTCGAAGCTTCGCCCCTGATTTCGCTGTCCAGCTGGCACTGCGTCAGAGCCGCTTCCGCCATCACCCACTGCTTGAACAACTGGACCTTGCGTGCGGCAAGGCCTTTCTGCGGAGAGACAAAATACCAGCCAGCCGTGTTGGGATGGTGGACGGCGAAGGGAGCCACCAGCCTTTCGGCGCGGATGTCGCTGGCCATATAGGCACGGTTGGCCACCGCAAATCCCATCCCGGAATTGGCTGCCTCGTAGGACATCATGCACGAGTCGAAATAGATGCTCTTGGTCTCGCTGAGCACGAAGCTGGCGCCGGCGAAACCAAGCCAGGATTGCCAATTCTGGGTGCAGGTGTCGGAATGCAGCAGGGTGAAGTGCTTGAGGTCGTCCGGTGTCACCTTCGACAGCCGCTTATCGCCGAGGACTTCGTGGAACAGCTTGCGGCTGCACACCGGTGTCAGGTCTTCGCGAAACAGCAGATCGGATTGCAGCCCGTGAAAGTGACCGTCGCCATAACGGATTTCGAGATCGAATTCCGAGGCCGTGAACTCATGCGTCGCGTAGGAGGTCGAGACCCGCATCACGATATCGGGATATTGCTGCTGGAACAGCGGCAGGCGTGGAAATAGCCAGCGTGCGGCAAAGGTCGGCAGCACCGATATTTTTAGCACATGCTCCTGCGATTGCCCGGTCGCTTCCATGCTGGCGGCGACGATTCGCTCCAGCGCCTCGCGAACGCGCGAGACATAGGTCTCACCCTCCGGCGTCAACGAGACCGCATTGCCGCCGCGCTGGAAAATCTTGAAACGAAGCTGATCCTCCAGGCTTTTCACCCGCTGGCTGACCGCTGAAGCGGTAATGAACTGTTCTTCGCCGGCACGCGTGAAATTACCGTGCCTTGCAGCACTTTCCACGATTTTAAGCGAATTGAGGTTGACCTGACTGAGCAGACGCACGGTTTCGACCTTAAGCTTGGCTTACACTAGCACCAGCATTCCTAATTTTACAGGGGTGGGTGAATTAATCGACTGTTTACCAAGTGTTGCCCCCATCCTGGAGAAGTACAATGAACGCCCATACCATTCCCGAACTGCGTTATGCGATGAGCCGCGAAGCCATTATAGGCCATGAAACCGCCTGGAAAGTGTCGAGTTTCGGTGTCGCGCAATATCTGCACGGCTATGACCCGGCACTGCTTGCCGCGATCGAGGAGGCTGCCCTGAAGCTCAAGGCCAGCCATGCCGTGCACAAGCACCTCGATCTGACCTTCATCACCGGGGCCGACCGTTTCATCCCCGAGATCAAGGAATTGCTGCATGACAAGCTGCGCCTGGAGCGGCTGTCCGACATGATGGGCACCAAGCTGGAGCCCTATCCGCTGTCGATCGTCGGCTCGACGGTCACCTTCATGAATCCCAAGGACGGCGCCGTGGAGTGGCATTGCGATGGCGTTCCGGTCACCGAGCTCATTCCATTGTCGATCAGCAATCCGCTGGTCGGCGGCCACCTCGAAATCTACTGCGACGACTCCGAAACCGGCCGCGCCATTCTCGAAGCCGGCCGCGAGATCCCGCGCAACAGTGTCATGCGCATCGATCACAAGATGAACTACGCGACGCTCGGGCAATTCCTGGGCGTCCTGCATCGCACCGCTCCGATCCGGTTCGGCGAGCGCGTCACGCTGGTGCTCAACCAGCGCTCGGTGGCCAAGCCCTATGTCGACGACAACAGAATGTTCTATCTCGCCGCCGACAATGACCACGACCGTGAGTGGGTCAGCGAACTGGCCGAAGATGTCTGGACCAACCAGTTGCCGGCCTATCGTCGGTTCGAGGCAGAGCATCCCGTGCCCGCGGCCGTCGATGCACCGGTTCCGGGCGGCGCCAGGGAATCATGGTAATGAACCAAGATCCCGAAAAGTCGGAACCGGTTTTCGGACAGGATCATGGTCGAACAGCAAAATAGAATCCCATGCCGATTGTTTCGGCAGGGATCCGGCTCGATATCCGCGTTGGTCTTCGCTGCCGGTGCGGTGGCGTTGTGGTCCACCAATGCGCTGGTCGGCAAATCCCTGCTGGCCAGCCACCCGGCGTCGCAGGTCCAGTTCCTGCAATTTGCAGGCGCTGCACTCGTCTTCGCCGCCATCCGATTGATGAGCCGGGAAAGAGTAGCACCGGTCACGGCCGGGGCGGCGCTCATCTCTGTCGCAGTCGGATTCATCGGTCTGGTCGGCACCATGGTGCTGCAATACATCGCCTTCGCTTCGATGCCGGTCATCGAGGCCAATCTGATGGCCTACACCTGGCCGTTGATGGTCGCGGTGGCAGTCATCGCCTTGGAAAATCCGCGGCATCCGGCCCTGTTGGGTCTCGCCACGGTGGTAGGCTTCATCGGCGTCGCACTGGTGATTTCGGGAGGGCGCAGCCAATCCTGGTTCCAGGGCGATCTGGTCGGCTATCTCGCCGCATTCGGGTCGGCGCTGTGCATGGCCTTCTACTCGATCATGGTGGGACGGGTCGCCACCCCAGCGGATCGCCTGTTGCTGCCATCGTCTTTGATTGGCGTCGCTTTGACGTTTCTATGGTGCGCTCGCGACGGTTTCACCTGGCCCGTCGGCGCGGACCTGGCTCTCGGCCTTTATCTCGGCGCCGGTCCGATGGGCTTGGGCTACTATTTCTGGTCGCGCGCCTTGAAGCTTGAAGGCAGCGGCAGGGTCGCGGTGGTCGCCTATCTCACGCCGATCGCCTCGACCCTGCTTTTGACCTTGTCCGGCGAGCGGCTGACGGTGACGGCCATTGTCGGAGCTATCCTCGTCATCGGCAGTTGTTACGCGGTCGGTGTGGAACGTTCGGAGGCCGAAAACCATGTTTGACGAGAATGAGCGTCTGGCTATTCAGGAAGCGAATTGGCTGATCGATGAATTCGGCGCCGAGGCACCGCTTTACGCCGCGATGAGGGCCGAAAAGGCGATAGAACAAAAGGATTTCGCGCGTTGCGCCCGCTGGAAGCGTATTCTGGAGATATTGGACGAAAGTCCTGCCTCTAAGTCTGCTGGTTCCAAGTATTAGATTTTCTAATTTGCACAGCGTCGATTTTGCATGAATGCTATTTTTGCTGATTCTTGATTCTTTTATGAGGCTTGGCGGTCCGTTGGGGGACGCGGTTAAAGAGATACATCGACACAAGTCTTCGCTGGGGTGGATGATTTTGTCGCAAATAAGGTGAAAGAATTGTCAAATATCGATGATAAGACCGTTATCGAGCTGACGGCCGATATTGTCTCGGCCTATGTAGGCAACAATCCGCTTCCGGCTGCCGGCCTGCCCGAGCTGATTGCCAGCGTCAGCGCCTCGGTTCGCAAGCTCGCCGGTGCGGCTGTCGCGGAAGTCCCAAACCTGGTTCCGGCCGTCAATCCGAAGAAGTCGGTGTTTCCCGACTACATCATCTGCCTTGAGGACGGAAAGAAGTTCAAGTCGCTCAAGCGGCATCTGCGGACCGACTACGGCCTGAGCCCGGACGACTATCGGGCCAAATGGGGCTTGCCACCGGACTATCCGATGGTTGCACCAAACTACTCGGCGACGCGATCGGCGCTGGCAAAGTCGACGGGACTTGGCCGCAAGCCGGCAGCAGCGCCGGCCGCTGTCGCCAAGGCAACGAAGCGCAAGGCGACTGCCTGAGAGCAGGCAAGCCACTGTTCGGCTGCTTTGACGGCGCCCTAGCGGGCGTCGTTTCGAGGCCTTGTGCGGCCAACTGGCCCGCAAGGCCTTGCGAAGCGTTGATGTCCGGTGCAAAAGCGCGGCCATGCTGATCATCAACGACCTATCGCTCCGCATGGCCGGACGCTTGCTTCTCGACCATGCCTCGCTGACCTTGCCGGCCGGCACCAAGGCCGGCCTTGTCGGCCGCAACGGCACCGGCAAGACGACACTGTTCAAGGCCATCACCGGCGATTTCCCGTCCGAGACAGGATCGATCAGCCTGCCGAAGAGCACCCGCATCGGCCAGGTGGCGCAGGAAGCGCCGGGCACCGAGGATGCGCTGATCGAGATCGTGCTCAAGGCCGATCTCGAACGCACGGCGCTGCTCGAAGAAGAAAAGACGGCGACCGATCCGCACCGCATCGCCGACATCCATATGCGGCTGGCCGATATCGACGCGCACTCAGCCGAATCCCGCGCCGCCACCATTCTCGCCGGCCTCGGCTTCGACGACGCTGCCCAGAGGCGTCCGGCATCGTCCTTCTCCGGCGGCTGGCGCATGCGCGTGGCGCTCGCCGCGGTGCTGTTTGCCGAGCCCGACCTGCTGCTGCTCGACGAGCCGACCAACTATCTCGATCTCGAAGGCACGCTGTGGCTGGAAAACTACGTGTCGAAATATCCGCACACCGTGCTTTTGATCTCGCACGACCGCGACCTGCTCAACCGCGCCGTCAACTCGATCGTTCACCTCGACCAGAAAAAGCTGACCTTCTGGCGCGGCGGCTACGATCAGTTCGAGCGTCAATATACAGAGCAGAAGGAATTGCAGGAGAAGGGCAGGGTCAAGCAGGAGGCCGCGCGCAAGCACATGGAATCCTTCGTCGAGCGGTTCCGCGCCAAGGCCTCCAAGGCGAGACAGGCGCAGTCGCGCATCAAGGCGCTGGAGAAGATGAAACCGATCGCGGCCCTCGTGAACGATTCGGTGCGGCCGTTCTCCTTCCCCGAGCCAGTGAAGACGGTGGCCTCGCCGATCGTGGCGCTGAACAACGTCAATGTCGGCTACACCGAGGGTCAGCCGATCCTCAAGAAGATGACGCTGCGCATCGACGCCGACGACCGCATCGCGCTGCTCGGCGCCAACGGCAACGGCAAGTCGACCTTCGCCAAATTGCTGTCCGGCCGGCTGAAGCAGGAGAGTGGCACCATGACGGTGGCGCCCGGGTTGAAGGTGGCGATCTTCGCCCAGCATCAGCTCGATGATCTGCGGCCGGACGAAAACGCCTACGAGCATGTCCGCCGGCTGATGCGGGAGGCCCCGGAATCGAAGGTGCGCGGCCGCGTCGCCCAGTTCGGCCTCACCACCGAGAAGATGAACACCGCCGCCAAGGATCTGTCGGGCGGCGAGAAGGCGCGGCTGCTGATGGGGCTGTCGGCCTTCGAGGGTCCAAACCTGTTCATCCTCGACGAACCGACCAACCATCTCGACATCGACAGCCGCGAATCGCTGATCCATGCGCTGAACGAATTTCCCGGTGCCGTCATCCTGATCTCGCATGATCGCCATCTGCTGGAGGCGACCGCCGACCGGCTGTGGCTGGTCAAGGACGGCGCGGTCAACCCCTATGATGGCGACTTGGAAGACTACAAGACGCTGGTCACCGGCGTCTCCGGCGACCGCCGCGGCAAGCGCGAGGCGGACAAGGCGTCAAAGGCCGATCGCCGCCGCGATGCAGCGGCACGCCGCGCCGCCTTCGAGCCGCTCGCCAAGGAAATCCGCGCCACCGAAGCGCTGATGGACCGCATCCGCAAGCGCATCGACGGCATCGAGGACGAACTGTCCAATCCGGCGGTCTACGAAAAGGATCCCTCGACGGCGACCCGGCTGGCCAGGGAGCGCTCGCAACTGGCCCAGACACTGGCCGGCCACGAGGAAAAATGGCTGACCATGTCGGCCGAGTATGAGGAAGGCACGGCGGATTAAGCAGCCGGCTATGCAAGCGAGTTCATCGTGCCAGCCGCACGATGAACCGCCTACGAACGCCGGGACGGTGCAGAGCAGCGGCGGATCCGGCAGAAGGCTGAAGGGCCTGTGGCACAGACGCACTTGCTGCGGCTTGTCTCACTCGACCGGACGACGCTGCCCGGCATCTATTGCCGCCTTTGGCGTTTAGAAGCGGACCGCGGATCACAAACTCTTCCGCGACCATGCACGAGTTCCTGCTTTTTTTTCAGGCGGCTTTCCGCTCGACTTTCCATGTCTCGTGCCGCTTTCCCCATGCCGACATAGCGGTGACCGCATCGTTCAGACTCATGCCCAGGGTCGTGACCGAGTATTCCACGCGTGGCGGTACCTCATCATAGGCGCGCCGGCTGACGAGTCCGTCGGCCTCCATCTGTCGCAATTGTTGCGCGAGCATCTTCTCACTGATTCCAGGCAACCGCCGGTGCAGTTCGGCGAAGCGGTGCGGCCGCAGGTGCAATTCCCACAATAGCGAGGTTTTCCACTTTCCGCCGATTGCCTGCATCGCGGCGGCAAAGCCGCAACTGTCTGGCTCCTTGCTCCTCATGTGACAACTCCTGACATGATTCCAATAGCTTACCTCAAGGTGCGTACTTCTCAACACAGCAAGAATATATATCTTTGGATCAGCGCGCCAAACACAAACCAATCCCTCGTCGAGAGGACTATCGGAGAAGTCACCATGAAATCCAATGTCTGCGTGCTCGGCGCGGGCCGCATGGGCTCGTCCATCGTTCGAACGTTGCTCGACCGAAATTATCCAACATCCGTGTGGAATCGCACTGCGGCCAAGTGCCAGCCCCTGGCTGCTCTTGGCGCGAGGTTGGCCTCTTCAGTAGAGGACGGAATCCGGTCGGCCGATGTCTTGATCATAAACGTTCTGGATTATGCCGCCAGCGATGCGCTGCTCAAGCAGCGCAATGTCGCTTCGGCGCTGGCCGGCAAAGCCGTCATACAACTCACCTCCGGCTCAGCGCGTTTGGCGCGGGAGGAGGCGCGCTGGATCGAAGCGCATGGCGCCGGCTATCTGGACGGCGCGATCCTGGCGACTCCGGATTTTATTGGCAAACCGGACACCGCATTGCTCTATTCAGGATCCCACGCCGTCTACGAAGCGAACAAGACCCTGCTTTTTGCCCTTGGTGGCGGCACGAGTTATGTCGGCGAGGTGCCTGGCCAAGCCTCCGCGCTTGACACCGCGCTGCTCACCCAGATGTGGGGCGGGCTGTTCGGTGCGCTCCAGGGCATGGCTGTCGCCGAGGCCGAAGGTCTCGATCTGGATACGTTCAGGAGCCATCTGTCCGCATTCAAGCCGGTTGTCGATGCCGCTTTGTTCGATGTGGTTGACCGGACAAAGGCGCGCCTCTTTGCCGGCGACGACGCAACGCTCGCGTCATTGGGCGCCCACTACAGCGCCTTCCGGCATCTTCTCGAAGCATGCCAGGAGCGAGGTCTTGACGCGGCCATGCCGCGCGCAATGGACGGGATTTTTCAGCAGGCGCTCGCGCGCGGGCGCGCGGATGATGATTTTGCATCTCTCTCACCCCTGTTTGGAAATGGCTCGCCCCGTCCGGGCAGGGAGCCCGCGAATGCGTGATGGCAAGACGGAGCGAAGGGCGACCTGCTCGTGTCGCGGCGCGGAACTGGTTCTCGCCGGAGAGCCTCGGCGCGTCTATGCCTGCAGTTGCCTGGAATGCCAGAGATGCACCGGGGCAGCGTTCTCATACCGAGCCATCTATGCCGACTCCGCCATAGTCGCCCAGAAAGGCGAGACGAAATCCTGGCGACGAACCGGTTCGTCGGGGCAATGGCTGGAGCAGACATTTTGTACCACATGCGGATCGATCGTCTTCATGCGTGCAGAAGGCCTGACGGAAGCGCTGTCGGTATCTGTCGGCTGTCTGGAGGACCTGGAATTTCCGGCTCCGGCAATTCTCCATTGGCCCAACAGGAAGCACAAATGGCTCTGCCTGGAAGGCGTGCCCCTGGCGGAAGTCTCCTGAAGCAATGACGCCCCAGCATTGAGTGGCCGATCGGCTTCTTCCAAAGAGGAGAAGGCAGGGGGCTTGCTCGCCGAGGCAAAACCGTGCGCCGCATCTGGCCCTACACGCGGCGTTCTGAACCCGTTAGTCTTGCAGAATGAACCAGCACGCGCACCTCCGCATCGGCCATTCGGCCTGTCCGCATGATTGCCCCTCGACCTGTGCGCTCGAGGTCGAGCTGCTCGATGACAAGCGCATCGGCCGCGTCCACGGCGCCAAGTCCAACAGCTACACGGCTGGCGTCGTCTGCGCCAAGGTCGCGCGTTATGCCGACCGCGTCCACCATCCCGACCGTTTGCTGAAGCCGCTTCTTCGTGCCGGCGCCAAGGGCGATGGCCTGTGGAAGGAAGCAAGCTGGGAGGCCGCGCTCGACCTCGTCGCCGAAAATTTCATCGCGGCCGAGGCGAGATACGGCTCGGAGACGGTCTGGCCCTACTATTATGCCGGAACGATGGGGCTGGTGCAGCGCGACGGCATCGACCGGCTGCGCCACGCGAAAAAGTATTCCGGCTTCTTTGGTTCGATCTGCACCAACCTCGCCTGGACCGGCTGGATGATGGGAGCCGGCGCGCTGCGCGGCCCCGACCCGCGCGAGATGGCGAAATCCGACTGCGTGGTGATCTGGGGCACCAATGCCGTTGTCACGCAGGTCAACGTCATGACCCACGCCATCAAGGCGCGCAAGGAGCGCGGCGCCAAGATCGTCGTCATCGACGTCTACGAGAACGCGACGATGAAGCAGGCCGATCTCGGCCTGGTGCTGAAGCCCGGCACGGATGGCGCGCTGGCCTGCGCGGTCATGCATGTGTTGTTCAGGGAAGGGATGGCCGATCGCGCCTATCTCTCGAAATACACCGACGACCCGAAGGGGCTGGAAGCGCATCTCGAGACGCGCACGCCGGACTGGGCGGCCGGGATCACCGGCTTGACGGTCGCCGAGATCGAGGCCTTCGCCCGCCTTGTCGGCACGACGAAAAAGACCTATTTCCGCCTCGGCTACGGCTTCGCGCGCCAGCGCAATGGCGCCGTCAACATGCATGCCGCGTCGTGCATCGCGGCTGTCACCGGCAGCTGGCAATATGAGGGCGGCGGCGCCTTCCATTCCAACTCCGGCATCTTCAAGCTCAACCAGGAAGTGCTGGAAGGCACCAGGATGCGCGATCCCTCGATCCGCTATCTCGACCATTCGCGCATCGGCCCGGTGCTGACCGGAGCCAGCGACGCGCTTTATGGCGGCCCGCCCGTGACGGCGATGCTGATCCAGAACACCAACCCGGTAAATGTCGCGCCGGAGCAGCGGCTGGTGAAACAGGGTTTTATGCGCGACGACCTGTTCTCTTGCGTGCACGAGCAGTTCATGACCGACACGGCCAAGCTTGCCGATGTCGTGCTGCCGGCGACGATGTTCCTCGAGCACGACGACGTCTACAAGGGCGGCGGCAACCAGCACATCACGCTCGGCCCGAAGCTGATCGAGCCGCCGGAGGGGCCGCGCACCAACCATTTAGTCATCGAGCAATTGGCTGATCGCCTCGGCGTCGCCGATCGCCCGGGCTTCGGCCTGACCGAGCAGCAGCATATCGACATCATCCTGGGCAAGCGCGGGCTGGGCAGCTTCGACAGCTTGAAGGAAGAAAAGTGGGTCGACCTGCAGCCGGATTTCGACACCGCGCATTTCATCAGGGGATTTGGCCATGCGGATGGAAAATTCCGCTTCCGTGCCGACTGGACGGGACAGGCAGCGCCCAATCGGCCGCCGAAAAGCATGGGCCTGTTCGGCCCGGTGGCGCGGCTGCCGGAATTTCCTGATCATGTCGATCTGATCGAGGTTGCCGACGAGGCGCACCCGTTCCGGCTGACGACGTCGCCGGCGCGCAACTTCCTCAATTCGACATTCTCGGAAACGCCGGTGTCGAAGGCCAGGGAGGGCCGCCCGGAACTGCTTCTGCATCCCGACGATGCCGCAGCCCTTGGGTTGGCCGACGGCGATCGCGTCGAAGTCGGCAACACGCGCGGCGAAGTCGTGCTGCATGCGAAGCTGTTCGACGGCATCAAGCGCGGCGTGGTGATCGCCGAAGGCATCTGGCCAAACAGCGCCCATGAGCGCGGCGAGGGCATCAACGTGCTGACCGGCGCCGATGCGCCGGCGCCCTATGGCGGTGCTGCCTTCCATGACAACAAGGTCTGGCTGCGCGCGGCGGGGTGAGGGCGGCATAGCCGGTCAGGGATTTCCTGGTCGTGCATCTGGCGATGCGGCAACAATAACAAGTATTGGCCGCGCGCCGTGCATAGCTGCGACGTTAATATTGTTGAGATTTCAGCGGGGGCTATGTATCGCGGAAGTTAGGAGGGATTCGAAATAATTTCGCTTTGGGATGGATGCACGTGAAGTTCATTTTCAAGAAATATTAGAATATTTTTTATTTGGTTGTTGAATGAAATCGAAATTATTAGGTGGAAAACCGCAAAAAATATGAGGTAGAAAAACATATCGGCCCCATTTTCATTGGTTACTAAGAAATATACCCATCCAAAAAAGGCTAAAATTAAAATAGGGTATGATATCAATGTCCCACTATTAGTAAATGAGCCACGTATAAAATTACCATTTTTGCCTTCAATAAACTGTGCCTTAAATGTTGTTATGTTTCTGTATACTCCAGCTTCAATCCAGAATTTCTTGTTAACTTTGTCTAAAAGCACACTGCTTACCAGGTTGCCGTGTTTTTCATTCGAATCAGAAATTTTAAAGAATAGATCTTTTTCTAATGTCTCATATTTAAAATCCCCAACCATTCTAGGGAGGACTAAAATTCTTAGGAAATTGCTATATCTGGGAGATTTCATGAAGCGCCGCTTGCTCTCTTTTACCAAATAAGAGGTTTCGCATAAACTCCCAATTTAAAGCTACGATTTTGTACCAGAGCTTTGCAACACCCTTTAGCGGGCTTTGCGTCATCTCACCACCATCACCCAATATTCTGGCTCTTCCGGCCGTGGCTGGCGTTTTTCCCATTCGACCGTAAATCCGGCTCCAGCTAGGGCCGCCCCCGCCCCAAACCAGGATCTCTAAAACACGATGGCGCTTGTCGCCGCCAAGCTGACGAAGGAGATTGCCAGCATGATGCTGACGACTGCGCTGGGATAGGCAGACCGCAGATCAAACCGGCAGGATTTCAGCCGCCTTGTTTCGGTCTCGTCGGAGGCTGATGTCGTCGGCGATCTGCTCTGCCTCGATCGAGATTTCGCGCAGCAATCCGGTGACCGGATTGTGAAACCCAATCAGATAAAGACCGAGGTCCGAAGCCCTCGCATTGACGCCGCTACCGCCTGGCTGGACGCCGGGCTCCAGCAATCTGGCATAGCCCGGCCGGAAACCGGTGGCGAAGATGATCGCATCGAACGCGCCATGCTTGCCATCGACAAAACGGGTGCCTTGTTCGGTGATCTCGGCAATATCGGGTGTGACCTTGATCGCGCCTTCGCGGATCTTGCCGACCGTACCGATATCGATCGTCGGGATGCGCGACGAGAGCGCGATCTGCTGCAGCATTCCTTGCCGCGGCCGCTTCAGCCCATATTTCCCCAGCCTGCCCAACGCCAGATCGAGAATGATAGGGAACAAGGCATCGTTGATGCGTTGCGGCATCAGGCGAGCCGCCATGCCGATCATCTGGATGGGCACGCCGAGCAGCTCGCGCGGCACGATATGGACGCCGCCGCGCACCGAAATCGTCGGTCGCGCACCGCCTTCCACCAGATCGAGCGCAATCTCGGCGCCGGTGTTGCCCATGCCGACGATCAGAACCGACTGGCCGGCAAAAGGCATGGCGTTGAGATAGTCGGCGCTATGCAGCCTTTTGCCCCTGAAGGCATCGGCGCCGGCAAATCCGGGCATCAGCGGCTCCGCGTTGTTGCCCGACGCGATCACCACGTTTGAAGCGTGCAGGGGGCCGGTTGTCGTGTCCACGAGCCAGCTTCTGCCTCGCCGGCTGATCGCCCGCACCGTTTCTCCAAATCTGGGCCGCAGATCGAAGCGTTGCGCGTAGGCATCGAGATATGAAGCGAACAGATCGCGCGGCACATAGCGCGGATACTCCCTGGGAAAGGGCACGAAGGGCAGCGACGAATAGCGTTTGGTCGTGTGCAAATGGACGCGCTCATAGTGGCGTCGCCACGCGGGTGCGGCCTGCTCCTCTTTTTCGAGCAGGACGAAATCCTGCCCTGCCTGCCGCAGGCACGCGGCAATGGCCAGGCCCGCCGGCCCGGCACCGATAATCGCAACTGGTGTGGTGTCGTCCAAGCGCGCCTCCCCCGACAAATTCGCTTCCGGAGAATGGCAAAAGCATGGCAGCCGGAGCCTGCCATGCCTGCAACGCTCAGCCGGGCAAGGGCACCGTCAACCCGACCTTGACCCTGTCCATCGCAACAAACGTGCGGAACTTGCGGACATTGTTGCTGTCGAAGAACAGTTTTCGCGTCAGCGCTTCATAAGCGCCCATGTCGGCCACGGTGATGACCAGGATGAAATCGGCCTCGCCGGTGACATAGTAGCATTGCTGGATTTCAGGGGTCGCCGAGAATTGCCGCTTAGCCGCGTCGATCAGTTCGGCGCGTTCGCTCTCGAGTTCCACCTCGACGAAGATGGTGATCGGCTGGCCGACCGCCGCCGGCTCGATCACCGCGACATTGCCGGCGATGACGCCGGTCTGTTCCATGCGCTTGATGCGGCGCTGCACCGCCGGCGCCGACAGGTTCACAGCTTCGCCGATCAGCCGCTGCGGCGTCGTGTTGTCGCGCTGCAGGATGGCAAGGATGGCGAGATCGAAACTGTCGAGCGAGGGCGGGATTGCAGGCAATGAGATATTCCTGACGAAACAAATTTGCATTCGGGAGGCCATATTACAGCGCTCCTTGCGCCGATCCTGCAATATATTCTCGCTGAATGCCAAGGAGGCCTGCCAGTGTTCCTGCTCAACCGCAATGCTTTGCATCGCCTGCCACTCGATCCAACCGATGCCGAAACTCTTGGCGTGGCCGGCGCCGACACGGTCGAGCGTTTTCTCAGCCATCGCGACAATCACCTGATGACGCCGCTGCATGCGCTGCCGGCGCTCGCCGCCGAATTCGGACTTGGCGCCGTCCACATCAAGGATGAGGGCTTTCGCCTCGGCCTCGGCAGCTTCAAGGCGCTTGGCGGCGCCTATGCCGTCTTCCGGCTGGTGCTGGAGGAGGCAGGCAGCCGGCTTGGTCGCCCTGTCGACGTGGCCGATCTCGATCGCTCTGATGTGCGGGCCGTCGCCGCGGCGATGACATTTGCCTGTGCGACCGACGGCAACCATGGCCGCTCCGTCGCGCAAGGCGCGCAACTCCTCGGTGCGCGGGCGGCGATCTTCGTCCACGCCGGCGTCAGCGAGGAGCGCATCGCCGCGATCGCCCGTTATGGCGCCGAGATGATCCGCGTTGACGGCAACTATGATGATTCGGTCAGGCAAGCTGCCCAGGTTTCGGCCGAGAAGGGCTGGACCGTTGTGTCCGACACCTCGTGGCCCGGTTATGAACGGATTCCTGGCCTGGTCATGCAGGGCTATACGGCGATCGTGCGCGAAGCCTTGCGCCAGCTCTCTCGGACGCCAACCCACGTCTTCGTGCAGGCCGGTGTCGGTGGCATTGCCGCCGCGCTGGCCGGCCATCTGGCCATCGTGCTCGGTGACGCCAGGCCGACCTTCATCGTGGTCGAGCCGGCGCGTGCCGGCTGTGTTTTTGCAGCCGCCCAGATTGGGCACCCGGTCAAAGTCGCGCACGGCCAGCCGACGGTGATGGCCATGCTTGAATGCTACGAGGCGTCGCCCGTCGCCTGGCGGGTGTTGGCGCGCGCCGCCGATGCCTTCATGACGGTGGATGAGGCCGACGCCGTCGCGGTGATGCGGCGGCTGGCACGGCCGGCCGCCGGCGATCCGGCGATCGTCGCCGGCGAAAGCGGCGGTGTTGGTCTTGCCGGGCTGATCCGGGCGATGGCCGACAACCCGACCGAGCTTGGACTGGACGGCAAATCGCGGGTGCTGGTGATCAACACCGAAGGTGCCACCGACCCGCATCGCTATGCCGAGCTGGTTGGCATGAGCCCGGCCGATGTGCTGGAAGGCAAGATGAAAGCCGAGGCAACGGCATGACCGCGATCGATGCACAGCGCCTGCTTGGCCGTATCCGCGAACTCGGTGCCGTCGGTCGCGACGGCGAGGGCAGGCTGATCCGGCTGGCCGCCTCCGACACCGACAAGCAGGGCCGCGATCTCTTCGTCGGCTGGCTGCGGCAGGTGGGGCTCGATGTCGCCATCGACCGGGTCGGCAATATTTTCGGCATCTGGCAAAGCCCGGACAACAGGGAGCAGGCGCCGCTGCTCATCGGCTCGCACATCGACACTGTCATCGATGCGGGCATCTATGACGGCTGTTATGGCGTGCTTGCCGGGCTGGAGGTGATCGAGACGCTCAAGGCATCAGGCTTTTCGCCGTCGCGTCCGGTCGCGGTCGCCGCTTTCACCAATGAAGAGGGCGTGCGCTACACTCCCGACATGATGGGCTCGCTGGTCCATGCCGGCGGCATCGATGCCGAAACGGTGCTGGCGGCTGTCGGCACCGACGGCAGCGTGCTGGGCCAGGAGCTCGCCCGCATCGGCTATGCCGGCGACCGGGAACCCGGGTTCCTCAAACCGCATGCTTATCTCGAACTGCATATCGAACAGGGGCCGGTGCTGGAGCGTGAAAGCGTGCCGATCGGCGCGGTGGAGAATCTGCAAGGCATCTCCTGGCAGCGTATCACCATAGACGGCGTCGCCAATCATGCCGGCACCACGCCGATGTCGATGCGCAACGATGCCGGCCATGCCGCCGCCCGGACCATCACCTTCCTGCTCGACCGGATCAAAGCCTCGAACGCGCCGACGGTGGCGACCGTGGGTACGATCCGCTTCGAGCCGAATGCCATCAACGTCATTCCCTCACGCGCCGTCTTCACCATCGATCTGCGCGATCCCGACGAACAACGCCTGCAGGCGGAGGAGGCGGCGCTTGCCGCCTATCTCGATCAGCTTGCCACCGAGAACCTGACGGTTTCGGTCGAGCAGCTGGCCCGCTTCGAGCCGGTGATCTTCGACCTTCGCATCGTCGAACTAATCGAGGCCGCCGCGAAAAACCGTGGTCTCGGCGTCCGGCGCATGACATCCGGTGCCGGCCACGATGCACAGATGCTGGCGCGTATTGCCCCGGCAGCGATGATCTTCGTGCCGAGCGCCGGCGGCATCAGCCACAATCCGCGCGAGCACACCGAAGATGCCGAGCTTGTTGCCGGCGCCAACATCCTGCTTGATGTGGCCGCGCGACTGGCAAAGTAGGTCAGGAGGGGCGGAAAATGTCTGAACTCGATCGTGACGCGCTGAGGCGCGAGATGATTTTTTGGCGGCGCGATTTGCACGCGCACCCCGAATTCGGCTTCGAGGAGAAGCGCACCGCCGCCTTCGTCGCCGCCAAACTGCGTGAGTTCGGCCTCGACGATGTCACCGAAGGTGTCGGCGGCACCGGCGTCGTCGGCACGCTGAAGCGCGGCAGCGGCAACCGGGCGATTGCGCTCAGGGCCGACATGGATGCACTGCGCATATCAGAGCAGTCGGACGCACCCTACCGTTCCGGCAATCCCGGCATCATGCATGCATGCGGCCATGATGGCCACACCACCATGCTGCTCGGCGCGGCAAAGCTGCTGGCCCGCGAGGGTGGTTTCGACGGTATCGTGCGCTTCGTGTTCCAGCCGGCCGAGGAATGGGGCAGGGGCGCGCTCGCCATGCTCGATGATGGGCTGATGCAACGCTTTCCCTTCGACGAGATATTCGGCCTGCACAACATGCCCGGTCTGCCGATCGGGCATTTCGAGACCCGTGCCGGCCCGGTCATGTCGGCCGAGGATATTTTCGAGATCGTGCTTAAAGGGCTCGGCGGTCATGCCGCGCGGCCGCATGCGGGCAACGAGACGCTGGTCGCCGCCTGCGCGCTGGTCACCAATCTGCAGACCATCGTCTCGCGCCGGCTGAGCCCGGCCGACATATCGGTGGTTTCGGTGACCGAGCTGATCACCGACGGCACCCGCAACGCTCTGCCCGGCCTTGCCCGCATCCTCGGCGATGCGCGCAGCTTCCGCCCCGAGGTCAGCGCCGAGATCGAGCGGCAGATGCGCATCATTACGCAGGGCACCGCCGCCGCCTACAATGTCGCGGCCGACGTCAATTACAGCAGGGAGTTCGTGCCGCTGCGCAACGATGCCGAACTGGTCGATGCGGCATTTGCCGCCGCAAGGCACGTCTTCGAACCCGGCAAGATCGCCGTCGCCCGCGAGCCGATGACCGCCTCCGAGGATTTCGCCCGCTTCCTCGACCATGTGCCGGGTTGCTTCGTCTTCCTCGGCAATGGCGAGGCTTCCGCGCCGTTGCACAATTCCAGCTACGACTTCAACGATGAGGGGCTGTTGTTCGGCACGAATTTCCATGTCGCCGTGGTCAGGCAAAGGCTGGGTGGCGAGGCGGGAAGATGATCGAGTTTTGATCCCCAGGCCGCGCTCGCCGCTAGCCCAAACACCACCGCTATTGCCAACCAGCTCCGGAGTTTATTGAGATTGCCGGGATGATGGTCAACACAAGCTTGTGACGGCCGGCGACCGATAGGGCCGTGCGCATCGGTACGTTTTTAACAAAGATAATCCCCCAATGACGCAGGGGAAAGACTCAGCTAGCCTCACCTGTGCGGCGGACCTAATTATCCGCTTGGCCGGCGCTTCATTCCTCCTCCCAAGCGGCGCCGGCCTTCTTCCCCAAAAGCCTGTCCGGGACGCCACAGCGGCATGCGGCAGGACACGAGCCCCGCAAACGCCAAGTTCCGCCTCCGGTGCCCCGAGAATGCATCGGGAAAGCGCTGGCGAAACCCATAGCCGTCCTCCATCTTCGACTGCGCGCGTGGACGATTGGCAAGGGAACCAAAGGCGGTTTCCCCGGTTGGTTCTGCTCCAAAGGAGTGTTGCACCATGTTCCGTCTGCTCGTCGTCGGCGCCTTCGCCTATGTCACCTATCGTATCGCCAGGAAGATGGTCGAAAACGTGCCCGATACGGTCGACCCGCTGCTGTTGCCGCCGTCGCAATATGATCGCGAGACCTTGCGGCGGCAGTCGGCCGACATGGGTGTCGATCCGCAACGCTAAAGACACGGACGTCACGCTTCGGCCTGTCGAGCACGAGGCCAGCCTCGCATCGACGTTGCGAACAAAGCAGAAACGATGCTTGATGGGCGATGAACCTCGCCACTGCTGATTCGACCTTTCGGGCCCCGACCGTCCAGCCTGCCTATCTCGCCCGGCTCAACGATGCCCAGCGCCAGGCAGTCGAGCACGGCGACGGCCAAATAGCCGGTCCGCTGCTGGTCATTGCCGGCGCGGGTTCGGGCAAGACCAACACGCTGGCTCACCGCGTCGCCCATTTGGTCGTCAAGGGGGCCGACCCGCGCCGCATCCTGCTGATGACTTTCTCGCGCCGCGCCGCGTCCGAAATGGCCAGGCGCGTCGAGCGTATCGCCGGCGAAGTGCTCGGCCGCGATGCAGCTGTCCTCACCGATGCGCTGACCTGGGCGGGAACCTTTCACGGCATCGGCGCGCGGCTGCTTCGCGACTATGCGCTGGAGATCGGCCTCGACCCTGCCTTCACCATCCATGATCGCGAGGATTCCGCCGACCTGATGAACCTGGTCCGCCACGAACTCGGCTTCTCGAAGACGGAAGCGCGCTTCCCCACCAAGGGAACCTGCCTTGCCATCTATTCGCGCGCCGTCAACGCACAGGCGCCGCTCAACGAGGTATTGGGTTCTGCCTTTCCCTGGTGCGCCGGCTGGGCGGAGCAACTGAAAGAACTGTTCGCCGGTTATGTCGAGGCCAAGCAGGCACAGAACGTGCTCGATTACGACGATTTGCTGCTCTACTGGGCGCAGATGGCGGCGGAGCCCGAGATAGCAGCGCATCTGGGCGGGCGTTTCGACCATGTGCTGGTCGATGAATACCAGGACACCAACCGCTTGCAGGCTTCGATCCTGATGGCACTGAAACCCGACGGCGCCGGGCTGACGGTGGTGGGCGACGATGCACAGTCGATCTATTCGTTCCGTGCCGCCGAGGTGCGCAACATCCTCGACTTCCCCAACCAGTTCGCGCAAGCCGCCGACGTCGTGATGCTGGAGCGCAATTACCGCTCCACCGAAACCATCCTGGCGGCCGCCAATGCGGTGATCGGCGAAGCCTCGGAGCGCTTCACCAAAAACCTGTGGTCGGAGCGCAAGTCGACCGACAGGCCAAAACTGGTGAGCGTGCGCGACGAGGTCGAGCAGGCCAATTTCGTCTGCGATACCATCCTGGCCGAGCGCGAGGCCGGCACGGCACTGAAATCGCAGGCGGTGCTGTTTCGCGCCTCGCACCACAGCGGCCCGCTGGAGATCGAGCTGACGCGGCGCAACATTCCCTTCGTCAAGTTCGGCGGGCTGAAATTCCTCGATGCAGCCCATGTCAAGGACGTGCTGGCGGTGCTGCGCTTCGCCGAGAACCCGCGCGACCGCGTCGCCGGCTTCCGCGTGCTGCAATTGATGCCGGGCATCGGCCCTTCGGCTGCCGCGCAGATCGTCGAGACCATGACGACGGCGCTCGACGAGGCCATGGGGCTGGCCGGCTGGCGTCCGCCGCAACGCGCGGCGGATGACTGGCCGGGCTTCGTCTCGCTCTATTCCGGCCTGCGCGCCGGCGCCAAATGGCCTGCCGACCTCGAACAGATCAGGCTGTGGTATGAGCCGCATCTGGAGCGCATCCACGAAGATGCGACGACGCGGCGCGCCGATCTCTTGCAACTTGAGCAGATCGGTTCGGGCTATGCTTCGCGCGAACGCTTCCTGACAGAATTGACGCTCGATCCGCCCGACGCCACCAGTGACCAGGCCGGGCCGCCGCATCGCGACGAGGACTATCTGATCCTGTCGACCATCCATTCGGCCAAGGGCCAGGAATGGAAGAACGTCTTCGTGCTCAACACGGTCGACGGCTGTATCCCGGCCGATCTCGGCGTCGGCACCAAGGAAGACATCGAGGAGGAGCGCCGGCTGCTCTACGTGGCGATGACGCGGGCCAAGGACAATCTCAACCTGGTCATGCCGCAACGCTTCTTTCCGCACGGCCAGGCGGCGCGCGGCGACCGCCATCTCTATGCCTCGCGCACCCGCTTCATCCCGGCTTCGATCCTGGCGGCGTTCCAGCAGGTGTCATGGCCGAGCGCACAGGTGGCACAGGGCAGGGCGGCCCGGCCGGAGGTGCGCGTCGACATCGGCGCGCGCATGCGCGGCATGTGGAAATAAATAGCCGCGGGATAGCGCCATGTCGAAACCACCGGTCAGGGTCGCCATCGCGGGTGCGCTGGGCCGCATGGGCCGCGAGATGGCGGCGGCCGTGCAGGGCGACGCGCGGCTGGCGCTCGCCGCCCGCTTCCACCGGCCGGGCAGTATTGGCGAAGGGCTGGTGAGCCGCGACGAGGCGCTTGCCGTGGCCGACGTGGTCATCGACTTCACCACGCCGGCTGCCTCGGCTGATCTGGCCAGCATTTGCGCCGAACGCGGCGGGCCGGCCCTGGTCATCGGCTCAACGGGCTTCGATGCTGATGATTCGGCTGCGATCGCCGACGCCGCGAAAACAATTGCCATCGTGCGCTCCGGCAGCTTTTCGCTCGGGCTCAACATGTTGATCGGACTGGTCGAGCAGGCCGCGCGGGCACTCGATCCCGATGACTGGGACGTGGAGATTGTCGAGGCGCATCATCGCCACAAGGTCGATGCGCCATCGGGAACGGCGTTGATGCTGGGGCATGCCGCAGCCGGCGGACGCGGCATCGATCTGGACACGGTCGCAAGGCGTGTACGCGATGGCGTCATCGGCTCGCGGCCGACCGGCGAGATCGGCTTTGCGGTGCTGCGTGGCGGCAGCATCGTCGGCGAACACAGCGTCAGCTTCTGCGCCGAGGGCGAGACCTTGACCTTGTCGCATGCAGCCGGAGACCGCATCATGTTCGCCCGCGGCGCGATCGCCGCCGCACTCTGGGTGGCTGGACGTCCGCCCGGCGAATATGACATGCGCGACGTGCTGGGCATGACCGGCCTATAGCGGCCGGTCTGTCCTCCCGGTTGGACGTACGCACCCATATCTCGTCCGCCTCCGCACCGTAAAAAAGAATGCTGGAGGGGTCAGGTCTCTTCAAACCGAACCGTTCGGTTCGATTTCTGTTGACGGACTGTATAGCAGATGGTGAACGCTGGCTTGGTTGTCGGCCTCGCATGGTGGGAGAAGAATATCACTAACGATTTGATTTCGAACAGTAAAATTATGACCGCCGAGGCCCTGTGCCAAATTTCAAGGTCCGAATTCGAGCCGCGGGGGAACATCTTCGTGATTGGAATCCGCGGCAGGGCAAGCCCATCTCGGGGTGGTCCGAGCGACGCGAAATTCCTCCCAAGGGCACGCCACTAGACGGACAGAACAAAGAAATACTGGAGTAAATAAAATGACCAAGATCGCTCTTACCGCCGCCGCCATCCTCGTTGCCACGGGCACTGCTTTTGCCGGCAGCGACAACTATGGCTCGGCCAACGCCAATCAGCCTGCCGTCACTGTCGACCATTCGGTCACCGCTTCGACCTCGAAGTCGACACAGACCGTCCAGGCCCCAGCGTCGCAGGGCGCTGACCGCAATCTCTTCGGCCGCTAATCGCGACTGCCGATATCAACCCAATCTTGAATTCAGGAGTAAATAAAATGACCAAGATCGCTCTTACCGCCGCCGCCATCCTCGTTGCCACGGGCACTGCTTTTGCCGGCAGCGACAACT
>NZ_JAMYRE010000043.1:0-22417 GCF_040321265.1 Mesorhizobium sp. M0491
CCACCCGCCCCCACCCGGCGCGCCGCCCCGCGGCGGGGGGGTGGGTCCCCCGGGCGCGGGGGGGGGCGGGGGGGGGCTCCCCCCCCCCCCCCCCCCACACCCCCCGCCCCCCCCCCCCCCCGCCCCCCCCCGCCTTGGAGATCATTTCTTCGGCAACAGCTTGATGCCGGGTGCCGGGTTTTCCAGCGCGTCCTCATCCTGGCCGGCTGCCGGGATTTCGATCCAGCGGTCGGCGGCCCCATCGCATTCCTGCACAACCGGGAAGTAAAGCTTCTGGCCGACAGGGAGATCCGCCGTCAGCGTCGCGCGGAAGACGAACTCGTCGTAGAATTCATCTGGCAGGCTGCCGCCGCTCCAGTCGACCTCCTTGACCCCGTCGGCAACCGCCTGACCATAGAGCTGGTAGGATTTGTCGTACTTGCCCTTCTTGGTCTGCAGCGTCCAGCCAGGCTTCGGCATTGGCTTCACCGCGATCACCCCTTCCGGAATCTGCACGCGCACGGCGATCGTCGCCTTGCCCTCGCAACCATGCGGCACGCGCAAAACGGCCTTGTAGGTCGACCCAACGGCCGCTTCCTGCGTTTCGAACGTGATATGCGCGAAGGCGGCACTGGTTCCGAGCACGAGAAGTACTGCGGCCGACAAAAGATACTTGTTCATGATGGTCCCTCAAATTTCAAACTGGCCGGGTCAATTGGCGTGATCGTCCATGGCGCCACCGCCCATGCCTTCGACAGCGAAATCGACGCTGACGGCGCCGGCCTTTTCGAAGGTCAGGGTAGCGGAGAACTTTTCGCCCTGTTTGGGTTGCCGCTTCAGGCCGATGAACATCAAATGATAGCCGCCAGGCGCAAGGGCTACCTTGCCGCCGGCCGGAATTTCCAGGCCGCCGGCAACCGGCCGCATGGTCATGACGCCGTCCTTGACGCCCATCTGATGCAGCTCGGCCTTTTCAGAGACATCGGAGGAAATCGACACCAGCCGGTCCGGCGCACTGCCGTTGTTGGTGATGGTGAAATAGCCGCCGGCGACCTTGGCGCCGGCCGGCGTGGCGCGCGACCAGGGGTGGCCGATTTCGAGATCGCCAACCTTGAACTCATGCGCGAGGACGGACTGGGCGCCTGTGAACAGCAGCGCAAGAGCCAGCACGGCAATGCCGACACGCTCTTCGATGCCGCGTAGAATGCCGCCGGGCATAAGACGCGCGGCGTCAGGGAAAAAATAGGACATGGTTGCTCCATGAAGTGAAGGTCGCGCCGTTGCCGGTCGCGAGCAGTTTGATCTTTGGATGGGTACGCCCACGAAAGGTTCCGCCGGGCAAACAGGCTCAGGCCGTCAGCGGCGGCGCACGCGGGTTCGACGGCGAGCGCTCACGCGCAAAGTCGAGATGGATGACCGCCGGAAAAACAAAGGCGACCGTTTTGAAGGAAAGGCTGCCCAGCGCCAGGCCAGCACCGGGCGGCGGCGCAAAGGCCGCCGAAACCATGCTGCAGCCGAGCACGCAGCATGCCGGAAGATGGGACGGCGGCTGGTTGTCTAAGGGAAGCTGGGTTGCGCCCTCATGGGTGCAGATGACGTTGCCGAAGGCGTCGAGCTGCGATGCATTGGGACTGGTGCCGAAGGCGAATGCTCCGAGCGTCGACTGGAGCAACAGCAGATAGGCCGCGACCAGCGCGACCGGCATGCTCCACCGTCTCCTCGATACGCCCAAAGCCCTGCCTCTTAGCAGCAATGAACCATATCTAGCACGGCGCCGGCGGGTGGAAAATCGCCAAATCGCCGCGGCGCCAACGCGGCAGGCTCAATGCATGTCGCCCAAAAGTATAGCGGTTTTGGGACAACGACATGCATGAACAAGACACTGAACCGCGATGCGGTTCAGGATTTTTGCAGCGACCGGCTCTCCGGGATCGAGGTCAGCAATGTCTGGCGCGCCGACTTCAGGTGCTTGCGGCAAGCGGCGTCGACCTTGCCGAGATCGCGTGATTTCAGCGCCTCTATGTAGACCAGATGCTCACCGATCGCGACTTCGTTGCGCTCGCGTTCCTGCGCCTTGTTCCACTGGTAATGGTAGTGGAAGATCATGGCGATGACATCGTAGAAATCGACGATGAAGCGGTTGCGCGACGCCCGGTGGATGAGCCGGTGGAAGCGCTCGTCGAGTTCGGAGAACTCGGTGAAGCGGGTGGCGATGTCGTTTGCCAACTGGCGATGCTCGTCTTCCAGACGGTCGAGATCGGTCCAGACCGCGCTGTCCTGCGGTAAAACGGCAAAGGCAGCCGCCGAGCGCAGTTCGAACATTTCGCGGATTTCGGTCAGCTCCAGCGCGAAGGCGCGGGTAAAACCCTTCAGCACCCAGTGACTGTTGCGACGCTTCTCGATCAGGCCGAAGCGGGAGAAGCGGATCAGGAACTCGCGCACGCTGGTGGTGCCGACGCCGATCTCACGCGCCAGTTCGAGTTCGTTGATCTGCATGCCGGCTTCGGCACCGCCGGCGAGCAGCCGACGCATGAACGACCGTTCGATGATCTCGGCCAGCGTGTCGGTCTCCTCCTCGGGGAAGAAATCATCGGGACGCGTCTCGCGCAGCACCGTCTTGGCGCGCTTGTTCCAGGCGATCAGCCCGGTCTCTTCCATGCGCGCCAGAATGGTGCGCACCGTGGTCCGGCTGACGCCAAGCAAGGTGCCCAGTTCCGGCTCCGAAGGCAGGCTGCGCGTTTCGTCGAGTAGCCGCAGGCAGCGGTTGTAGGCATCCTTGTAGACGTTGTTGCTCTTCGACATCCCTGATCCGTTGCACCCGTCGCTTGCCGCGGCCGGTTTGAAGCGCGATATGACGTTCCCATGGCCCTGAAAAGCGAATTCGCTTTCCGGAACACCCAAGGCATGCGGAACTCCCCAGTGAAAAAACAATTGACGCAAAACTGTTTTTTCACGATAAAAGACAATATCGCTAAACAGACGCGTGTCAATCCGTCCGCGCAACCCAGGATCACCCAGGAAACCGCCCGTGAACGCCTCCAACTGCATTCTTCTGTCCCCCGCCGACAATGTCGCCGTCGCCAACGGCCGCGTCGAGATCGGCACCGCGCTGCCGGGCGGTGCCGTCGCCAGTGTGTTGGTCGAGCCCGGCCACAAGGTGGCGATCAAGCCGATCGCCGCCGGCGAGGCCGTGGTGAAATACGCCCAGGCGATCGGTCGCGCGACACAGGATATTGCGGCGGGCGAGCACGTGCATTCGCACAATCTGGTGTTCGAATCCGGCCGCTTGCCGGTCGTGCCGCCGAGCGAGGCCGAGCACGCGACGGAGGCCGACCGCGCCCGCACCTTCATGGGCTATCGCCGCGCCGATGGCCGCGCCGGCACGCGCAACTTCATCGGCATCGTCGCCAGCGTCAATTGCTCGGCCACCGTCTGCCATTCCATCGCCGACACCGCCAACCGCACGCTTTTGCCGAAATACCCCGGCATCGACGGCTTCGTGCCGATCGTGCACGGCCAAGGCTGCGGCATGAGCGGCACCGGCGACGGCATGATGGTGCTGCACCGTACACTCGCCGGCTACGCCCGCCACCCGAATTTCGGCGGCGTGCTGATGGTCGGCCTCGGCTGCGAGGTCAACCAGCTCACCCTCTACGGCCAAAAGGGCGTCGCTGCCGGCAAGCGCCATTTCAACATCCAGGACGCCGGCGGATCGCGCAAATCGGTGGAAAAGGCGATGGACGTGCTGGCCGAGATCGCCGAGGAAGTGGGCCAGCTGAAGCGTGAGCCGATCCCGGTCAGCGAGATCGTCGTCGGCCTGCAATGCGGCGGCTCCGACGGCATGTCGGGCATTACAGCCAATCCGGCGCTCGGCGCGGCTGTCGATATCCTGGCTGGCGTCGGCGGCATCGGCATCCTCTCCGAGACGACGGAGATCTACGGCGCCGAGCATCTGCTTGCCTACCGCGCGGCAACGCCGGAGATCGCGCAGAAGCTCGACGGCTTCGTGAAATGGTGGGAGGACCACGTCGCCAAGCATGGCGCCTCGATCGACAACAATCCCTCGCCCGGCAACAAGCGCGGCGGCCTCACCACCATCCTGGAGAAGTCGCTCGGTGCGGTCGCCAAGGGCGGCCAGACGCCGCTCAACGGCGTCTTCGGCTACGCCGAAAAAGTCACTGGCAGCGGCTTGGTGTTCATGGACACGCCCGGCTACGACCCGGTTTCGGCGACCGGCCAGGTGGCGGGCGGCGCCAACGTCATCGTCTTCACCACCGGCCGTGGCTCCTGCTTCGGCTGCCGTCCGACGCCGTCGATCAAGGTCGCCACCAACTCGACCATGTACCACCAGATGGAGGAGGACATGGACGTCAATTGCGGCGTCATCGCCTCGGGTGAAAAGACCATCGCCGGCATGGGCCGCGAGATCTTCGAACTGATCGTCGAAACGGCTTCCGGCCGCAAGACCAAGAGCGAGGACTTCGGCTACGGCGACAACGAGTTCGTGCCCTGGCATCTGGGCGCAACACTTTAGATTTTACTGATATAAAGTAGACTGCGCGCCGGCCAGTTGGCTGGCCACGGGGAGGTTGTGCATGGAAAGACGCCGCATCGGCCAGACAGCGCTGGAAGTCACCGAGGTCAGCTTTGGCGGCGCTGCACTTGGCGGCCTTTACCGCGCCTGTTCGCGCGAAGCGGCGATGGAGACGCTGCAGGGCGCCTGGGATGCCGGCCTGCGCTATTTCGACACCGCACCCTTTTACGGTTTCGGACTGTCGGAGCGCCGCTTCGGCGACTTCCTGCGCTACAAGCCGCGCGATTCCTATGTGCTGTCGACCAAGGTCGGCCGGCTGTTCCGCCCGGTGTCGGAGGATCAGGTTCCCGATCACTCCTATGTCGATCCGCTGCCCTTCGCGCTCGACTACGACTATTCCTACGACGGCATCATGCGGTCGGTCGAGTTCAGCTATGCGCGGCTTGGCCTAAACAGGATAGACATCCTGTTTGTCCACGACATCGGCGCCTACACCCATGGTGTCGAGAAGACCAAGCTGCACTTTCGCGACCTGATGGACGGCGGCCTCAAGGCACTCGAAGAGCTGAAACGGTCCGGCGTCATTTCCGCCTATGGGCTTGGCGTCAACGAGGTGCAGATCTGTCTGGACGTGATGCGCGAGGCGCCGCTCGACTGCATCCTGCTCGCCAGCCGCTATTCCTTGCTCGACCGCAGTGCCGAAGCGGAGTTGCTGCCCCTATGCCGGGCGCGGCAGACCTCCTTGGTCATTGGCGGCGTGTTCAACTCCGGCATCCTGGCGACCGGACCGGTGCAAGGCGCACATTTCGACTACCGCCCTGCCAGCCATGACGTGCTCGACCGCGTCGGCGCAATGGAGAGGATCGCCGCCGAGGGTGGCTATCCGCTCGCCGCCGCCGCGTTCCAATTCCCCTTGCATGAACCTGCCGTCGCCACCGTGCTGACCGGCACCGCCAAGCTGGCGAACCTGACGCGTAACCTCCAACTGCTCGACATCGACGTGCCGGAGACGGAATACGCCAGATATCGTCCCCACACGCTGGTGCAGGAGCTGGCGTGAAACTTCATATTCTTGCGGTCACACGAAGGAATGGATATTCCATATTGACGAAATGGTGGAATTAATATTCCATACATTCCCGGAATGGAACGGAAGCGTGACGGCGTCGATGGGGAGCAGCGCGGTGGATTTGCTTCTGCCAGACCTCGCAAGGACTGATCAAACACCGCTTGCATCGATCTGTTCGATGCATTATCAAAACATGGCAATTGTTTTTTATTGATAAAGTTCTGTTTGGGCCGCGCCTATCCGGACGGAGCTTCCGTAACGTTCACCGGGCGACTTTAGGGAGGAAACCTCATGAAATTCGCGACCAGCATTCTCAACCGCCGCGCCGTCATGGCGCTGGCAGCAGCTTCGATGCTCGCCGGCGTCATGCATTCGGCGCCGGTTTCGGCGGCGGACGTCACCATTCCGATCATCGTCAAGGATACCACGTCGTTCTACTGGCAGATCGTTCTGGCCGGCGCCCGCAAGGCCGGCAAGGATCTCGGCGTCAACGTGCCGGAACTCGGCGCCCAGGCTGAAACCGACGTCAACGGCCAGGTCTCGATCCTCGAGAACGCCGTTGCCAGCAACCCGGCGGCCATCGTCATTGCGCCGACCGAGTTCAAGGCGCTTGGCAAGCCGATCGATGAAGCCGCTGCCAAGGTCAAGGTCATCGGCATCGACTCCGGCGCCGACTCCAAGGCCTTCACCTCGTTCCTGACCACCGACAACGTCCAGGGCGGCCGCGTCGCTGCCGACGGCCTCGCAGCCGCCATCGGCGCCGCCAACGGCGGCAAGATCGAGGGCGACGTCGCCCTGATCACCAACGCACCGGGCGCCGGCTCGCTCGAACAGCGCAAGCAGGGCTTCACCGAACAGCTGGCCGCCAAATATCCGGGCCTCAAGCTGGTCGCCGATAAATATGCCGACGGCCAGGCCACCACCGGCCTCAACATCGCCACCGACCTGATCACCGCCAACCCGAACCTCAAGGGCATCTTCGCTTCCAACCTGATCATGGCGCAGGGCGTCGGCCAGGCTGTCGCGGAAAACAGCCTTGGCGGCAAACTGGCGCTGGTCGGTTTCGACAGCGACGAGAAGCTGATCAAGTTCCTCAACGACGGCGTCATTTCCGCCCTCGTCGTCCAGGATCCGTACCGGATGGGCTATGACGGCATCAAGACCGCACTCGCCGCCTCCAAAGGCGAAAAGGTCGAAGCCAATGTCGACACCGGCGCCAATCTGGTGACCAAGGACAACATGAAAGACCCCAAGATCGACGCGCTGCTCAATCCGAAGCTCTGAGCCGCATCCGCAATCGTCTCCGGGGCACCTCGCCCCGGAGACACAAGCTGCCGCACAAACGGCTTGGCAATCCGCACGCCTGAGCTAGGCTGTTTTCGAGGCATATCCTTGCCTCGCCGCGTGCCAATCGTGAGGCCAGCCTGGGAAGCCAATCCGGGAGGCCAATCTGGGAGGATTGTCATGATTTCGACGGCGCAGGAACTGCATCCCACACCCGTTCTGGAACCGGGGCGGACCATCCTCGAATTGCGCGGGCTGGAGAAGCGCTATCCCGGCACCCACGCGCTGAAGCCGGTCGACCTCGCCTTCAAGTCCGGTGAGATACACGCCATCGTCGGTGAGAACGGCGCCGGCAAATCCACGCTCATCAAGCTTCTGACCGGCGTCATGCCGCGCACCTCCGGAGAGATCGCCTGGGAGGGCCAACCGGCCGCCCTGGCGACGCCGCACGAGGCGATGGCGCTCGGCATCAATGCCGTGCACCAGGAAGTCGTGCTGTGCCGTCACCTGACTGTCGCCGCCAACATGTTCCTAGGCGAGGAGAATTCACGCTTCGGCATCCTGCAGCAGCGCGCCATGGTCAGGCAGGCGCAGACGATCATCGACGATCTCGGCTTCGACCTGCCGGCGCATGTCACCCTTGGCGACCTGACCATCGGCCAGCAGCAGTTGATAGCCGCCGCCCGCGCCACCGTGCGCGGCACCAAATTCCTGATCTTCGACGAGCCGACCGCCTACCTCACCCGCAAGGAGGCCGACCAGCTCTTCACCTTGATCCGTCGGCTGAAGGATGAAGGCGTGACGATCATCTACATCAGCCACCGCATGGAGGAAGTGTTCGAGCTCGCCGACCGTGTTTCCGTGCTGCGCGACGGCACGCTGGTCGGCACCCGCAACATCGCCGAGACCAACGATGCCGAGCTGGTCAAGATGATGATCAACCGCTCGATCGAGCAGGTCTATCACAAGGAGCATTTCACGCCGGGCGCCGCCATTATCGAGGCGAGAAGCCTGTCCGGCAAGGGCTTCGAAAATGTCTCGATGACGGTCCGCGCCGGCGAGATCGTCGGACTCTATGGCCTGATCGGCGCCGGACGCAGCGAGTTCGTCACCACGCTTTACGGCCGCCACCGCAAATCCGCCGGCCAGATCCTCTGGGAAGGCAAGGAGGTGCAGGTCAATTCCGAGCATGACGCGATCAAGCTCGGCATGGCGCTGGCGCCGGAAAGCCGCCGCGACCAGGGCCTCTGCCTCAACCTGCCGGTCGGCTTCAACCTCAACCTGCCGATCTACAAGCGAATCTCGAACAATCTGCTGATTTCGAGCACGCAGGAGAAGACGCAAGCTGATCGCCAGATCGCCGATCTGCGCATCAAGACACCGACGCGCGGCGCGCTGGCATCCAGCCTGTCGGGCGGCAATCAGCAGAAGATCGTCATCGGCAAATGGCTGGCGCACGGCGCCAAGCTGTTCATCTTCGACGAACCGACGGTCGGCGTCGATGTCGGCACCAAGGCCGAGATCTACCGCCTGTTCGGCGCACTTTTGTCAAAGGGCGCCGGCATCATCCTGATCTCGTCCTATCTGCCGGAAGTCTATGAACTCGCCGACACGCTGCATGTGTTCCGGCGCGGCAAACTGGTGGCGACGCACGGTTTTCACGCCGCCAGCCACGAGGATATTCTTACTCAGGCGCTCGCCGAGAAACAAGAAAAGCTGGGAGGACAAATATGAGCACCGAGGCGATTGCCGTCGAAAAACCGAAGCGCAACTATAATGTCCTGTTTGGGCTGACGCTTTTGGCGCTGCTGGTTCTGCTCTGGATCCTTCTCTCCGTGGCGACGACGAGCTTCGCCTCCGCCAACAACATGGCCAATCTCTTGCGCCAGGGCTCGATGATCGCCATCATGGCGGTCGGCCAGACTTTCGTCATCATCACCGGCGGCATCGACCTGTCGGTCGGCGCCGTGGTCGGTTTCGCCACCGTGGTCGTGGCCATGATGATCAATGCCGGCTTCCCCATCTGGCTCGCCATTCTGGTGACGCTGCTGGTCGGCGTCGCCATCGGCATGTTCCACGGCTTCGGCATCGTCAAGATGGGCCTGCCGCCCTTCATCATCACGCTGGCAACGCTGACCTCGCTGCGCGGCATCGGCCTTTTGATGACCAACGGCAATTCGATCAACATCAACAGCGACACCTTCACCGCCTTCTCGCGCAATTCCTTCATCGGCATCCCCAACCTGTTCTGGATGGTGATCCTGGTCGGCATTCCGGCCTATATTTTCCTGCACCACAGCCGCTGGGGCCGATACCTGTTTTCGGTCGGCTCCAACGCCGAGGCCTCGCGCCTGTCCGGCGTCAATGTCCAGCGCACCATCTACATGGCCTACACGCTGTCGGGCCTGTGCGCCGCCTTTGTCGGCGTGCTGCTGGCGGCCCGCATCGGCATCGGCAACCCGACGCAGGCCGAGGGCTGGGAGCTGCAGGCGATCGCGTCTTCGGTCATCGGCGGCACCTCGCTGTTCGGCGCCGTCGGCTCGGTGCATGGGCCGCTGCTCGGCGCCTTCATCCTGGCCACCATCAACAACGGCGCCAACCTGCTCAACGTCAACTCGTTCTGGCAGCGCATCATCACTGGCGCGCTGATCATCATCATCGTCTACTTCGACGGCCTGCGCCGCCGCGGCAAGTAGCGATCCCGCAATCAACCGCCGGCCCGCCACACCAACGGGCCGGCGATTTCATGACTGGATTAGCGCATGAAAGCCGTCCTCTGCCGTTCGCCCGGCGATCTTGTCCTTGAAGACCGGCCCGCACCAGAGGCACCGCCTCCCGGCTGGGCGCTGGTGGCGGTCAGCCATGTCGGCATCTGCGGCACCGACTACCACATTTTCGAGGGCAAGCACCCCTTCCTCGCCTATCCCCGCATCATGGGCCATGAGGTGTCGGGAACGATCGTCGAGGCCGGCGACGGCGTCGATCTTGCCGTTGGTGAGCCCGTGGTGATCAACCCCTATCTTTCCTGCGGCAAGTGCATCGCCTGCCGGCACGGCAAGCCCAATTGCTGCGTCAGGATCGAGGTCTTGGGCGTGCATCGAGACGGCGCCATGTGCGAACGGATTCTGGTGCCGGCGCAAAATCTCTATCCCGCCAACGGCCTTTCGCTGGCCGACGCCGCCGCAGTCGAGTTCCTGGCCATCGGCGCGCATGCAGTGCGGCGCGCCCGCGCCGACCCCGGCGCCCGCACGCTGGTCATCGGCGCTGGCCCGATCGGGCTCGGCACCGCCATCTTCGCCCGCATCGCCGGGCTCGACGTGACGCTGCTCGACATGAGCAGTGAAAGGCTCGCCTTCGCCGCAAATGAGCTTGGTTTCCAGACCCTCGACGGGTCGCGCGGCGCGGTGCCCGATCTGGTCAAGGGAGCGACATCAGGCGAAGGCTTCGATGTCGTCTTCGACGCCACCGGCAACACCCAATCGGTGCAGTCGGCTTTCGCCCATGTCGCGCATGGCGGAACGCTGGTGCTGGTCTCCGTCGTCAAGGACGACATCAGCTTTTCCGATCCGGAATTCCACAAGCGCGAGATGACGCTGATCGGCAGCCGCAACGCGCTGCGCGCCGACTTCGATCACGTCGCCGCCTCGATCCGCAACGGCGCCGTGCCCCTGGCCAAGCTCGTCACACACCGCACCACACTCGCCGGCACGCCGCGCGATCTCGCCCGCTGGGCACACGAGAAATCCGGCCTGATCAAGGCTGTGATCGAGGTCGGATAGAGGCGCCTGTTCGACACGAATTCGGAGATCGTTGAGCGCCCAACTTGGTAGATCTGATGCTTTGGCGACTAGCCGCAACATCCATCGCTTCGTCATCCTATGGCGGAGCGAGGAGCGAAGCGACGCGGCGCAGACCATAGGATCCATGCCGTGACCTGAGAGCGTTGCTTCGGTGCAGAATTCTGCGCCGCTGCGCTCTTCGCCCGAGATCGCGGCATGGATCCTTGGGTCTCCGCGACGGAGCTGCGCTCCTGCTTCGCCCAAGGATGACGACGTTAGCTACAGCGCCGACAGCTTCAGCTCCACCCGCTCGGCCGGGAAGCGCGACTCGGAAAACTGGATCGGCTGGCCGTCCGGCGTGACGTTGACGGCAACCGTGACCAGCACGATGGCGCCCGGCAGCAGGTCGAGGTCGGCAAGGTCCGCCGCATCGGCATGGCGCGCCGACAGCACGGTCGATTGCCGGAGATAGTCGTCGATGCCGAAACGCGCCAGCGATGCGGTGATCGAGCCGGTTTGCGCCATCGCGGCATCGATGCCGGCAAAGCGCCGGGCCTCGAACCAGCCGGCAGCACGCGACACCGGCCGTCCGTCGGCTTCGCCGCGCGTTTCCAACCGGATCACATCGGCTCCCCTGGCAAGGCCAAGGCCCTCGGCAACGCGCTGGCTGGCCGGCTCGATCGACGAGGCGAGCAGGACGATGTGCCGTTCCGTCGTTTGCCCTTGCAGCCCTGTCGAAAAGCGTGTGCGCGCGCCGATCGGATAGGACAGCCGCTTGCGCGACAGTACGAAGGTGCCGCGCCCCTGCTCGGCCCGCAGCACGCCTTCCCTTACAAGGGCCGATATGGCGCTGCGCACCGTGTGACGGTTGACGCCATAGCGTTCTGCCAGCGCCACCTCCGGCGGCAACGCTGCATTCTCCGTGAAATCGCCGATGGCGATCGCATGCAGGATCTTGTCGGCGATCTGCCGCCACAGCGAAACGCCACTGCGCCGCTCGATGCTGTCCGCTGCCAGCCGCCCGACTATCATTGCCCCAACCTTCCAGCGCCCAGTCTTATATCGCTGTCATCCACCCGTCATGGACACGCATTAGATAATAGGTATAATTTGTATAGTTGTCTATATCAATAGACAAATTGACAAAGAGGAATGCTGCTGATGCGAGGACAGGAAGCCCGCGACCAGGCCGAGCGCAAGGCCGCCATGGCGACACTGGCGCAATCCAGCGGCGATGACATCGTCCGGCTCTGGAATGAAGCCGGATTGCCTTCGGAAGCAGAACTGCTGCGCGGCCCCGAGACCGGGCTGGTCACCGTGCGCGGCCGCATCGGCGGCGGCGGCGCGCCCTTCAACGTCGGCGAGGCGACCGTCACCCGCGCCACCGTCCGGCTGCCCTCCGGGCAGGTCGGACATTGCTATGCGCTTGGCCGCGACAAGCAGAAGGCGAAGCTGGCGGCCATCGCCGACGCGCTGTGGCAGGACCCTGCCCGCCGCAATGAAGTCGAGACCGGACTGATAGCGCCCCTGCGGTCGGCTCTGACCGCAGCGCATGAAAAACGCCGCGCCGAGACGGCGGCAACGAAGGTGGATTTCTTCACCATGGTTCGCGGAGAAGACTGATGGACATTGCAGCGCAATCGATAGAGGGCGGTTTCGCCGATCCGGTCTTCAATGCCCAGACGGTGTTCCGCGCCGTCATGGACGCAATGGCGCGGCCAGGCAGCGTGCAGCCGCTGCCGGCCTTCGCCCGCCCGCCGGCGCCGCTCTCGGCGGCCGCCGGCGCCATCGCACTGGCGCTGTGCGATAACGACACCCCGCTCTGGCTCGACCCGGCCCTGCAAGCTTCCACCGCGATCAGATCCTGGCTTGGGTTCCACACCGGCGCGCCCGTGGCCAACACACCGGCCGATGCGCATTTCGCCTTCATCGCGGCCCCGGCCGAGATGATGTCGCTCGATGGTTTTTCGCAGGGCACGCAGGATTATCCCGACCGTTCGACCACGCTGATCCTGCAAGTCGGCGATCTCGTCTCCGGCACGCCGCTGTTGCTTGAAGGTCCCGGCATCGAAACCAGCGCCACGATCGCGCCGGCACAGATGCCGCGCCATTTCGTCGAGCAGTGGAAACAGAACATCAAGCGCTTTCCCAGAGGCGTCGACATCATACTCGCCACCGCTGATGGCATTGCCTGCCTGCCGCGCACGACGCGCATCAAGACGATGGAGGCGTAAGATGTATGTCGCGGTGAAAGGTGGCGAAGCCGCAATCGCCAACGCCCACAGCCTGCTTGCCGACCGCCGCCGCGGCGACCGTTCGCTGCCGGCACTACGTCTCGACCAGATCGTCGAGCAGCTGGCGCTCGGCGTCGATCGGGTGATGAGCGAAGGCTCGCTCTATGATCGTGAACTGGCCGCACTCGCCATCGTCCAGGCGCGCGGCGACATGATCGAGGCGATCTTCCTGGTGCGCGCCTATCGCACCACGCTGCCACGCTTCGGCTACTCCAGGCCCATCGACACCGCCGGGATGCTGGTCGAGCGACGTGTGTCGGCGACCTACAAGGATCTGCCCGGCGGCCAGTTGCTCGGGCCCACTTTCGACTACACCCACCGGCTGCTCGATCCCGAGCTTGCCGCCGGCGCTGACGTCGCCCAGCCCTTGCTGCGCGAGACGGAAGCGCAAGCCATGCCGCGCGTATCGGCGATCCTCGACCGCGAAGGCCTGATCGAACCCGACGGCGACATGCCGCAGGATCACGTCCCCGGCGACATCACCCGCGAGCCGCTCGAATTCCCGATGGCGCGCGACATCCGCCTGCAGGCGCTGTCACGCGGCGATGAAGGGTTTCTGCTGGCGCTCGGCTATTCCACCCAGCGCGGCTATGCCCGCAACCATCCCTTCGTCGGCGAGATCCGCATGGGCGAGGTCGAGCTCGAGCTCGACGTGCCCGAGCTGCCCTTCGCGGTGCCGCTCGGCACTGTCCGCGTCACCGAATGCCAGATGGTCAACCAGTTCAAAGGCTCGGCCAAGGCGCCGCCGCAATTCACCCGCGGCTACGGCCTGGTCTTCGGCCAGAGCGAGCGCAAGGCGATGGCGATGGCGCTGTGCGACCGGGCGCTGCGCGCGAAGGAGCTCGGCGAGGATGTCGTCGCCGCGGCCCAGGACGAGGAGTTCGTCATTTCGCATTCCGACAACGTCCAGGCGACCGGCTTCGTCGAACATCTGAAGCTGCCGCACTATGTCGACTTCCAGGCCGAACTCGACCTCGTGCGCCGTATGCGCGCCGAATACGACGCCCGCGGAAATGCCGACATGCTGGAAGACAAGAAGGAGGCGGCGGAATGAGCCTAGTCGCCCGACCCGCCATCACCGCCACCGCTGTCGTGCGAATGGTCGCCATGCCCGCCACTGTAGCCGCCGCCGATGCCAACGCTCTCGCCATGCGCGCCTTCCCTGGCTGCGGGAAAAACCATTCTTCGGAGGATAAACGCGACCACGCCGACGAACGCCAGCAGCAGAATTCCGATATGCAGCCAAGCGGTCTGGGTCATCCGATTTCGCCCCTGTTTCCGCGTCCTGGACGCCAATTCAATAGCACAATGTGGATGTGATCGCCATGACCGACATCGCCACCTACAACTTCGCCTATCTCGACGAGCAGACCAAAAGGATGATCCGCCGGGCGATCCTCAAGGGCATCGCCATTCCCGGCTACCAGGTGCCGTTTGCCTCGCGCGAAATGCCGATGCCCTATGGCTGGGGCACTGGCGGCGTCCAGGTCACGGCTTCGATCATCGGCCCGGACGATGTGCTGAAGGTCATCGACCAGGGCGCCGACGACACCACCAACGCGGTCTCGATCCGCGCCTTCTTCAAGAAGGTCGCCAACATCGCGGTGACCACTGATACCGCCAGCGCCACCATCATCCAGACCCGCCATCGTATCCCCGAACATCCGCTGACGGCGGGCCAGGTGCTTGTCTACCAGGTGCCGATCCCGGAACCCTTGCGCTTCCTCGAGCCACGCGAGACTGAAACGCGGAAAATGCATGCGCTGGAGGAATACGGCCTCATGCATGTGAAACTTTACGAGGACATCGCCAAACACGGCCGCATCGCCACCACCTATGCCTATCCGGTCAAGGTCGAGGGCCGCTATGTGATGGACCCGTCGCCGACGCCGAAATTCGACAATCCCAAGATGCACCGCTCACCGGCTTTGCAGCTGTTTGGCGCCGGGCGCGAAAAGCGCATCTACGCGGTGCCGCCCTTCACCGACGTGGTCAGCCTCGACTTCGAGGACCATCCGTTCGAGGTGCAGACCTTCGACCAGCCCTGCGCGCTGTGCGCGGCAGAGAATGTCTATCTCGACGAGGTCATCCTCGACGACCATGGCGGCCACATGTTCGTCTGCTCCGACACCGACCACTGCGAGAAGCGGCGCAACGCCCCTACCTCCCCCTTGTGGGGAGGTCGCGCCGAAGGCGCGGGTGGGGGTCTTGACCAATCCACGCCCCACTCAACCCCCACCCCGGCGCTGCGCGCCGACCCTCCCCGCAAGGGGGAGGGTAAGGAGATACAATGACCGACGAACCGCTGCTGCGCGTCTCGGCGCTCTCCAAATTCTACGGCTCGCGCGTCGGCTGCGACAACGTCTCCTTCGACCTGTGGCCGGGTGAAGTCCTGGCTGTCGTCGGCGAGTCCGGCTCCGGCAAGACGACACTGCTCAACTGCCTGTCGACCCGGCTGCTGCCCAGCTCCGGCACCGCCAGCTACCGCATGCGTGACGGCCAGTTCCGCGAACTCTACCGCATGAGCGAGGCCGAGCGCCGCTTCCTGATGCGCACCGACTGGGGTTTTGTCCATCAGAACCCCGCCGACGGCCTGCGCATGACGGTATCGGCCGGCGCCAATGTCGGCGAGCGGCTGATGGCGGTCGGCGACCGTCATTACGGCAAGATCCGCGCCACCGCGGTCGACTGGCTGTCGCGCGTCGAGATCGACGAGGACCGCATCGACGACGAGCCGCGCGCCTTTTCCGGCGGCATGCGCCAGCGCCTGCAGATCGCCCGCAACCTCGTCACCGGCCCGCGCCTGGTGTTCATGGACGAACCGACGGGCGGCCTCGACGTCTCGGTCCAGGCGCGCCTGCTCGACCTGCTGCGCGGGCTGGTCACCGACCTTGGTCTCGCGGCCATCGTAGTCACCCACGACCTTGCCGTGGCGCGGCTTCTGTCGCAGCGCATGATGGTGATGAAGGACGGCCGCGTCGTCGAAAGCGGTCTCACCGACCGCGTGCTCGACGACCCGCGCGCGCCTTACACGCAGTTGCTCGTTTCCTCGATTCTGCAGGTTTGACGATGAAGTCTCAAAGCGCGTGTTCGCGAAACCTTGGCGCGAGGCACCCCCCTCTGGCCTGCCGGCCATCTCCCCCGCAAGGAGGGAGATCGGCTGTCCCTGCTGCGTTCACCAATTACCAAGGCTGCAAGAAAAGCGCTGCGGGTGAAGCTGCCAATCTCCACCCTTGCGGGGGAGATGTCCGGCAGGACAGAGGGGGGTGCCTCGCGCCGACACCTCGCAAACACCCGCTTCGAGATTTCACCGTTATTCCGCACATGCAATTGCATTGGCCAGAGGGGGGTGCTGGCCCGCAAACCAACAGCGATTGGAGGACCTTCTGATGCCGACGCCCCTCGTTGTCTCAGACGTCGCCAAGAGCTTCACCATGCATCTGCGCGACGGCATCAAATTGCCTGTTATCGCCGGTGTCTCGTTCTCGATCAGGGCCGGCGAATGCACCGTGCTCGGCGGCCCGTCCGGTGCCGGCAAGAGCTCGATCCTGAAGATGCTCTACGGCAACTACGCCGTCGACGAAGGCCAGATCATCGTCAGCCACGATGACGGGCTGATCGACCTCGCCACTGCCAGCCCGCGCACCGTGCTTGCCGTGCGCCGGCAAACGATCGGCTATGTCAGCCAATTCCTGCGCACCGTGCCGCGCGTTTCGGCGCTGGATGTCGTCGCCGAACCGCTGGTCGAGCGCGGCGAGGATCGCGAGATTGCCCGCGGCAAGGCACGCGCCTTGCTGGCGCAGCTCAACCTGCCGGAGAAACTCTGGGCATTGCCACCTGCGACCTTCTCCGGTGGCGAGCAGCAGCGCGTCAACATCGCACGCGGCTTCATCACCGAGCATCCGATCCTGCTGCTCGACGAGCCGACCGCCTCGCTCGACGCCAAAAACCGCGATGTCGTGATTGAACTCATCGCCGCCAAGAAGGCGGCTGATGTCGCGCTGCTCGGCATCTTCCATGACCACGACGTACGCGAGGCGGTTGCCGACCGCATCATCGACGTCACCGCTTTCGCTCCCGGAAAAATCGCCGCATGACCAGGAAATTGTCCGAGACGCCGCTGGTCCATCCGACGGCGGATGTGCAGAATTCGACGCTCGGCCGCTGGACCGAGATCGCCGACCGCAGCCGGGTGTCGGAAAGCGAGCTTGGCGACTATTCCTACATGATGCAGGACTGCGCCGTCTGGTGCGCGACGATCGGCAAGTTCGCCAACATCGCCGCCAGCGTGCGCATCAACGCCACCAACCACCCGACCTGGCGGCCAACGCTGCACCATTTCACCTATCGCGCCTCGGACTACTGGGACGACGCCGAGCACGAGACAGAATTCTTCGCCCAGCGTCGCGCCAGGCGAGTCACCATCGGCCACGACACCTGGCTCGGCCACGGCTCGACCATCCTGCCCGGCGTCACCGTCGGTGACGGCGCGGCGATCGGCGCCGGAGCCGTCGTCTCGAAGGACGTCGCCCCCTACACCATCGTCGCCGGCGTGCCGGCCAAACCGATCCGTGAGCGCTTCGACCGCCGCACCGCCGACCGTTATCAGGCGCTTGCCTGGTGGGACTGGGATCATGCCAGGCTGCGCGCTTCGCTCGACGATTTCCGGGAACTATCGGCCGAGGCCTTCCTGGAAAAATACGAAGGATAATTCTTCACATCATCGTCATGGCAGCCACATGGCAGGACCTGTTCGATGACTCTCTCAAGCTTTTTCGAGCAGCAGGCTCCCGTGATCGAAATCAAAACTCCCGCCTTCTGCGGCTTCAGGGACATGGAGCACTTCGAGGACCTGCTGGCCCTGGGCCGGCCATAACTCCACACCTGTGGAGCGTAACAAAACTGACATCACCGCGACACGGCAGGTTCATGTGGCTGCGTTAGGCGAGTGCCTGACGATCAATATGGTCCAGACTGGAACCTGCCCCATGTCAGCAAATTCCGCCACGCTCGAAATCCGCGGTGTCAGCCGCCGATTTGGTAAGAACACCGCCGTCAGCGACATCAACATCGCCATCCCACAGGGTCAGATGGTTGGCATTATCGGCCGTTCGGGCGCCGGCAAATCGACCCTTCTTCGCATGATCAACCGTCTCATCGATCCCAGCCAGGGATCGATCTTTTTTGACGGCGCCGAGGTTTCCCAGTTGCGCGGCTCGCCGCTGCGGCGCTGGCAGCGTGACTGCGCCATGATCTTCCAGCAGTTCAACCTGGTGCCGCGCCTCGACGTGCTGACCAACGTGCTGCTCGGCAAGCTGAACCACCGTTCGACCATCACCAACCTGTTCGGCATGTTCTCGCGCGCCGAATGCGCCGAGGCGGTCGCGGCACTCGAGCGGCTCGACATTGCCCGCATCGCGCTGCAGCCCGCAGGCACCTTGTCGGGCGGCCAGCAGCAGCGCGTCGCCATTGCCCGCGCCATGATGCAGCAGCCCAAAGTGATCCTCGCCGACGAGCCGATCGCCTCGCTCGACCCGCTGAACGCCAAGGTGGTGATGGATTCGCTGCAGGACATCAATCTGCGCGACGGCATCACCGTCGTCACCAATCTTCACACGCTGGACACCGCCCGCACCTACTGCAACCGCATCATCGGCATGGCCGCCGGCAAGGTCGTCTTCGACGGCCCGCCGGAAGAACTCAACCGCGAGGCCGTGCGTCTCGTCTACGGCGCCGACAGCAATGGCCAGGAAATCTCCGAGGCCATCACCTCGACCAGCGTTGCCTTCAGCCGAAAGATCGCCGCATCCGCCGGACCGCTCGAGCCCGCATTCCCGGGATACTGAGAGCGGCCTGGATCGACAGCCCGCGTCAAGGGCACCTGTCAAAATCGAGAACGCTGCCGGCGCGGGGCCGGAACCTACAGGAGAGATTACAGATGTTCAGGAAGATGGTTTTCAGCGCCGTTTCGGTGCTCGCCATGGCGACCAGCATGGCCCATGCCGCCGACATGAAGGAATTTCGCGTCGGCATCCTCGGCGGCGAAAACGAAACCGACCGGCTGCGCAACTACCAGTGCCTCGCCGACCATCTGAAGGCCGAATTCGGCTTCGAAAAGGTTTCGCTGTTCCCCGCCGCCGACTATGACGGCGTCATCCAGGGCCTGCTTGGCGGCACGCTCGACTTCGCCGAACTCGGCGCTTCCGGCTACGCCAGCATCGCTCTCAAGGACCCGAAGGCGGTCACCCCGATCCTCACCACCCAGCAGACCGACGGCGCCACCGGCTACTATTCGATCGGTCTGGCGCTGAAATCCTCGGGGATCACCGATATCAAGTCGGCCAAGGGCAAGAAGCTCGGCTACGCCGATCCGGATTCGACCTCCGGCTATCTGATCCCGCTGACCCAAATCCCGAAGGACACCGGCGCTTCGAACGAAACCTTCTTCGCTTCGACCCAGTTCAACGGCGGCCATGAGAACAACGTTCTGGCCGTGCGCGACGGCAAGGTCGATGTGGCGGTGGACGATTCCTCCGGTATCGGCGACTTCAAGGACGGCTACACCTCGGGCACCTTCCACAAGGAAGTCGCCAAGGGCGCCGTCGACCCCAACGACTTCGTCGAAGTCTGGCGCTCGGGCCTGATCCCGAACGGCCCGCTGGTCGTGCGCACCGCGCTCGGCGACGAGATGACCGCCAAGCTCGCCAACTTCTTCACGCAGTTGCCGAAGAAGGACAAGGCTTGCTTCGAAGGCGTCGAAGGCGGCGACTTTACCGGCTACGTCCCGGTTAAGGCGGACTTCTACAACGTCATCGTCGAAGCCCGTAAGGCAGCCATTGGCGGCTAACGGCGAAATCAGGAAGGGCGGCGTCGAGAAAACGCCGCCCTTCTTGCATGTCCGATCATGACCCTTTCCGTGACAGCCCCTTCCGGCGCCACTCACCAGATGGCCGACGCCTGGCGTCGCCAGACGTCCTTGCGCCGGCTCTACACCGCCATCGGTGTCGGCCTTCTCATCATCGCGCTCGGCAGCACAATGTGGTTCGCCGACGAGGCCAATGCCGGGCATTTCTTCGACCGGTTGCCGCATTTGCTGGACTTCCTGAGCTGGCTCGTCCCCAAGGACTGGAACGATGTCTGGCGGGCGATGTTCGACATCGCTTCCCCGCATGACACCGGCACCCAGGAATTCAACTTTCCGCTTGGCCGCTCCTATGTCTGGGGCAGCTTCTACATCCCCGAATATTTCGAGCTGATGCTGACCACGCTCAACGTGGCGCTGGTCTCGACCTTCATCGGCTTCGTCTTCGCCGTGCCGTTCTCCTTCATCGCGGCGCGCAATCTGACGCCGCATCCGGTGCTGCGGCAGATCGTCAAGCGCCTCATGGAGCTGCTGCGCGCCTTTCCCGAGATCGTCATCGCCGGCCTGTTCGCCGCCATCGTCTCGATCGGCCCGATCGCTGCCATCATCGCCATCGGCCTGCATTCGATCGGCGCGCTGGGCAAGCTGTTCTACGAGATCAACGAGAACATCGACATGCGCGCCGAAGAGGGCCTGAGGGCTGTCGGCGCCAACTGGTTCGAGCGGGTGCGCTTTGCCGGCCTGCCACAGGTGCTGCCCAACTTCATGTCCTACACGCTGCTGCGTGTTGAGATAAATGTCCGCATTTCCACCATCATGGGCGCGGTCGGCGGCGGCGGCATCGGCGAGGAGTTGAAGCTGTCGATCTCGCGCGGCTTCGGCGCCAAGACGATAGCCCTCGTGCTGCTCCTGTTCACGACGATCTTCATCGTCGACCAGTTCTCCGCCTGGCTGCGCCGCAAGCTGGTCGGCGAGCAGGCTTTCGTGGTGGGGGCTTGACCATGGCTGCCTTGACCGCCGATCAAATCCAGTCGATCGAAGAGCGCTTCCCGCAGGTGTTCCAGCGGCCGTTCCACAAGCGCTTCGGGCCGCTGATGCTGCTTGGCGGCATCTTCCTCTACCTGCTCTATGCCTTGTGGTTCTTCAACCTGCCGCAGGTCATGCGGGAATCGCACTGGGAGCGGCTGCCGCTGTTTCTGACCCAATGGATCAGCTACGACGTGCAGCCGATCTTCCGCCTCGACGAAACGCGGATCACCGCCAAATATCCACGCTTCTCGGTGCTCGGCCCGAACCCAGATCCGGACTGGGTCAAGACCAATGCCGATGGTTCGGTGACGGTCCTTATCGACGGCGCCGCCAAGTCGGTCACCTTCAGCAAGACGCAAGCGACGATAACTGCCAATGGTGAGACCGTTGCGGTCGTGCTTGGCACCGGCAAGCCGCTGATCTCGGGGCCGGTTCCCGGCTGGATCACCGCGCATGAAGATGAGGTCGTCGCCGACATGGGCTTTGCCGGCGAGGCCCGTGTCGCCGTTGACCGCGTCAGGATCCGAAAGCGATTTCTCGGCTGGGCAAACTTCGTCTTCGACACCCGCTCGCCGTTCTTCGGCAAGTCGGCAAGCGAAGTCGCCTCGCTGATCGTCTCCGGACCGGAACTGAAACCAGGCACGTCCAACCTGGCACTGGCTGGCGACAACATCTGGAACAACGCCCAGTGGCAGCATGGCGATGTCTGGACGAAGCTCCTGCAGACCATCGTCATGGCCTTTCTCGGCACCATGCTGGGCGGCATCGTCGCCTTTCCGCTGGCCTTCTTCGCCGCTCGCAACATCACGCCCAGCCGGCTGGTCAACCAGGTGCTCAAGCGCTTCTTCGACTTCATGCGCTCCATCGACATGCTGATCTGGGCGCTGTTCTTCACCCGTGCCTTCGGGCCGGGACCGCTGGCGGGCAGTGCAGCCATCTTCTTCACCGAGATCGGCACGCTCGGCAAAACCTATTCCGAGGCGCTGGAGAACATCGACGACAAACCGCGCGAGGGTATTACCTCGACCGGAGCCAACGGCCTTCTGGTGCAGCGCTACGGCGTGCTGCCGGAAGTGGTGCCGGTGTTCATCAGCCAGACGCTCTACCAGTGGGAATCCAACACCCGCGGCGCGACCATCATTGGCGCTGTCGGCGCCGGCGGCATCGGCCTGAAGCTGTGGGAAGCGATGCGCACCAACTCCAACTGGGCCAACGTCTTCTACATGGTGCTGCTGATCCTGGCCGTTGTCTTCATCTTCGACAACATCTCCAACTTCCTGCGCCGCCGGCTGAGCCAGACCATCCACGACTACAACAGGATCCAGGCCGAGCAGGGGTAGGCAACGGCTGCCGTCTCATGAGAAGCCGGCGGGACAGCACCCCCCTCTGTCCTGCCGGACATCTCCCCCGCAAGGGGGGAGATCAGATGTCCGTCGGCCTTCGCTAGTCTCCAGCGTTGGAAGGAAGGAGCCGCCAGCGGAACCGCCAATCTCCCCCCGTGTGGGCCCGTTGCGTTATTAAGTTATAGGGGCAAGGAGGGAGGGTCAGGCCAATGTGGGGTGCCTTGCGGCTCGGGTTTGAGGCCGG
>NZ_JAMYRE010000044.1:0-16174 GCF_040321265.1 Mesorhizobium sp. M0491
TAAGCGGCGCGTGCCCGCCAGCCAGTCGGCCTCGCAAGAGACGGTGACGCAGCGTTCCTCGATGCGGCCGTGGCCTTTGTCGCGTTCGGTGACGCGGTCGAGTTCGGCGGCAGGTGCATCGGCAAAGCAGGCTTCGATCTCGGCGCGCAAGGTGGGGCTGGTTAGCCTTGACGGCGAGCAGATAGTCGGCGCCGACAGATTGCCGAGGCGATCGTTGGGCTGGTGGCGATGGCCGCGTGGGTCGTCGATGTTGCCAAAGTGGTCGAGAAGCGACTTCAGGCGGGATTTCTCGAAACCTTCAACGACGATGACCGACATGACTGTGCTCCGAATCAAGGAAGCACCCATGGAATCAGCAATACCGAAAGTCCGTTAACCCGAGTTCGCAACCCTGGGAACCAATTCGCACCACTTGACTTGCCGGCCTCCATAATGCAGATTGCCGGCAATCGGCAATAGACCTCAATGCGGCAGAGAGAGTTATGCAAAGCGGTGAGCGGGAAAAGGGAAATCTCAACAGCAGCCTGCAACTGCTCCGGAACGTCTCCATTTCGGAACTGGTCTATCGGCAGGTGCACGAAAAGATCCTGTTAGGCGAGCTTCTTCCCGGCGAACATATGAACGAGAACCGACTGGCCGCCTCGCTCGGCGTGAGCAGGCCCTCCGTCCGAGAGGCGCTCCGGCAACTAGAGAAGGACGGGTTGATCGAAATCACCAAGAACAAGGGCCCGTTCGTCCGTGACATGCCGCCGGAAGAGGCCTGGGAGCTTTACGACATCCGCGCTTCCTTAGAAGCGCTCGCTGCAGAGCTTGCTGCGAAAAACCGCACGGACGAGGATCTAAAATTGCTGACGCAGTGCCTCAGGAACATGGATCAGGCAATCGAGCGTGGAGAAGAACCCGCGATATTTGATCACGCCGTCAACTTTCATCGGCTCGTTGCGGCGATGTCCGGCAGTCAGAACCTAGTCGACATGCTGAAGATTGTTTGGGGCCGGCTTGTCCTGTTCCGCAGTAAGTTCTCGCGCCTCCATCTTGGCGATCCCGGGAGCGCCGAGGAAAGGCGCATCCTGGCAGCCATTCAAGCCCGCGATACCGAAGCAGCATCGACTCTGATGAAAGCCCACATCATCGGAGGAAAACAGGGCTTGATGAAGCATGCGCAGGAGCATGAAGCCAAAACCGTCGGGAAAGTCGCTGCAATTGGGAGGAAACAATCATGAAGTCGTCAGGCCCAGTCCTCGCGACTGTTGCCCGGAGCTCGTGTGCAACTGACGGAGCGGCGAAGCCGGCTGCGCGCAGTGGAAATCGGCCAGCCTTGGTCGCAGAAGACATTCACAAGCATTTCGGCGATCTCGAAGTGCTGAAGGGAATATCGCTCGAGGCCAACCGAGGCGACGTGATCTCGGTCATCGGCAGTTCGGGCTCCGGCAAGAGCACCTTTCTGCGTTGCATGAATTTCCTCGAAATGCCGAGCAAAGGCCGGATTGCAATTGGTGACGACGAAATCAGAGTGGAAACAGACCCAAAGGGCCGTCTGATCGGGCTCGATCGCAAGAAGATCGACCGGATGCGCATGCAGCTCGGCATGGTGTTTCAGAGCTTCAATCTCTGGTCGCACATGACCGTCCTTCAGAATGTCATGGAAGGACCAATCCACGTGCTCAAGCTGCGGAAGAACGAAGCGGGCGACAGAGCCATGGATTATCTCAGCAAGGTTGGCATTGCCGAAAAACATGCAAGCTATCCGTCCGAACTGTCCGGCGGGCAGCAGCAGCGCGTCAGCATTGCTCGTGCGCTCGCGATGCAGCCAGCCGCCCTTCTATTCGACGAACCGACGTCTGCGCTCGATCCCGAGCTGGTGGGTGAAGTCCTCAAAGTGGTGCGGCAGCTGGCTGAAGAAGGACGCACCATGGTCGTGGTCACGCACGAAATGGGCTTTGCCCGCGACGTCTCAAACAAGGTCGTCTTTCTCGAAAAGGGGAGGATCGAGGAACAGGGCACACCAGACCAGGTATTCCGAAACCCATCTTCTCCGCGATGTCGCGAATTCCTCGCAAGCGTCTTGTGACGAGCGCCATCGCGGTGGGAACGAGCACATCCGACAAAAATAACGAACTGACAGAGGTGATCACATGAAAATCTCCAAATTGAATACCTTGCTCGCGATGCTCACTGGCACGCTGGTTCTCACTGGGCCGGCAGCGGCCAAGGACTACAAGAGCATCACGTTTGCAACCGACGCTACATATGCGCCCTTCGAATACAAGGACGCCAGCGGCAACCTGATGGGTTTTGATATCGATCTGAGCAAGGACCTGTGCAGCCGCATCAAGATTGAATGCCCGGTGATCGAGCAGGCATGGGATGGTATCATACCGTCCCTCATCGCCGGACGTTACGATGCGATCCTTGCCGCTATGGATATCAATACCGAGCGGGAAAAGGTCATTTCTTTCACCCAGCCCTATATCAAGACCCCGATACGTTTCATTGCGCCAAAAGGCAGCTCACTGCTGGAATTCAAGGGGAGCCCGGACAGTCTGACGCTCGATGACGTGAGCCCAGAGGAACGGGCAGAGTTGGACAAGCTGGCTGCTGCATTCAAAGGAAAGAAGATCGGCGTGCAATCGAGCACGACGGCCGAATCCTTCGTGAAAGAGTTTCTGCCCAACGTAGAACTCGCAAGTTACGATACACCTGACAACATGGTCCTTGATCTTAACGCCGGCCGCATCGACGCGAGCCTATCCACACTTGCTCGCCTCAAGCCGCTACTTGAGAAGCCTGAAGGCAAGGATCTTGCCATCTTCGGGCCGAACATGACTGGCGGACCGTTTGGCAAGGGCACGGGCATTGGCCTGCGCAAGGAAGATAGTCAGCTCCGCGACATGTTGAATAAAGCCATCGACGAAGCCGTCGCCGACGGCACGATCGAAAAGCTTTCGATGAAGTGGCTTGGCTTCGACGGCACTCCCAAGCAGTAGACCGAACTGATGCCGGGGGATGGGCTGCATTCGTCCGCTCCTCCGGCATCACGGTTCTCCCGCAATAGAGTTTATATCATGGATCTCACGCTATTTGGATGGGGCGATGCCGGCTGGGCCGATGAACTGACCCGTGGAGCGGTCATGACAATCGTGGTCGCGGCTTGCGCTTTCGCACTGGGCATCGCTATCGGATCGCTTTTTGCAGCAGCAAAATTGTCCAGGTTCCGGTCACTTCGACTGCTCGGCGACGTCTACACGACTGTTGTTCGGGGTGTACCGGAACTGTTGATCATCTTTCTCGTGTTTTTCGGTGGGGGATCGCTGCTCCGCTATGTGGCCAATGCACTCTTCGGCTTCGGGGGCTACATTGAACCGCCGGTCTTTGCCATCGGCATCTTGTGCATCGGTGTGAGCGCGGGCGCCTATTCCACCGAGGTAATCCGCGCTGCAGTTCTCGCCATTCCCAAAGGACAGATCGAAGCGGCGAAAGCAATCGGGATGACACCAGCTTTGCGATTGCGCCGCATCATCGTCCCGCAGGCGGCGAGGTTTGCGCTGCCCGGCATGGGTAACGTCTGGCAGTACACCTTGAAGGATACGTCCCTGATCTCGGTCGTCGGCCTCGTCGAGATCATGCGAGCCGCCGCGGTCGGCGCGGGTTCAACGAAAGAGCCGTTCACGTTCTATCTCGCGGCCTTCGTTCTCTTCCTCTTGCTGACTTCCGCGTCCAACCAGGGATTTATCCGGGCTGAAAAATGGGCCAACCGCGGAGTAAGGAGCCAGTGATGGATTTCGACCTTATGCGGGAAGCGTTCCCGAAGCTTCTGGCTGCCGTGCCCACGACACTCGCGTTGGCATCGATTTCGCTCTGTCTCGGCTTTGCGCTCGCCGTACCTTTGGCGTTGATGCGCGTTTCGAAAAACCGCCTGCTTTACGTTATCGCTTATGGCTACGTATATGTCATCCGATCGACACCGCTCCTGGTGCAGATGTTTTTGATCTATTATGGATCCGGCCAGTTCAGAGCCTTCTTCGAGCAGGTCGGTTTATGGACGCTCTTTAGAGACGCGTGGTTCTGCGCGATCCTTGCCCTCACCCTTAGTACCGCCGCCTATAGCACCGAGATCATAAGAGGTGCGATACAGGCTGTACCCTTAGGTCAGATCGAAGCGGCCCGCGCTATCGGAATGTCGGGCGTCCTGCAGTTCCGTCGCATCGTTTTTCCGATCGCGATGCGCCTGGCGCTGCCCGCCTACGGCAACGAGATCATCCTCATGGTCAAGTCGACGTCGCTTGCTTCGACAATCACCATCTTGGAAGTGACCGGTGTCGCCAAACAAATCATCTCCAACACCTATCGACCAGTCGAGGTCTTCATCATCGCTGGAGCGATCTACTTGTCGATCAACTTCATCGTCACTCGGTCGGTCATGCTGATCGAACTGTGGCTCAATCCTCATCGTCGCTCCGAACGCGGTGTGACCGGCGCCCCTGCTGCAGCCGCGCATTGAAACCAGCACACGAGCCCGCGTTCCGCGCGACATCACCATGTTCAGGAATTGGAAAATGAACGAGAAATTATCCCGTACGACCATGGTGCCGATTGTCAGCGCCGAAGTGTTCGAAATCGAGGCAAAGCTCTGCACACCGTACAAGCTCACCGAAGGGGTCCTGATCGCAACACAGGCGGTGCTTGTGAAGCTCACAGATGCCGACGGTGTCGTGGGGTGGGGAGAAGCCAATCCTGCTGAAACCGTGGACGGGGAGACGCCAGCCGGGGTTCTGACGGTTCTGAAGGACAAGCTGCTGCCCCTAGTTCTCGCCGCGCCGGAACCAGCGCCGGGCAACATCGATGCTCTGGTCGACGCGGTCGTCCCGAGCCACCTTTGCGCCAAAGGCGCGATTACTATGGCGCTGCTCGACATTCTCGGCAAACGGCTGAACGTCGCCGTGGCGACGCTGCTGGGCGGGCCGCTTCGCCGCTCATTGCCGGTCTTGTGGCCATTGAGCAATGGTACCGCCGAAGAGGACATCCCCATCATTGAAGAGCGCGCCGCCCAGGGCTTCTCCAGTTTCATGTTGAAGATGGGCACATCGCCGATAACCAGCGAGATCAAGCGCGTCGCTGCGCTGCAGGCCCGCTATGGAGAGCGGGTCAAGTTCATCGCGGATGCCAACCAGGGATGGAGTCTGGATCAGGCCCGTGAATTCCTGGCGGGAATTGCCGGCTCGAAAGTCGCCTTCGTCGAAGAACCTCTGGCAACAGACGTTATTGCGGGCATGGCGCAACTGTCCAATGCAAGTCAGCTTCCACTGTCGGCCGATGAATCGATCATAGATCTTACCGATGCTTCCCAACTGGCTCGTGCCGGCGCTGCGACGGTCTTCAGCATCAAGAGCAGCAAGAACGGCGGCCCCCTGCGGGCGCAGCGCATTGCCGCCACTGCGGAAGCCTTCGGCATCAGCTGCTACATGAATTCGATGATCGAATTCGGCATCACCCAGGCCGCGTCGCTCCAACATGCCGTCACCGTCAGAAACCTCGTCGATGCCGGGCACGCTTTCATGTCGACCATGCGGTTGGTTGAGGACCCGACGGATTTCTCGTCCTTTGTGCGCAACGGCATCGTGCATCTGCCGGACCGCGCGGGCCTAGGCGTGGAAATCGACGAGGATCATGTGCGCCGACTGACGACCGCTCGTTTCGTGCTCGGGGCTGAGAAATGACCCGCTCTCCATCCCACAACATGGTGGTACCGAGCGATGCTAGACGCTGACCTGACCATAATTGGCGGCGGCCTTGTTGGCGCGGCCATTGCGTGGGGACTTGCCCGCATAGGTGTGAAGCCACTCGTCCTTGATGGCTCGGATCTGGACCTCAGGGCGTCGAGAGCGAACTTCGCATTAGTCTGGGTACAAGGCAAAGGCCTGCATTCGCCCCATTATGCGCTTTGGTCGGACAAGTCTGCGAAGATGTGGCCGACGATGGCCGCAGCGCTCTATGAGGACAGCGGCATCGACGTAGGTCTCATCCAACACGGCGGCTTCACTTTTGCACTTTCGGATGAGGAGCTCGAGGCCATTCGAGCGGACATGGAGTGCATCGCCTCCGAAACGGCAGGCGATGCACCGGCCTACGAAGTGCTGAACGAATGTCAGACACGCGAGTGCCTGACGCAAATTGGGCCTGATGTCGTGGGGTCTATCTATTCCCCAGCGGACGGCCACGTAAACGCGCTTCGGTTGTTTCATGCGCTGCACGCGGCCATGATCAGAAGAGGGGTGAGCTATCGGCCCAATCACAGGGTAGACGCCATACAGCCGGTGACGGGCGGTTTCATCCTGAGGGGCGATGGCTTTTCCATTTTGTCCAAGAAGATTGTGCTCGCGGCCGGTCTCGACAATGAAAGGCTCGCCCCGATGGTCCGCCTTTCCTGTCCGCTGAAACGAAGCAAGGGGCAAATTCTCGTCACCGAGAAGTGCAACCCCTTTCTTCCTTGTCTGTCGCCAACGATCCGCCAAACCGATGAAGGCGGCATCATGATCGGCGACAGCGAAGAGACCGACACGACCAGCATCGCGAGCTCCTCCGACATCAGCGCCGTCCTTGCAAGCCGGGCCGTCCGGGTTTTCCCGATTCTGGCGGATTTAAACGTGGTGCGTAGTTGGACCGGCTTCAGGGTCAAGACGGCCGATGGCGTGCCGATTTACGATCATTCAGCGCGCCATCCTGGCGCGTTCCTCGTCGCCTGCCATTCAGGCGTGACGTTGGCGGCGAACCATGCGCTCGTCGTGGCGCCGCAGATCGCTGCCTCTGATCTCAGCAAAGATCTGTCCTCATTTTCGGCAAGGAGGTTTCATGCTGAGCAGATTGCGTGAGATCGAGCAGCCCGTTCATTTCACATTCGACGGCGTGCCACTGCGGGCAGAGCGCGGGGACATGCTGGCCACCGCCCTGCTCGCAGTCGGCGTGCAACAGGTCCGTCGATCGGTCGTCAGCGGAGCGCCCCGTGGCCCATTTTGCCTTATGGGTGTCTGCTTCGAATGCCTCATCACGATCGATGGCGTTCAAAACCGCCAAGCTTGCCTCATTGAAGTCGAGGATGGGATGACGGTGCTCAGCCAACATGGCGCATCGAGCTTGCCTACACGTTCCAACGTCGACGAAGGGCAGGCGTCATGACATTGCGGATTGTGTCCAGGGCAGAAGACCTGCTCCCCGTCTACGACGTCCTGATCGTTGGGGCGGGGCCGGCGGGAATGGCGGCTGCGACAGAAGTATCCAATGCGGGTGCACGAGTTGTCGTGGTGGACGAAAACCCTCGCCCCGGTGGTCAGATATACCGTGAGATCACGCGCAACGGGCCAGACGCGCGCAGCTACCTCGGACCCGACTACTGGAAGGGAAAACCGCTCGCCGATTCCTTCGCCGAGAGCAACGGGGACTATGCCGCGAAAGCGACCGTGTGGAGCGTCGAGCGCACCGAAGACGTGGAGGCGGAGGCGAAGGATCATCATCGCGTGGGGCTAACGGTAGCTGGCGTTGCGCGTATCATCGAGGCCGCTGCCGTTGTCCTTGCGACCGGTGCTCAGGAAAGACCTATGTCTGTGCCCGGTTGGACTATGCTGGGTGTAATGACGGCTGGTGCAGCTCAGATTGCGCTCAAATCCTCCGGCGCTGTGCCGACTGCTCCAGTCGTACTCGCAGGCTGCGGGCCGCTTCTATATCTGTTGGCGAGCCAGCTCGTCGACACAGGCGCGCGAGATATGACACTTCTCGACACGTCGCACTCACTCTTCCGATGGGATGCGCTGCGCCACCTCTCAGGCTTTCTGGGGTCACCTTACCTTATGAAGGGGCTTGGCCTGCTCCTCAAAACGAAACGCAATATTCGTGTGGTGACCAGAGTTCAATCGCTCGCGATTTTGGGGCAAGACAGTGTCGAGGGCGTTCGTTTCGCGACTCGCCGGGAAACTGAAACACTTCAGGCCGAGACCGTTCTGCTGCATCAGGGCGTTGTCCCAGCCATCAATCTTGCAGCTGCCGCCGGTTGCCCATTGACGTGGAACGAGCGCCAACGCGCTTTTCAGCCCGTAACGGACGCCGAGGGGCGAACACCAAGGCGTGGCATTCTCATCGCGGGAGACGGTGCCGGCATCGGGGGCGCTCAAGCAGCTGAAATTGGCGGACGGATTGCCGCCTTGGCTGCTCTTTCGGACCTCGGCCTCACAAAGTCGGCTTCATCGATCAGGGATCTTCTGCGACGGCGCCAGCGCTTCTTTCAGGGGAGAGACTTCTTGGATGCGCTGTACTCGCCTCGGCCTGCCTTTCTCGCCCCCCCCGATCCAGAAACGATCGTGTGTCGCTGTGAAGAGATTTCGGCGGGCAAGCTTCGCGAGGTCATTGCGCTCGGCCCCCCCGGTCCGAACCAATTGAAGACTTTTGTTCGCTGCGGAATGGGACCATGCCAGGGGCGCCTCTGCGCCGCGACTGTCACCGAAATCATGGCGGCCGAAAAAGGGATGAATCCGAGAGAGATAGGCACCTATCGTCTGCGCTCCCCGGTAAAGCCGGTTCGCCTGGCTGAGCTGGCGGCCCTTCCACATGTGCCGCGCGCCTTGAAGGCCGTGACCGGCAGAGATCCGGCTGATCACCAATTGAATGAAGGAGGACACCCGTCATGACCGAACGGCTGCTTCGTGCGCCCAGCCTGCATCGCGTCGTCAAGCACAACGGCATAGCCTATATCGGCGGTATCGTCGCCGATGACGACAGCCAGGACATGGGCGGCCAGACACGGGAAGTGTTGGCCAAGCTCGACACGTACCTGAAAGAGGCGAAATCCGATCGATCGAAGCTGCTCTCAGCAACGATCTTCATCACAGATATGAATGTCAAACCTGACATGGACGCGGTGTGGAAAGAGTGGTTCGCGCCCGACGAGCTGCCCGCGCGGGCAACGATCGGTGTTGCTGACCTCGGCGAGCGGACTCTGATAGAGCTCATTGCCACTGCGCACTATTGAGGACCAGCTTTCGAGCGATCGAGGTGCCAGCCGTCCTTGCGTCTTCGTCGCAAAGCCAGATCCAGAAGATTCGTGATCGAGAAGTCGTCCGCGCGGTCGAGCTCGTTGCGAGCCTCATAGGCCGACGTATCTCTCGGCTTCACAAGGAGCTATTGAACCTATGCAAGAAAAACTGAATGTCGTCCCCTTCGTCAGCGTCGATCACATGATGAAGCTCGTGCTAGCGATCCGCGTTGAACGCTTCCTCATCGAACTTGCCGCTTATATCGAAGAAGACTTCCGGCGCTGGGAGTGTTTCGACAAGACGCCGCGCGTCGCGTCCCATAGCGCCGACGGTGTCATCGAACTGATGCCCACCAGCGACGGGGAGACCTACGGGTTCAAATACGTCAACGGCCATCCGAAGAACACCCACTCTGGACGACAGACAGTCACCGCTTTTGGTATGCTCGCCGATGTCGGCAATGGCTACCCAATGCTACTGACCGAGATGACCATCCTGACCGCACTCAGGACTGCAGCGATGTCTGCGGTCGCAGCCAAATTCCTGGCACCCAAGGGCGCTCGCACGATGGCCATGATTGGCAACGGCGCCCAATCGGAGTTCCAGGCGATCGCCTTCAAGGCAATCCTCGGCGTCGATAAGCTCCGTCTTTACGACGTCGATGCTTCCGCCACGGCCCGCTGCCAGAAGAACCTCGCCGGCATGGGCTTTGAGATCAAGGCCTGCACCTCCTCGCAGGATGCCGTCGAAGGGGCCGAGATCGTCACCACCGTCACTGCCGACAAGCAGTACGCGACGATTCTCAGCGACAACATGGTCGGCTCCGGCATTCACATCAACGCGGTGGGTGGCGACTGCCCCGGCAAAACGGAACTTCACCGCGACATTCTTCTGCGCTCGGACATCTTTGTCGAATACCCGCCACAGACGCGGATCGAAGGCGAAATCCAGCAACTCGATCCCGATCATCCGGTGATAGAGCTCTGGCAGGTGATCGCGGGAAAGGTGCCAGGCCGCTCGGGCGACCGCCAGATCACGCTGTTCGATTCGGTGGGCTTTGCCATTGAGGACTTCTCCGCGCTTCGCTACGTCCGCGACCGGCTCAAGGACACGGGCTTTTACGAGGAGCTTGATCTCCTTGCCGATCCCGACGAGCCGCGCGATCTCTTCGGCATGATTCTGCGCGCCGGAAAGGCCGCTCCTGCAGCGCTCAAAGCTGGAGCCCTCTGATGAGCAGACAGTCCGTACAAGCCCCCAGGGGCGTTGTAATGATCCGGCCGCATCATTTCACGCCAAACCCGATGACCGCCGCTGACAACTCGTTTCAGTCCAATGACGAGAAGCGTGGCGCCGCGGCGGTCGCGAGCGCGGCATACGACGAGGTGACGCGTATGGCAGAGGGTCTCGCCGCTGCGGGCGTCATCGTCTATGTCTTCGAGGATACAGCGGCCACAACGCCCGATTCCGTATTTCCAAACAACTGGTTTTCGACCCACTCGGGCGGACATGTCGCCGTCTATCCGATGTACTCAGCCAATCGGCAAAAAGAGCGCCGCGGTGACGTGATCGAGATGCTGAAGAACGAATATCGGGTCCAGGACGTCATCGACTACTCAGGACTAGAGAAAGATAATGTCTATCTCGAGGGCACCGGCGCCATGGTTCTCGACCACATCGGTCGGGTTGCTTATGCCATACGTTCAAACCGCACCAACGAAGTGGCGCTCGAACGGTTCTGCACGCACTTCAACTTCGAGCCGATGGTCTTCAACGCCGTCGATCGCAGCGGCAAGCCGATCTATCACACCAACGTGCTGATGTGCATCGGAACCGATTTCGCGCTGCTCGGGACGCTGATGATTCCCGATCTCCGACGGCGGCAGGAGATTGTCGAGAGGCTCAAGGAAACCGGCCGCGAAGTCATTGAACTCTCCAGCGGCCAGATCGAGAACTTCGCCGGCAATGCCATAGAGCTGGAGGGTAGTTACGGTCGCGTCCTAGCGCTTTCGGCTCGTGCCCACGCAGCCCTGGATCGGGAGCAGATCGCGGCGGTTGTGCGCTCGGCAAAGCTGCTGCCGTTCGATGTCTCGACGATCGAGCTTGCCGGAGGCTCGGTGCGGTGCATGCTCGCCGGAATTCACCTGTCGCGGCGCACTGCACCAACGGAACGCCTGTTGTTCGCAGCAGAATGAGCGCCGCGCAGTCAAACATCTTTACACTAGGATAGCCAACAATGTCGCAGACCAGATCAGTCTATGAGTTCAACTCGGCAATCGTCCGGGAGCCATCCACCTCCGTTGTCAACGGACTGCGCGCCGACGGTCGTGACGGCCCGACTTACGAAGGTGTCAAGGCCGAGCACGAAATCTATATCTCGGCCCTACGCAATGCCGGCGTCGCGGTCACAGTCCTTCCGCCGCTTGAGGCCTTCCCTGACTCTATCTTCGTCGAGGACCCGGCTCTCGTGTTTACCGACGGCGCGATCCTACTTCGTCCCGGCACGCCAAGCCGCGTCAACGAGACAGCGGAGATCGCGCCGATCCTACGCGAAAGGTTTGAGACCGTGCTGGAGCTGCCGGCTCCCGGCCAGGCGGACGGCGGCGACATCATGTATACGCCGAAGGGGGTGCTTATTGGCCTCTCTGCACGCACCGATAGGATAGGCGCGGAGGCGCTCATTGGCTGCATCGAAAGACTCGGCGGAAAAGCCCAGGTTGCCGAGACACCAAAGGGCGTTTTGCATTTCAAAACGGCATCGTCGCTGCTCGACGATGAAACCGTGATTTCGACGGCGGCACTTGCAGGGGCTGCCGCGTTCGAGGGATTCCGCAGGATCGTCGTTCCGAACGGCGAAGAGCCAGCCGCGAACGTGCTTCGGGTCAACGACGTCGTTTTCGCCAGTGCCCATTACCCTCGCACTCTCGAGATTCTTGACACGGAGGGCTACAAGGTCGTGCCGCTCAAGACTGTGGAAATTGAGAAGATCGACGCCGGGCTTTCGTGTATGTCGCTCCGCTGGTATCGAAACAGCAAATAGGCTGTTCTACGACATCCGGACCCGAAGGCAGTTCTTCAAATTCGAAGCGCCGAGGAGCAACATCTCGATTATGCTGCTCGGCAGAAGATGCGGACACGTTCGTTCCTCCAGATAAATCATATTGGAAGCAAATCGATCAACCCTGTTTTGTCCCCCTTCAAAGTGTAATGCCGCCCAGATTCGACCGGAATAGGTTCTCGCAAAGGGTGAAAGGCCGCTAGCCAATGACCCCTGCGATCCTTGGAGCTGACTATGAATTTCCCAAAATGGGCATCAAAATATGACGTCATTCCATGGCAGAGTCCCGAATTGTGGGCCACGATATGGTGTTCTACTGGATCCAGACTGTTCGAATCTAGATAGTCGTAGCTCCTGAAAAGCACGGCTGGCGAGAGATATACCGGATCATGCAGCATCTGGATCACAGGGAAATACGAACGTTCGGCGAACAGGTTAAAACCCGAAAGATCAAATCCACATTGATTAAATACGGAGTTCTTTTCAAAGGCTTTGACGTCATTGCAGAGGAAACCGAACTGCTGGACCCGATACGGCATCACTAGTGTAGTATGACTGGCGATCTCGCGAATGTCTTCAGCGATCGCTTCATATCCCTCGCCAACGACTCCGGCGTCCAACGTCTCCGTGAAAATGATGTCGGGTGCCGAAGGAAGGTCGCCGTCCAGAATTGCCTGCCTCGAGGATTTTGCAATCACCGCGATGCGATCTTGCAATTCGTTGGCCCAGATAATCTCCCGTGCAGCATCAGCAATTCGCTCGTCCATCTCGCATGAGAATACCTTGCGAGCCCCGTATCTGGCGAAGAGCATCGCCGGTAGGCCAGCCCCAGTTCCGATTTCAACAATGGTTTTTCCCTCGACATCACAAGATGCAATCGCCGCTTCTATTGCCGCATTTCGTGCGGAGTCGCGCATCATTGTGAAATGCCACCTAGGAACTTTAGAATCGGCGTGGGCGAGCGAATTGATTTCGTTCATTTTGATCTTTCCAGAGTGTGGTTGTGGGTCAACGATCTCAGGGGGGAGCGAGAACGCTAGTTGGGCGTCCCGCAAGCATTCAAAACGTCTCTTCCAAACACCACAGCAAAAATCGTGCCGGCCACCGAAACGAAATTGTCACCGAAAGAAACTTGTTTGGGTTGCACACCGCCCCCTTTGCCGCGCGGGGCAGCGGGCTGTAAACGCTAAAACCGACAGGGAAGGCTTTGGTCGAGCCTTCAATGTCTGGAGCGAAGTCGACGGGACGACCAAACAACGAACTGTGGGCAGTCATGGACGCGCTCCTTTGCATCGCCTCCTCAAGCTGGCGGCGGCATTGCCGGACCGCTTCCCGCAAATTTCGACGGTTCAACGCTGGACCTGGCGGACAATGAGACAATGGGCTGTGGAGGACGGTCAACGTCCGCGGGCGGCAGCAGCACGCCTCGCCCTCGGTCGCGAGGCGGGCCCGAGCGCTCCACCATTGACAACCAAAAAGCCGGGCAACCGACACCCACCGTCGGTTTTGTCGAGTTCGCGACACGATGAGTTCAGCGCTCTGCTGAATCCCATCTCCTTGATTTATCATAGGGAAACTTATCATGTGCCCTTCTCCTCGTAGTTGGCACAGTTTTTGAACATCTCGTGTAGGGGCTTTTTTATCACCGCACAGGAATCTCGCCGCTGCCTGGCGGACAATCGTCACCAGGGAAGAGAGAGCGACAGTGGGTTCCAAAATGCGAGTTTCAATCATTGGTGCCGGAAATTGTGGATGCGCGTTCGCAGCTGATTTGATCACCCGTGGCTTCAGCGTCCTTCTTTACGGTCATCCTAACCACCGCCGTAACATTGATGCGATCCGGCGAGATGGTCACCTGACGGCTCGGATGAAGATTGAGGGACGGTTCGAGCCGACTGTCACCACCGAGATGGCTACTGCCGTAGAATTTTCTCGTATTCTTGTGGTCACCGTTCCATCGTATGGGCACGACGACATCATTAGCGAACTGAAGGGCTTCGACCTATGTCGCCACATCATTGTGGCTATCAACGCCAATTTCTTCGCCTTGGCCTGTTCAAAGGAACTGAAGGCCCTGACTATCTTGGAAACCAATGCGTCCCCATATGCATCTTGGATTCAGAAGGGTGAAGTTTTGGTCGCGGGTATCAAGGCCAGTCTGCCGATCGCCGCCTTCCCTAATGCTCTCGATGAGAACCAGTGGTCGCAGATCGCGGATATATTTCCCCAGCCGCTCCAATGGTGCAATAATGTTTTCGAGATTGGGATGCAGTCCAACAATGGGGTGATACATCCGGTTGCAGCGATCCTCAACACGGGGAGGATTGAAAGCACAAAAGGAGACTTTTTCTTCTATCGCGACGGGATTTCATCCTCCGTCGGGAAAGTCATCGAGGCTGTCGACGTAGAGCGCCTGAAGATCGCCGATGCTTTGGGTTTCCGACTCCAGACATTCCTGCAAGAAATGGTCGGCTTCTACGGCGGGACTTTCGACAAATTCTCAGATTTTGCTTTTCATACGCGCGTTCACAACGCAACCAAGGCAACACCCACCCACATGCAAGACAGATATGTGGTTGAGGACATACCGTATATTTTGGTCCCTTGGTACGAGCTTGGCACCAAAGTAGGCATAAATGCCCGAACCATCAAGGCTTTCGTCGACATCGCGTCAGCCATCAATGGCATCAAATATTTTGAGAGCGGCCGTAACCTCAAGCGCCTGGGCATGGCCCACATGTCGAGAAGGGAACTCTTGCAGTTCGTTGAGAACGCGACATGCCGTTCACCGTCGTCTTCGGAAGCGTTGGGATTTGGGACTTAAGGGAAGAGGGGCCTATGGAGAACAGCGTGGCGAGGCAGGAAAATGTTAGCAGTAGCCTCAGACTGCTTCGAAGAGTGTCGATCTCGGAACTCGTCTACGAGCAAGTTCATGAAAAGATCCTGTCGGGCGAATTGCAGCCCGGGGAACATATGAACGAGAACCGTCTGGCTGCCTCGCTAGGCGTGAGTAGGGCCTCCGTTCGCGAAGCTCTTCGACAGCTCGAAAAAGACGGTTTGATAGAAATCACCAAGAACAAAGGGCCCTTTGTGCGTGACATGCCGCCTGAAGAGGCGTGGGATCTCTATGACGTACGCGCCTCGTTGGAGGCGCTCGCTGCGGAACTGGCCGCGAAAAACCGGACCGATGATGATTTAAGACTCTTGGCGCAATGTCTTCAGAGCTCAGAGCACTCGATCAGTCTCGTGGACGCGGCGTCGGTGTTTGATTCCGCGATTAATTTTCACCGGCTTGTTGCGGTTATGTCCGGTAGCCGGAACGTTCTTGAGATGCTGAAGGGGATCTGGGGGCAGATTACCTTGTTTCGCAGAAAATTCCCGCGACTTAGTCCGGGGAAGTCGAACGACAGCGTAGAAAAACGGATATTCTCAGCAATTCAGAATCGAAACGCGGAAGAAGCGTCTGCTCTGATGAGGGCCTACGTCTTGGACGGCAAAGATGAGATGATCAAGCTCACCGGGAATCCTCCAGAAGGACGCCGCACCAAAAATCATTAATCGGTGTTGCGATGACCGCTTGAGTCGTACGCGCCAGGCCGCTTCTTGCGGCGCATGAGGTGAATGTGCGAAGAATCGACCCGATCGCGAGAGACGGACGGCCTACGTGGGCCATCGTCCGTGCAACGCTAAAGGGAATGCTCGACAGCATTGTAATGCCATTCCGCCGACGCGGCCATGGCTTCAATGAATGCGAGTTTGACGGTAGCGACTAAGCAACCGAACCGTGGCGCCAATGACCTTCTGAGCTTCCTCCCATTTCGGAAGATCTCGTTCCCCAACACGCGTGGCGATCGCGGCCAGTATCCAACCTACGCAGCTGATGTCTTCGGCAGCCTTCAGTTTCTCATGCTGCAGGATGCAAGCTTCAATGCCCGGTCGGGGCGGAGACCCGGGCGTAGCACGCTCAGCGATTAGCTGCAGACCGGCGTCGTAGGCGGCGCAAATTTTAATTCTATCGCCCCTTTCCGATTTCATCACCACATTCACCCAAAGGGCCAACTCAGTTAAAAGATCGGTTACTTCATCTCTCATTAAAAAG
>NZ_JAMYRE010000045.1:0-15393 GCF_040321265.1 Mesorhizobium sp. M0491
CGCCGCCGCCATCCTCGTTGCCACGGGCACTGCTTTTGCCGGCAGCGACAACTATGGCTCGGCCAACGCCAATCAGCCTGCCGTCGCTGTCGACCATTCGATCACCGCTTCGGTCTCGAAGTCGACGCAGACCGTCCAGGCGCCAGCGTCGCAGGGCGCTGACCGCAATCTCTTCGGCCGCTAATCGCGACTGCCGATATCAACCTAACCTTGAACTCAGGAGTAATTAAAATGACCAAGATCGCACTCACCGCCGCCGCCATCCTCGTTGCCACGGGCACCGCTTTTGCCGGCAGCGACAATTATGGCTCTTACAATGCCAACCAGCCGGTTGCGAACCAGTCCGTGTCCAACATCGACACCACGCACACCGGCTCGATCCCGAAGTCCGTGAAGACGCAGGGTGATGCCAATGCCAACGTGCCGGCTCAGTCGGGCCAAGGCATCTGGGGTCGTTGATTTTCTGAAGTCTGCGACCACAAAGAGCGGTGGGCTTTGCCCGCCGCTCTTGTTTTTTTGCATGAGCAGGATTTCGGCCGACCGCGCCAGTGTCGGGCGCCGATCGTAATCGAACCAACTGGTTCAATTTATGTTGACGAATCGTGAACGGATGGCGAGCGCTGGCTCGACGAACCGCCGCACCGTGCGTCAGGTATCCCCCTTATAAGCGTTTGAGATCAATTGATAAAACAGGGTGAGCTCAACACCTTGGCCCACGTTCGAGGTCCGGATTTCGCGCGTGAGGGGACGTCTTCGTGATTGGAAGTCGGCGCACGAAAAACCCAGATCGAGGCTGTCCGAGCGACGCGAAATTCCTCCCAAGGGCACGCCACTAGACGGACAGGAACAGGAATACCGGAGTAAATAAAATGACCAGGATCGCTCTTACCGCCGCCGCCATCCTCGTTGCCACTGGCACCGCTTATGCCGGCAGCGACAACTATGGTTCGGACAATGTCAATCAGCCGGCCGTCACCTCGCACGCGGTCAATGTCGACCACAGTTACACGGCTTCGACCCACAGGCTGGTCAAGCACCGCGACCTCACGCTGAGGCCCGATTCGGTCCAGCCGGAATCCGGCCAGGGCAACTGGGGAAACTGACGGCTCAAGCGGGCGTGCGGTGGGCTTGGCCTGCCGCACCTGCCATGGACGCTAGCCCAGGTCCTTCGGCCGCAGGCCCAGGTCCTTCGGCCGCAGGCAATGTGTCAACCGGGCGGGGGACACGACGGACCAATCGCCTTCGAAGACCACCCGGGCCAGGGCTGCCGTCGGGAATTTCTCCTCAAGTCTCTTGAGCGCCTTGGCGTCTGACCCCGGCCCGGCAAGCTGTCTGGCCAAATGTTCCAGGCCCGGATTGTGGCCAATTACCAGCAAGCTGCCGCTTGAAGCGGCGGTTTGACCAATCTGGCTCAGAATGTCCGCCGCTGAAGCATCGTACAGCGCCTTGAATGCGATCCGGGGTGGCACGGGCAGCTCCGCCGCCACAAGCCGCCAGGTGTCGCGGGTGCGCGGTGCCGGCGACACCAGCGCCAGGTCCGGCAGCCAGCCGCGCGCTGCAAGCTCGCGTCCCATCAAGCACGCCGCCTTAACCCCGCGTTCGGCCAAAGGCCGGTCGAAATCATCGAGATCAGGGTCGTCCCAGCTCGATTTGGCGTGACGGAGGAGGAGTAGCTCTCTCATCAATTTGATTCCGACCAGGGAATGTCGGCATGAAAGTCTTTGCCATATCCGCCGCCGTGCTTTGTACCGGCTTCGGTATCGAAGGTCGCGGAAAGGGTTCCGAAGATAAACAGCCTGACACGCCGCTCACCCTTGTCCCATCGATGGCAATATCCGGCGCGCTGATAGCCCAGACGCCCGGTCGTATGTGAATGGCATCAACGACTGAGCCTGGCGCGTTGCCTTGGGCCCGATAGAGATAAAAATACGCCGTCGCGTGCGGATCTCCCGACCCACTATATTCGAACACGCCGGCCAGATCGCCTTTTGTTCGAACCGCGCTATCGAAAACATCCATGCTCCGGATCCTAGAACAACGTTGAGACATCGCGCGCGCCATGCACGATGCGCACAATTTCGATCCGGCCCTCGGCGCGACGATAAAGAATTAGATAATTGCCGATGGTCAGCGCTCGCGTATCGGCGCCGATATCGGGTCTTCGGGGTCCGGACTCGGGAAAAACGGTAAGCTGCAGGATGCGCTCGGCGATGGCATCCAGAACATGATCGGCGGCACGGGGGCTGTGCTCGGCAATGGCGAGCCAGATGTCGATAAGATCATCTTCCGCCGCCGGGCTGCGAATGATCTGCACGCCTGCCATTGGCCTATTTCTTGACAGCGTCGACGAGCCGGCCGCGGGCCTTCCGCTTGATGTCCTCGATGTCGAAAGCAGCGAACGGGCCGCTCTCCAGTCCCTCCGTCCATGCCCTGCGCAATCGCTCCGCCTCGGCCTCGCGCAAGGGCTGGCGCAGCCGCCATTCTCGCAGTGCCTCCCGGATCACTTCGCTTGCCGAACCATAGCGCCCGCTGTCAACGGCGTCCTTGACCATCTCCAGCAGTTCCGGGGAAAGCGCCACGCTGACTTTTTCGACTGTCGCCATCGAACTGTCTCCTTGGCCAGAAGGTAGCAATATTTGCTACCGTCCTCAAGGTTTCAAGGCGTAATGCGCGCCAGATGTTCGAGGTCGGTTTCTTCGCGCAGCGGGTCGGGGGCCATCACCACCGAAATGCCGTTGTCGGCATCGTCGGCAAAGTGGGCAAGCACGGTGCGGCCGGCCTCCATGCGCGCCTTGCCCTCGGCGACCAGCCCCAATGCCAGCGGATAAAGCCGGTGCTCGGCCTTCAGCACGCGGGCTGCCAAAGTATCGGCGGTGTCGCCGACCATCACCGGTACGGCTGCCTGCGCGATGATCGGGCCGTCATCCATCTCTGAGGTGACGAAGTGCACGGTGCAGCCATGAATGCGGATGCCGGCGGCCAGTGCGCGCGCATGGGTGTCGAGCCCCTTGAAAGCGGGCAGCAGGGCAGGGTGGATGTTGATCATGCGGCCCTGCCATCTCTGGACGAAGCCGGGGGTGAGGATGCGCATGTAGCCAGCCAGCGCCACGATCTCGGCGTTGAAGGCCGCGAGCGCCGCGTCTATTGCCGCGTCATGCGCCTGCTTGCTGCCATGGTCGGCACGCGAGACGACCTGCGTGGCGATGCCGCGCGCCCTGGCGATGCCGAGCCCGGCGGCATCCGCCTTGTCGGAAATGACACCGACGATCTCGGCCGGGAACGCCGGGTCGCTGGCCGCGGCAATCAGCGCGGTCATGTTGGAGCCGCGTCCCGAGATCAGGACGACGGTGCGTTTCCTCTGCGCGCTCATAGGCCGATCGAGCCTCGATAGATGACCCCGGCGTCGCGGCGCGGCACGATGCGGCCGATCGGCGTCACCGTCTCGCCGGCCTCCTGCAGCACGGCGGCGACCTGTGCTGCCTGGCCGGATGCGACTGCCAGAATCATGCCGATGCCGCAATTGAAGGTGCGCATCATCTCTTCCGGCGCCACGCCGCCGGTCTTGGCCAGCCACGAAAACACGGCAGGAACGTCGATCGCCTCGAGGTCGAGTTCGGCCGAAAAATCCTTGGGCAGCACGCGCGGGATGTTTTCCGGGAAGCCGCCGCCGGTGATGTGGGCGAGCGCCTTGATACCATGCGTGTTGCGGATCGCCTTGAGAATCGACTTGACGTAGATGCGGGTCGGCTCGAGCAGCGCCTCGGCCAGCGTGGCCTCGTCGGCGAACGGCGCCGGATCGCTCCACGACAGACCGCTGATGGCGACGATGCGGCGCACCAGCGAATATCCGTTCGAGTGCAAGCCAGAGGAAGCCAGGCCCAGCAGCACGTCGCCTTCGACAATATCGTCGGTGGGCAGCAATTGGCCGCGTTCGGCGGCGCCCACCGCAAAGCCGGCCAGGTCGTAATCATTGCCGTGATACATGCCGGGCATCTCGGCCGTCTCGCCGCCGATCAGCGCGCAGCCGGCCTGGCGGCAGCCCTCGGCAATGCCGCCGACGATCGCGGCACCCTGGTTGGGATCGAGCTTGCCGGTGGCGAAATAGTCGAGGAAGAACAGCGGTTCGGCACCTTGCACGACGATGTCGTTGACGCACATGGCGACGAGGTCGATGCCGATTGTGTCGTGCTTGCCGGCATCGATGGCGATCTTGAGCTTGGTGCCGACGCCGTCATTGGCCGCCACCAGCACCGGGTCGGTAAAGCCCGCGGCCTTGAGGTCGAACAGGCCTCCGAAACCGCCGATCTCACCATCGGCGCCCGGCCGGCGCGTCGCGCGCACCAGCGGCTTGATCTTCTCGACCATGAGATTGCCGGCATCGATATCGACACCGGCCTCGGCATAGGTGAGCCCGTTCTTGCGCTTGTTCACGTCGCGCTTGCTCATTTCTGGTGCCCGTTCAACAATTTTCCTTGTCGCGGGCTCTTCGCATGAACGGTTTCTGTCCGCAAGGATAACGGCCATCTCGGCCCATAAAACCGTGGACGGCGCGCGCGTATAGGCGCTCGTGATTGGCGAAAGCCGGGCTGAAAGCCGCTCTCCTGTGCGGGAGATCGGCAGCTTCTCCCTTGTTGCCACCCGCCATCTTCATCATCTATCTCCGACCAAGAGGAGGTGCCAAGCATTTGACCATCCCCAACCTGATCACCATCCTGCGCCTTATCCTGGTGCCGACGGTGGTGCTGGCGATGCTGCAGGCGCGCTGGGACTGGGCTTTTGCCGGGTTCCTCGTCGCCGGCATTTCCGACGGCGTCGACGGGTTCATCGCCCGCCGTTTCAACCAGCAATCCACCCTCGGCGCCTATCTCGACCCGGTGGCCGACAAGCTGCTGCTTGTTTCGGTGTTCGTTGTCATGAGCTTCATCGGGCAATTGCCGCTGTGGCTTGTCGTCATCATGGTGTCGCGCGACGCGTTGATCGTCTGCGCGGTGGTGTTGTCCGCCGTCATGACCCATCCGGTCGAGATGAAACCGTTGTTCGTGTCGAAGGCCAACACCGCGATCCAGATCGTGCTGGCCGCGCTTGTGCTGGGAGAACTTGCCCTTGCCGTTCACCTCGACCCGCTGAGGTCAGTTCTCATATTGCTGTCCGGGGTCTTGACCGTGGCTTCGGCCGCAGCCTATCTCGTGACTTGGCTGAGGCACATGAGCGGCTATGGCGAAGGCTCCACTCCGGACATCTGAGACAGAAGCGGCAGCGATCGAGGCCGCGGCCGCCGACACCGCCGCGTCCGCGACCTTTCGCCGCCAGATCTTCTTCTGGCTGGCCGGTGCCGCGCTGCTGGCGCTTTTCCTCTATGTTTTCAGCGCCATCCTGCTGCCCTTCGTCGCCGGCATGGTGCTTGCCTATTTCCTCGATCCCGTTGCCGACCGGCTGCAGCGGCTCGGCCTGTCCCGTTTCATGGCGACGGTGGTCATCCTCATCACCTTCCTCATCGTGCTGGTGCTGGCCTTTGTCATCCTCATTCCGGTTCTGGCCACGCAGATGGCCGATTTCGCCGGCAAATTGCCGGAATATCTGACCCGGCTGCAAAGCCTGATCACCTCGTTCGATCCGAAATGGCTGGAACAGAAGTTCGGCGTCAACGCCAATAGCTTGCGCGACGGGCTGAATTCGCTGCTGACCTCGGGCTTCGGCCTGATCACCACCGTCTTCACCTCGCTGTGGAGTTCCGGCATGGCGCTGGTCTCGGTGGTAAGCCTGTTCGTGGTGACGCCGGTGGTCGCCTTCTACATGCTGCTCGACTGGGACCGCATGGTGGCGGTCATCGACGGTTGGGTGCCGCGCGACAACGTCGCGACCGTGCGCGCCATCGCGCGTGACATCAACACCGCAACCGCCGGCTTCGTGCGCGGCCAAGGCACGCTGTGCCTGGTGCTGGGCGCCATGTATGCCACCGGGCTGACGCTGACCGGGCTGAATTTCGGCATCCTCATCGGCCTGTTCGCCGGGCTGATTTCCTTCATCCCTTATGTCGGCTCGCTGACCGGGCTGGTGCTGGCCGTCGGCGTCGCCTTCGTCCAGTTCTGGCCGGACTGGACGATGATCGTCGCCGTCGCGGTCGTGTTCTTCATCGGTCAGTTCATCGAGGGCAACATCCTGCAGCCGCGGCTGGTCGGCAAAAGCGTCGGCCTGCACCCGGTATGGCTGATGTTTTCGCTTTTTGCCTTCGGTGCGCTGTTCGGCTTCGTCGGCTTGTTGATCGCGGTGCCGGCTTCTGCGGCCGTCGCCGTGCTGGTGCGGTTCGCCATTGCCCGCTATCTCGAATCGCCGCTCTACAAGGGCCGCGGCGCGGCACCTGTGCCGCAGCTTCCAGCCGATCGCGGCGGCGGCCACCGCACGCAACCGCGTCGCTGAAGTGACTGCCCAGCCAACCGACCCGCCACGCCAGTTGCCGCTCGATCTCGGCCATGGCACCGGCTATTCGCGCGACGAACTCGTCGTCTCCGGCACCAACAACCAGGCGGTGGCGCTGGTCGACCGCTGGCCGGACTGGCCATCGCCGGTGGTGGTGCTGGCCGGTCCCGCGGGTTCGGGCAAGACGCATCTGGCCTCGATCTGGCGCGCGCGTGCCGATGCGGTGGCGGTCGACGCCAGGCGCATCGGCGACAGCATTGCCAATCTCGGCGCGCGGCCGGCACTGATCGACGATGTCGATACCGGCGCGGTCGATGAACAGGGCCTGTTCCATCTGATCAATGCGGTGCGTGGTGCCGGGTCGGCGCTGCTCCTGACGGCGCGCCGCTTCCCGTCCGCCTGGGGCGTCACGCTGCCTGATCTCGCCTCACGGCTGAAAGCGGCGGCGACAGTGGAAATTCATGAGCCCGACGATCTCCTGCTCGCCGGCGTCATCACAAAACTCTTCGCCGACCGTCAGATCGAGGTCGAACCGCATGTCGTGCAGTATCTGGTCCGCCGTATCGAGCGCTCGCTGGCGACAGCGATGCGCGTGGTTGAGCGGCTCGACCGGACCGCGCTCGAACGCAAGACCCCGATCACCAGGGCGCTGGCAGCCGAAACCGTCAACGCCATGGACGAAGGGCAGGGCGAATTCGAGATTTAGCCTGAGAGGCCAGTCTCAGAGCCACATTCTGGCGAAATGACGCACCGCGAGGTAGACGGCAGAGTGAGCGGCGATATAGCCGGCGGCGACCAGCACAAACATTCCGATACTGATACGCCAGGAGCGGGAGACGACAGCGCCTGGGGCCTGCCTCGCCTGTCTGCGGCTTTCACGGTTGTTCCACATCGCCAGCGCGGCGCAGGCAATTGCCCACGTCACCATGAACGGAACGGTGATGCCGGCATAGGCAAAGTAGGCCGGTCCGAAAAGCGACACCCAGGCATCGATTCCAAGCATCTGAACCCCTGTTTGCCGAACCGGCCCGCGGCTGCCGGATGCACGACCGGAGCCGGAGCAAGTGAGCATATGGCTGCGCCGGGCATTGGGCTGTGAGGGGATGGTCGGAGTGGAGAGATTCGAACTCCCGACCCTCTGGTCCCAAACCAGATGCGCTACCAGGCTGCGCTACACTCCGAACGGTCTGTTGCCTATTCATTTCGGTGGTGCATGGCAAGTGCAAAAACCTGCGAGAGCAAAAACCTTGCCGCCATGCGCATTGCGCAGTAATGACGGGCAAAGGGTGGCGATGCTGCCTTGCACAAGAACGAGGTGGCCATGTCCGCGCGCATTTTCAGCCCAGCCAAAACCGCGATGCAGTCCGGCAAGGCCAAGACCGGCCACTGGGTGCTGGAATTCGATCCCGAGTCGCGCAAGAAGATCGACCCGCTGATGGGCTATACGACGTCGGCAGACATGAGAAGCCAGATCAGGCTTAGCTTCGACACGCGGGAAGAGGCGGTGGCCTACGCCGAAAAGCAAGGGCTCGCTTTCCGCGTCGAAGAGCCGAAAGAGACCAAGCGCCGCCAGATTTCCTATGCGGAGAATTTCCGCTATGACCGCAGGACGCCCTGGACGCATTGAACGGCGGCCAGCGCCAAAATATCCACCCGGCCCAAAGGCCGGCCAGCGGTCCCGTAGCTCAGCTGGATAGAGCACCGGCCTTCTAAGCCGATGGTCACAGGTTCGAATCCTGTCGGGATCGCCAAAGCCTTTCGGGTCCATTCCGGACACTTAGGTCACGGTTTATACCAGAGACATGGGCTTTCAGAGAGCGGCACCAGGCCTCGTGCGCTCAAACCGCCGCCGCCAGAAGCAGCGTTACCCCCAGGACCGTCGACGCATAGATCGTGGCTAGAAGCACGATCGGGCGAGGATATTCGGCGGGTGTCGCGAGGCCGGCAAAGTGGGGATTTCGAAATGTTTCGGTGCCGGGCGACGGGCCGTCGGCGGCAGCGGGAGTGTTGTCATTGCAAGCGAGCAGAGAAAGACGCTGGGCAATATCGGCGGCGATCAGAGGATCGTCCGCCACCAATTTCGACCAGTCCGAAACAATGCCGATTTCACCTTTGAACATCGCGCGCCTCCCGTTTGGGATCTAACAGCGATATCTAAATTATGTTCCGCCGATAGTTTGACGAGGCGGACCGCTCTTGGTCCTTGCAACCTTCTGATCGATGAAAACCACGCCCGCTGCCTCCAACCCTCGACGGATGGCAGCCAGCTTGGCCGAACTCGGAATCCTTCGTCCGCTCTCGAAACTGCCGATCGTTCCTTCGCTAAGGCCGCACTTCGCGGCGAGTCGCACCTGCGACCATTTCAGCATCGCTCGTGCGGCTCTGCACTGCTGGGACGTAAGGGGCTGGATCCCTGAGACGGTGGAGCTTCGCGTGTTCACATCCTCAGATCCCTTCGCTTCGGCGGGAGGTGGCTTTGCACCAGGTGCACCTTGTCCAGACCCACGGTGACCATTGTCCGAACGACACCGTGACCTTGTCGCCCTCGATCTGCGTAACGTCGCCGGATAATTCCATCGGCTGGCCCTCGGTCAGCTTGGTCGCTGGACCAATGACCGAATGCGGAAAATTGTAACCGGGGATCGACACGCTGACGCGGTCTTCCGTGACGCGCTTCAGCACCGTCGCCATGACCGCCACTTCGTCGCCGACCTTTATTGCCATGCTTCTGATTCTGGGGCGGCATCCGGCTGGCGTCAAGGATTAGCTATGCCTTATATAGCAAGTCACGGAATCACCTCTTTCCATCCAGGAACGCCACGACAGCGGTAAATACCGCAAGCTGTTCAGCTCTGTCATGGTGATGAGGGGATTTAGCGTGGCCGGGCAGTCGTGAACTGACCCCCGAAAGTTGGACATCAACCTTCGGGGGTTTTCATGTCCAAACAGCGAGAGTTTGAAGCGCACTGTTGTTGATCGTTATTTGAGTGGTGAAGAGAGCTATGCGAGCGCCGGTGCAGCCGACGGCGTAGATGCTGCGACGGTACGCAAATGGGTTGCGAGCTATCAAGCGCACGGGGTTGCCGGCCTCGCTCGCAAGCTCAGCCACTATGACGGCGAGTTCAAGCTGTCGGTTCTGCACCGGATGTGGGAGGATGGACTGTCCTGCCGACAGACGGCCGCGCTGTTCAATATCCGCAACGCCGGCTGCCTTCCGGACTGGGAGAGGCGCTACGAAGCCGGTGGGATAGAGGCGCTCGCGCCGCGCCGCAGAGGAAGGCCGCGATCGATGTCAGACCCGCCGTCGCCTGGCGAGCCGCCCGTGGCGCAGAGTGATGAGACCAAGAGCCGCGAAGAGCTGCTTGCGGAACTGAACCATCTGCGCATGGAGAACGCCTACCTAAAAAAACTGGAGGCCTTAACGCAGGGACACGCGCCCAAAAAGCGCAAGCTGTCCAAGCGTTAAGGCTGCTCTATCCGCTCGATGGTCTGCTCAAACTGGCAGGGCTTTCCCGCAGCACGTTCTACTATCGACAGAAGGCGTCCCGCGTCGACCGCCATGCTGGTCTCAAGGAGAAGATCAGAGCCGTCTTCGACAGCCACAAGGGCCGCTACGGTTATCGCCGGGTGGCTGCTGCACTGCGCCGGCTCGGTCATGTCGTCAATCACAAGGCGGTGCAGTGTCGGATGGTGGAGATGGGATTGAAGTCGCTGGTCAGGCCGAAGAAGTATCGCTCCTACAAAGGCGGCATCGGAAGGACGGCTCCCGATCTCATTCAACGCCAGTTCAACGCTGACAGCGCCAACCATAAATGGGTGACCGATGTGACGGAGTTCAACCTGGCGGGCGACAAGCTCTATCTCTCACCGGTCATGGACCTTTATAATGGCGAGATCATCGCCTTCGAGACCGCAAGGCGACCGCTCTTCAAGCTGGTGGAAAATATGCTCGCAAGAGCGCTGGACCGGCTCGACCAAACCCAACGGCCCACCCTACACTCCGATCAGGGATGGCAGTATCAGACGCCTGCCTACCAGCGCAGGCTCCAGGCACGAGGCATTGCCCAGAGCATGTCACGCAAAGGCAATTGCCTCGACAACGCACCTATCGAGAGCTTCTTCGCAACACTCAAATCCGAGCTCTTCTACCCCAATACCTTCGAGAACGTTCAGAGCCTCAAGGCCAGCATCGAGGATTACATCCACTACTACAATCATGATCGCATCAAACTGAAACTGAAAGGGCTTAGCCCTGTGCAATACAGAACCCAGCCCTTAAATCTGCCGCCACCTTAAACCGTCCAACTTTAAGGGGTCAGTTCAGTCGGCTGGGGCCAGCGTATTATTTCGTTACTCTGCCTTTTCGGAACCTTCCCGCGCACGGCGCGTTCGGCCCGCTGTATTCGCGGACCCTCATATAAAAGTGGACAGGCGGGAGGCAAACAAGGGTGGGGAGGAGTGTTGCCATGTCGAAGCGAGAAATAGGCATATCTTCGGCTCTGGATCGGCGCATCGCCGACCTCAAGGCCAGGATGCAGGACGCCCGGATCACGGAATATGAAATGAAGACCTTTCAAAAAGTGGCTTCAGCCATGGGAGGCGACGGAGGCTCCCTGCGCCTCGATGCCGACGACCTGATCGCGGCATCCTTTGTCGTCGATGCGCTGAGTGAGCCGACGCTCAACTGACGACGAGCGGTCTGGCTTCGCGCGCCGTTTTGCCCTTGCTCGGCCGGCAATTGGCCCACGCCTTCAAGCTCTGAAACAGGATGGCTGCTTTCCAGCGGCCGTCTTGTGGCGTCTGTCGCAAGTCATCGACAGGGCCGGCGGGTTGGTTCCGCCGCCCGATATCGAATTGGAGGGAAAGTCTTATCAATTTGTTGGGGTTGGTGCGTCATAGTAGCGACGGCTAACGGAGTTGAACGCGATGAAGCTCGATCTGTCGCCGACGAGCTGGGGCAGGGTGATCGCTGTCACGGCAGTCGGTACGGCATTCTTCATTGCCGTGGCGTTCTTCGTCGATTCCTTCAATTTTCCCTATCTTTCGCCCGAGGCCGTGTGGCGGGCGCAGATGACCGACCTGATGCTGCCTTTGGTGCTGGGCGGCTCCTTTTTGTTTTTCCTGATGTGGAAGATTCGCCAGCTGGCCATCGCGCAGCGCGACCTCAGCGTCATCGCCGCGACCGACAGCCTGACGGCGGTGCTGAACCGTGGCGCTTTCTCGATGCTGGTCGAAGCTTATCTCGAGCAGACCCGAAAGCAGGAACAGACCCGTTCGGGCGCGCTGCTGATCATCGACGCCGACCACTTCAAGTCGATCAATGACCGTCTGGGTCATGATTGCGGCGATCAGGCACTCAAACTGATAGCGCAGGCGATCAAGGGGCAACTTCGTGGGGGCGATATCGTCGGCCGCATCGGTGGCGAAGAATTCGGCGTGTTTTTGCCCGGCGTGGATCCCTCGCAATCCTGGGTGGTTGCCGAAAGCATCCGCCGGCGTATCAGGGAGATGGAATTCTCACCCGGCGGCAGGCCTTGTCCGCTTTCCGTCAGCATCGGCGGCACAAGCTTTACCGGCCCGATCACCTATGAGGAAATCTTCTCCGCTGCCGACAAAAGGCTTTACACGGCCAAGTCGAACGGACGCGATCAAGTCAGCTTCGATCCGGCCGGAACGTCTCCGGCGCCTGCGCCCGGGGTCGCCACCGTGCATTGACGGCATAAATTTGCTGATGGCTGATCGGGAAGCTCTCGAAATCGACGCAGGCCGCTTTCTCGACGCTTCGATGCTTACAGTCATATGCCGGGGTTCCGATCTTTATGGATAGCATGCCGGCTCGATAGGCCATGGACTGCAACCGCTTACCGGTATACTCCCCCCGCGTTGGCGATGTTTCGTTGTCGGCAGAAACGGTTCTCACTCCTGAGTTTCCAAGGGTTACGGCCGACGTGCGATCATGATTTTTGACGCCGGCGAACAATGGCGGAAACGGTCAGGTAAGCACAGCTATTATGATCCATTTGTTCAACGGCTTTCAGGATCCTTTCGGTGGCAGTGACCTCAAGACCTTGGAACTCTATCGGCTGTTGAGCGCCGATTCGGACGTGCGCCTTTGGGCTGCGTCATCGCGGGCTTCAGATGAATTAATGCGGCAATTCCCGATACGTCGTATTTCCCCGCTTACGCGAAAAGTTCCGGATGGCGGCACTTACGTTTTTCTCGGAGCGCATTGGCGCAACAAGGTGTGGCCTTACCTGATCCCGCGGCCGCGCCGGCTGATCTACGACTTCAACACCCTTCATCCGAAGGTTCTCAACCTCACCACGCGCATGCCTCGGAGCTTGGGATGGCCCACCGCCGAGATAGTGCTTGTTTCCGACTTTCAGAAGCGATTGCTCCAAATCGACGGCACGGTGCACCCCTCTCCGATCGAGATCGAACGTTTTTCACCACGGCGTCTGGATTCGGATCGTCCGTTCACCGTCGGACGCTTGAGCCGCGATGGGCCGGGCAAACATCATCCCGATGACATACCCCTTTACGAGACATTGCTGGCCGAAGGTACAGCCTTGCGGATTCAGGGAGGGACAGGGCTCAAGGGCAGCCTCATGCCGCATCCGCAACTCGAGCTGTTGCCACCCGGCCAATTTTCCGCCGAAGAGTTTCTGCAGACGCTCGACGTGTTTTATTATCGCACCGGTTGGCATGTGGAAACCTTCGGTCGCGTCGTGTTCGAGGCGATGGCCTGCGGGTTGCCCGTGGTCTGCCATTCATATGGAGGCTATTCCGACCATATCAGGCATGGCGAAAACGGCTTCTTGTTCGAAACGACGCAGCAGGCGGCGCGGATCCTGGCCGATCTCAAAGCCGATCCGGCGCTGCGGGCGGCAGTGGGCCTCAAGGCCCGGCAGACCGTCGAGCAGCTGTTTTCGCCGCAGGCACTGCGGCAGCGGCTGGATTTTTATCTGAACTAGGCGCCCGAAACAGCGCCGGGGTCGATTGCGGGAGCGTGGTTCCGACAGACGTCCGGCTCCGGCGGAGCGCCTTGTGTCACCAACTCGGAAAGACCGCGCGCGCCTCGGGACCCCATGACACTCCCCGATCCTGTTGGCCGGACAGATATCAGGCCTCGGGTATCGACTGGAGAAAGGATACGGTCTTCTCACGCCTGAGCCGGCAGATATCGAAAATCTGCCGTGCTACACGCCTCGTTTCGACCACGAGCTTTTCGACCGGGCTCCTCTTTGGAGCGGGATTTGCTCTAGCTCTCACCAGCCGCTCTTCACTAAGGAGGCTGGTCAACCCGGAGGTCTTCTCGCGTACATGATCATGTTGCACACACAGTGCGGGCAAGAGTTGGTATATGGTTTTGCTTGACGACGTCGGAAGTGACGGATCGAAGATGACCTCATCGGCGCGTTCATCAAGACTCCGGGAGATCAGATCGAGCGCCGCTTGCCTGGAAAGGATGTAACCGGCCGACCCGAAATGTATTCCATATAATCTTGCCACCGAAAACGCACGGCTGACAGAAGTGCGCTTCATCGCGATGACGGTCTTCCTTAAGCTCGTTTCCAGCTTGACGATATCCGCGTCGGCCGGAATCCATCCATCATTGGAAAGCATCGGGCCAGCCGCTTCGGACAAAAGGATGTCATCCTCGAAGATCGCGCCAAAGGCACCATCACCATCCGCGATGATTCTCCAGCAAACCCTGTGGCTCATGAGGCAGGCCATTTCCGTCGGGGTTAAGCCGGATGAAGTCTCGGCAAACTCCGGTCGGTGCCACGCGTCTATGGCAGAAACCCGGTCGAACGAAACACCAATCTTCGAGAATTCAACTGTGACATGGGCAAGTCGATCGGGAGACCGATCAAGGTTGATGACCATACATTTCATTTGATGCCCCCCCAGGCTATCTACCAATTGTCGTACTGCTTTGGAACTTGACCCGGAATCTATCCTCCACGCCCTGGAACGGCCGGGCTTAACCGAATAGTCTCCGCCGCAGCGCTCGCAGTCTGCCATTCAGTCTTTTGTTCTCCAAGTGGACCACCCGGTTGCTTCTACCGAGATAGCTGTCTGGATGAATAAAGTCGAGATAATCGGGGTTTGCTGGACCGAGACCTAGCTTTTCGCCGGTCTCGTCGTTCGCCATCAAGAGGAGGTTCTGGCGATACCAGAAAGGAATTCGACCGTCGGCCCATATCATTGGACGTACTATGTCATAGGTCTTGAATCCGTGAACCTCGAACCGGTGAGCCCATGTACTGTGCCATGCTTCATTGATATGATTGGTCCCGCCTTGGTGCGGCACAGCAGCGGAAAATAGAATGGCCGGGGCGCTTTGACAAAGCCATTTCACAGCTTTGACAGACGCCGCTTCGGATATGTGTTCCAGCACCTCCGCGCAGATAGCCATGTCAAATCGGCCCAGATCGGGAAGAGGTTTTTCCAGATCAACAGCAAGAAATTCACTTTCGGCGATCTGGCGGAGTTCCCTTGGAACCCACGGCCCGTCGAGACCCCGTACATTGGTGATCTCTAGCTGCTTAGCGGCAGCAAGCCACGATCCCACACCAGTTCCGAGATCAACAATCGAAGTAGGTCGCAGAATATCGGTCACTTGTTTCAGAATTATCTTAGCAATTCCGACTTCCTTTGCCCGCTCGACGAAGAATTTTTTGCTGTAGATAGTGTCTCCCATACTGAGCCTATAGCGTTGCCAGATTCCATTGGCAAGTGGAGCCATAGGTACCTTTCCGCAGACGCTTGGCGTACTTCCGCGCCGGCTCGCACGTTGAGACGTTCGGCCGGGTGGTGTTCGAGCGATGGCCTGCGGGTTGCCCGTGGTCTGCCATTCATATGGAGGCTATTCCGACCATATCAGACATGGCGAAAACGGCTTCTTGTTCGAAACGACGCAGCAGGCGGCGCGGATCCTGGCCGATCTCAAAGCCGATCCGGCGCTGCGGG
>NZ_JAMYRE010000046.1:0-13719 GCF_040321265.1 Mesorhizobium sp. M0491
AAGGGCTGGCCCCTGTGCAATACAGGAACCAGCCCTTAAACCTACCAACTCAATGAACCGTCCAACTTTATGGGGTCAGTTCATTCGATCGGGCCTTTTCTTTTTCGATCCGCCGCGCCATGACTGCGGCATGGCGAGCGACGACAACATCATCATATCAGGCGATGCGGTTATCCATCCGGGCGACCTGCACGAGGATTTCATCCGCTCGTCCGGCCCCGGCGGCCAGAACGTCAACAAGGTGGCGACGGCGGTGCAGCTGCGCTTCGACGCGGCCAACGCAACGGGTCTGTCGGAGCGCGTGCGCGAGCGGACGATCAAACTTGCCGGCCAGCGTGCCACCAAGGACGGTGTCATCGTCATCGAGGCAGGCCGCTTCCGCACCCAGGAACAGAACCGGGCGGATGCGCGGGCACGGCTGACGGCATTGGTCGCCAAGGCCGCCGAACCGCCACCGCCGCCGCGCAAGAAGACACGGCCATCGAAGGGCGCCGTGGAGCGGCGGCTGAAGAGCAAGGCCGGGCGCGGCACGATCAAGAAGCTGCGCGGCCGGGTGGAGAACGATTAAGCACCACACCAATCACGCGCACAAAACGACTTCCCATTTTGGGCCGCAGATGCAAGGTTCAACCATTGCCATTAGCAAGGGAGACCCAAGGATGGGCATGTTCGATTTCGTCAAGAGCGTCGGCAAGAAACTGGGCATCGGCGGCGACGACGAAGCCGCACCCACGGCCGACACGCTCAAGAAGGAGCTCGATTCGCACAAACTCGGCACCGATGGCGTCGAGGTCGTCGTCAAGGGTGACACGGCGGTGCTGAAGGGCGTGGTCAAGGATCAATCGATCTTCGAAAAGGCAGTCATCGCCGTCGGCAACACGCTCGGCGTCTCCAAGGTGCAGGCGGACGAATTGCAGGTCGCGCCAGCGTCTGGCACGGCCGCCGCCCCGGCCAAGGAGCCCACCTTTTACACGGTGAAGAAGGGCGACAATCTCTGGAAGATCGCCGAGAAAAGCTACGGCAAGGGCCAAGGCGTCAAGAACACGGTCATATTCGAGGCCAACAAGCCGATGCTGACCCATCCCGACAAGATCTATCCGGGCCAGGTGCTGCGCATCCCAGATCTCGCCTGATCAAGGCGATGCCAATTTGCGAAAAGCAATTCCAGGAAAAGTGTGAAACGGTTTTCCGTCCGGAATTGTGCCAAACAAAGAGTTAGAACGGCGGCTTTCGGGTCGCCGTTTTCATTTGATCGTGACATTTTACGGTTCCGAACCATCCGGGAGGTGACCGAATCCGTGCTCGTTCTGCCCAAAGGTGTCCGCCACATGCCGGCTTACCTGTCACGCAGTGTCCAGGAGACGCTGGTCGATGAGGTGCGAAGCATCGTGCAGCAAGCGCCGCTGTTCGTGCCTGCCATGCCGCGCACCGGTAAGGAGATGAGCGTGCGCATGACCAATTGCGGCCCGCTCGGCTGGGTCACCGACAAGGAACAGGGCTACCGCTACCAGCCGACGCATCCCGCGACAGGCTCACCATGGCCGCCAATCCCGGAGGCGCTGCTCGAGCTGTGGCGGCAGGTATCGGGCTATCCCAATCCACCGGAAGCGTGCCTGATCAATTTCTACACGCCGGATGCAAAAATGGGGCTGCATCAGGACCGCGACGAGGCTGATTTTTCGGCGCCGGTCGTCTCCGTCTCACTGGGCGACGATTGCCTGTTCAGGGTCGGCCAGACGACGCGTGACGGGGCGACCCGGTCGTTCAGGCTGCAAAGCGGTGACGTCGTGGTGCTCGGCGGCGAGGGGCGGCTGTGCTTTCACGGCGTCGATCGGATCTATCCCTCGACCTCGGCACTGCTGAAAAACGGTGGGCGGATCAATCTGACATTACGACGGGTGACGGAGCCGGCCGTCACAGCTTCCTGAGCGCCACTTCCTCGATCAGGTGGTCGGCGCCCTTGCGCAGGATGAGGTCGGCGCGCGCTCGCGTCGGCAGAATGTTCTCGCGCAGATTCTTCAAATTGATGTTGGTCCACAGGCCTTCGGCGATGGCGCGCGCCGAACCCTCCGACAGCTGCGAATAGCGGTGAAAGAAGGAGTCCGGGTTGCGGAAGGCGGTCTCACGCAGCCGCATGAAGCGGGAAATGTACCAGTTGTGGATCAGCTTTTCGTCGGCATCGATGTAGATGGCGAAGTCGAAGAAGTCCGACAGGAAAGGGACGATCTTGCCGTCCTGCGGCAGCTTGCCGGGCTGCAGGACATTGATGCCTTCGAAGATCAATATGTCGGGCCGGTCGATGGTGACGAACTCGCCAGGAATGACGTCATAGGTCAGGTGCGAATAGACAGGCGCGCGGACATCGGGCAGCGCCGACTTGATGCCCGACAGGAAGCGCAGCAGCGCGCCCACATCGTAGCTGTCGGGGAACCCCTTGCGCTCCATCAGGTTCTCGCGGCGCAGGACCTCGTTGGGCAGCAGGAAGCCGTCGGTGGTGATGAGATCGACCTTGGGGCTCGACGGCCAGCGCGCCAGCAGTTCCTTCAGCACGCGTGCGGTGGTCGATTTGCCGACGGCGACCGAACCGGCGATGCCGATGATGAAGGGCGTCTTGACCACGTCGACCGCGTTGAAGAAGGCCTGGCGTTGCCGAAACAGCAGCTGGCTCGCTTCGACATGCGCGGACAAAAGCCGCGACAGCGACAGATAGATGCGCGTGACCTCTTCGAGATCGACCGGATCGTTGAGCGAGCGCAGGCGGCGGAATTCGTCCGCGCTCAGCGTCAGCGGCGTGTCGGCACGGAATTGCGACCATTGATCGGCGGAGAAGAAACGAAAGGGGGAATATTTCTCGGTTGGCGCGAGCTGATCCATCGAGATACCTGCCCTCCTCGCGGTCAGCCCTTGGGCCGTGATGCCTTCTCGGCGATGCCCGAACGCCGGGTGCGGCCTTCGAGTTCCCTAAGCACGTCGCTCAGCGGAACCCCGGAGAGGCCGAGAACGACGAGCCAATGATATATAAGATCGGCACTTTCCGAAACGATGGCCGGTTTGTCGCCCTTGACGGCGGCAATCACCGTCTCGACCGCCTCCTCGCCGAGCTTCTGCGCCGCCTTGTCGATGCCGCGCGCGAACAGTTTTGCCGTCCACGAGTCCGGGTCGCCGGAATGGGCGCGTTCCCCAACGATTTTTTCCAGATCGGAAAGCGAAAACTCAGCCATGGCGTCATCTATCTGCTTGTTTAAGCGTGATCTTTTCCGAAAACCGGTTCCCACTTTTCGGGATCATGCTTTAGGGCCGATTATTCACAGAGTCCAGCCGCATCGGCAGCCCCGCGGCGGCCATATGTGCCTTGGCCTGCGCTATCGTGTAGGTGCCGAAATGGAAGATCGACGCCGCCAGAACCGCGCCGGCATGGCCGTCGCGAATGCCTTCGACCATGTGGTCGAGCGTGCCGACACCGCCGGAAGCGATCACCGGCGCGCGCACGGCGTCTGATATCGCGCGGGTCAGCGCGATGTCGTAGCCGGCCTTGGTGCCGTCCCGATCCATCGAGGTCAGCAGGATCTCGCCGGCGCCGCGATCGACCATTTTCCGGGCGAACTCGACCGCATCGATGCCGGTCTTTTCGCGGCCGCCATGGGTGAAGATCTCCCAGCGGTCGGTCTCACTGGTGCTCGACACCTTCTTGGCGTCGATGGCGACGACGATGCACTGGTTGCCGAACTTGTCGGCGGCCTCGGCAACAAAATCCGGGTTCTTCACCGCGGCCGTGTTGATCGACACCTTGTCGGCGCCGGCCAAGAGCAGCTTCCTGATATCGGCGACCTGGCGCACGCCGCCCCCGACGGTCAGCGGCATGAAACATTGTTCGGCGGTGCGTGCGATGACGTCGAAGATGGTTTCGCGATTGTCCGACGAAGCGGTGATGTCGAGGAAGCAGAGTTCGTCGGCGCCGGCCGCGTCATAGGCCTTGGCCGCCTCGACCGGATCGCCGGCGTCGACGAGATCGACGAAGTTGACGCCCTTGACGACACGGCCGTTCTTGACGTCGAGACAGGGGATGACACGGGCTTTCAGCATCAGCGGCCCTCTATCGTGGCGATGAGATCGTTCAGCAACTGGCCAACCAGCGGCGGAACATCGGCCTGGGCGTCGAAGGCCGGGTCGTAGGCGGAGACGGTGATGCCGACGACCGGCACCGCCAGCGCCATGGCGCAAGTGGCGTCGCGCAGCTGTTCCGGGCTCGGGCCGCCCGAAGTGATATAGCGGTTGGCCTGCAGCTCCCGGGGATCATGCACGTCCATATCGAGATGCATGTGCACGCGTCTGGCGCCGGCGATCTTCAGTCTTTCGGCCGCCTGGGCCACCCCGGAGCATTCCGTCCGCACGATCGGCAAGGTCTCGAGAAGCTGTCTTTCCGCCGGATCGAGATCGCGCGCGTTGACGAGCACGCAACGCGACGGATCGATCGGCCTGAAGCCGGGAATGGCCGACGCCATCGGCCGCCAGCACAGGCCAAGCACCGTCGCCAGCGCCATGCCGTCGAGAAAGCCATATGTGGATGTCTCGGGCGTGTTCAGGTCGCCATGCTGGTCGGCCCAGATGATCGCATCGGCGTCTTCGCCGGCGACCGCGCCGGCGCTGGTCAGGCAGTTTCCCGCAAGGACGATGGGAAACCGACCGGCGTCACGGGCAAGGCGAACCTCGGTCGCAACCGCGTTGCAGACGGCAAAGCCAGTGGCGATCTCGCGCTCCTGATCGTCTCCGACCTTGCCGATGTCCCCGACCGCGACGTCGTGACCGGCCATCGTCAAGGCTTCGACGAGCCCGCCCGAGACCAGCGCGTCCGGACCTTGGCCCATGCCGCCATGGTAATGGCCGCTGTCATAGGAGGCCAGGATGATGGAAATTTTCACGTCCGCGGCTCCGCCGCTGGCCGGCCCTGCAGGATCGCCAGCGCCTCGGCCGGATCAATGCGACCGTCATAGAGCGCGCGCCCGGAGATCGCGCCTTCGAGCTTTTGCGCATCGGGCATGGTCATGCGCACGATGTCGGCGATCGATGCGAGGCCGCCCGACGCGATGACCGGGATCGACACGGCCTCTGCGAGGTCGATGGTGGCGTCCCAATTGATGCCGGTCAAAACGCCGTCGCGGTCGATGTCGGTGTAGATGATGGCGGCGACGCCGGCGCCCTCGAATTTCCTGGCCAGTTCGACGACGCCGAGGCTCGACGCCTCGGCCCAGCCCTCGACGGCGACCTTGCCGCCCTTGGCGTCGATGCCGACCGCGACCTTGCCCGGAAACGCCTTGCAGGCCTGCTTGACCAGGTCGGGATCGCGCACCGCCACCGTGCCGAGGATGACGCGGGCCAGCCCGCGATCGAGCCAATCCTCGATCTGCGCCAGCGTGCGGATGCCCCCGCCGAGCTGCACCGGGTTCTTCGTTGCCTTGAGGATGGCGCCGACCGCCGCACTGTTGACGCTCTGGCCCTGGAAGGCGCCGTTGAGGTCGACGACATGCAGCCATTCGAAGCCCTGTTGCTCGAAGGCTCGCGCCTGAGCGGCAGGATCGTCGTTGTAGATGGTCGCGGTCGCCATGTCGCCGTGCCTGAGGCGCACGCACTGGCCGTCCTTGAGGTCTATCGCCGGGAAAAGGATCATCCGTTCAGGCGCCTTCCACAATGGCGAAATGCGACGTCGAATAGAGGCGTCGGAACTTCAGCGCCGCCTGGTATTCGGGCGAATGGAAGCAGGCGAGTGCGACCGCATAGCTCTCGAACTCGATGATGACATGGCGATTGCCCGACGGCCCTTCCGGGCTCGACGACTGACCGCCGCGGGTCAGGAATTTTGCGCCATATTTGTCGAAAGCCGCTTTGTTGGCGGCAATGTATAGCGGATAGTTTTCCGGATTGGTCACCTCGACCATCGCCATCCAGTAGCCCTTCTTGCTCATCGGTTTTCCCTTTGCTTGAGCATGATCTTTTCCGAAAACCGGGGTCCACTTTTCGGGATCATGCTCTAGGGCCTCCAGCGCAGGAAATTGGTGATCAGCGCCAAGCCCAGCGCCTGGCTCTTTTCCGGGTGAAACTGCGTGCCGACGAGATTGTCGCGGGCGACGGCCGCCGTCACCGGGCCGCCATAGTCGGCGACCGCCAGAACCTCTTCCGCCTTGCCCGCATCGAGATGGTAGGAATGCACGAAATAGGCATGCAGCCCGCTTGCGCCAGTCGGTATGCCGGCAAACAGCGGATGCTGGCGCTTGAGCTCGATCGTGTTCCAGCCGATCTGCGGGATCTTCAGCGTCGGATCGGCCGGCGTGATCTCCTTGACGTCACCTGATACCCAGCCGAAGCCGTTGGTGATTGTCTTTTCCAGGCCGCGCTCGGACATCAGCTGCATGCCGACGCAGATGCCCAGGAACGGCCGGCCCTTGACGATCGCGACCTCTTCGACGGCTTCCCACATGCCTTCGACGGCCTGCAGGCCGGCCGCGCAGTCGGCATAGGCGCCGACGCCGGGCAGGACAATGCGATCGGCCGTGCGCACCCGCTCGGCATCTGCGGTCAGGTCGATATCGGCCGATATGCCGGCTTCCAGCGCGGCGCGCTCGAAAGCCTTGGTGGCCGAGCGCAAATTGCCCGAGCCGTAGTCGATGATCGCAACCCGCATGTCAGCTTCTTCCCGGAATGTGGGTCAGCCCCAGCGCCATGCCCGGCTGCGCTGGCCGCGCCAGGGCAGCATCGGGGACCATGCGCGGCGCCGGCACAACCTCATCGGCAAGCGCTTCCGCTTCCAGCGCATAGCGTGTGTCGGCGTCGTCGAGCCAACCGGCTTCGACCGCGCCCCATTCGTGCCAACCGCGCCGGCGAAGTGCCGCGATGCGCAGGCCTTGCCCTTCCAGTCCGACATAGAGCGAAACCAACAGTGACAGCAGCGAGCCGGCCAGACCAAGGCCGAGCTTCTGGCCCAGCATCGAAAGCAGGCCCATGACGACGAAGGCAAGCGCTGCCTCGATCCACAGCCTATGCCAGGCGAACCATAGCGGCGGCACGAGCAGACCCAGCCAGGTGAAGCCATCGCGGACAAAGGCCGTTGCATCGGCCTTCTCGCTGCGGCCTGGCGGTTCCATCACGACATAGGTGGCCATGGCCTTATCCCTTCAACGATCCCTTGGTGGAGGGAACCGCATCCGGCTGGCGCGGATCGCGTTCGAGAGCAACGCGCAGCGCGCGCGCCACCGCCTTGAAGCAGGTCTCGGCGATGTGGTGGTTGTTGGCGCCGTAGTGATTGGTGACATGCAGCGTGATGCCGGCATTCTGCGCCAGCGCCTGGAAGAACTCGCGCACCAGCTCGGTGTCGAAGGTGCCGATCTTCGGCGATGAGAAGGAAACCTTCCAGACCAGGAAGGGACGGCCGGACACGTCGATCGCGGCGCGCGTCAGCGTCTCGTCCATGGCAAGGTCGATCGAGGCATAACGCATAATGCCGCGCCGCTCGCCCAGTGCCTTGGCCAGCGCCTGGCCGAGCGCGATGCCGGTATCCTCGACCGTGTGATGATCGTCGATATGCAGGTCGCCCTTGGCTCTGACCGTCATGTCGATCAGGGAATGGCGCGAGAGCTGGTCCAGCATATGGTCGAAGAAGCCGACCCCCGTGGCGATATCCGACTTGCCGGAGCCGTCGACATGGACCGACACAGAGATGTCGGTTTCCTTGGTCTTGCGGCTTGCTTCGGCGGAACGGGGCGGCATCACTCTATCCTTGTCCCAGAGGTTCACATCGTGACCGGCTCAGAGGCTTCAAGCGCTCGCAGGCTTGAAAACGAAAGCCTTCTAGCAGCATGATCCGGCGATTGCCAGTTGCCTCTGACAGCGGTATCGGCCTTGCCAGAGAGCGATTTGCAATCACCGGCCCCATGCATACATATGGCCGATCAAAGTTACTCGTACCGCGCCAATCGCCTTATCGGGATGGCGCTGCTCGGAGCCAGGAAATGTCCAATGAACTGACCATGCACGCCACGACCATCGTGACGGTGCGCAAGGGCAACAAGGTGGTGATCGCCGGCGATGGCCAGGTCAGCCTTGGCCAGACCATCATGAAGGGCAACGCCAAAAAGGTGCGCCGCATCGGCAAGGGTGGCAATGTGATCGCCGGTTTCGCCGGCGCCACGGCCGACGCCTTCACGCTTCTGGAGCGGCTCGAAGCCAAGCTCGAACAATATCCCGACCAACTGACGCGCGCCTGCGTCGAACTCGCCAAGGACTGGCGCACCGACCGCTATCTGCGCCGGCTGGAAGCGATGATGCTGGTGGCCGACAAGTCGGTCTCGCTGGCGCTGACCGGCACCGGTGACGTGCTCGAGCCCGAATTCGGCGTCATGGCCATCGGTTCGGGCGGCAACTACGCGCTGGCCGCGGCCCGCGCGCTGATGGACAGCGACAAGGATGCCGAGGAGATCGCCCGCAAGGCGATGCAGATCGCATCCGACATCTGCGTCTACACCAACAACAGCTTCGTCGTCGAAACGCTCGATGTCGGCTGAGCGGGCCGACCATGATCCCGAAACGTGGAAACCGGTTTTCTCGGACGAACGGTTCCGTTCGTCCAGAGATCATGGTCCAACAAGAAGATAGCTATGATTTTCGGCCGGTGACCGAGAAAGACCTGCCGATGATCGCCGGCTGGCTCGCCGGACCGCATGTCGCCGAGTGGTGGGACGATCCCGAGATCGAGATCGCGCAGATCCGCGAGCACATCGACTCGATTTCCGTCGAGCCGCTGATTATCGAACTCGACGGCAAGCCGATCGGTTATCTGCAGACCTATGATCCGCATCTGGAGGACGGCCATCCCTATGCCGACCAGCCGTTCGGCACGCTCGGCATCGACCTGTCGATCGGCCGGCCGGAGCTGGTCGGGCTCGGCCATGGCTCGGCAATCGTGCGCCAGTTCGTCGAACAGCTTTTCGACGAAGGCGTGCCGCGCGTCATCATCGATCCTGATCCCGCCAATGTCAGGGCCATCCGCGCCTATGAAAAGGCTGGCTTTGTTGCCTTTGACACCAGAACATCGGAGTACGGGCCTGCCTTGATGATGGCGCGCGACGCGACGCAGGAGCCCAATTGATCAGCGCCGAAACACTCGACAAGGCAGTCGCGAAAGGTTTGATCTCGCAGACCCTGCGCGATCAGTTGGAGGCCATGGAACGCGCGGTCGCTCTCGCCCCCGAGGCCAGGCGCGCCGATGACGAGGGTGACGAGGAAAACCTGCGGCTGGTCGGCGGCGGCAACGATCTGTTCGTCACCGTTGGAACCGTTCTGCTCAGCGCCGGCTTCTTCTTTGTCCTCACCACCTTGCTTCCAGGCCAGACATTCTGGATCGCCGGCATCCTCGCGGTTTTCGCCTGGGGGCTTGCCGAAATTGTCACGCGTCAGCACCGGATGAAATTATCGTCGTCCGTGCTTGCCCTGATTTTCATGGCCGCCATTCTGGCCGCTCTGGCGCTACAGGTGGAGTCCAGCTTCGGCATACGCAAGCCGGAGACTATCTGGCAGCTATTGGCGTTGCGCCAGAAGGCGTCCCAGGCCGGATATCTGTTCCTGGGCGGAGGAATAATCGCGGCGGCGATCTATTTCTGGCGTTTTCGCGTCCCCATCATTGCCGGGGCTATCGCCATCGCCTTTACACTGCTTGCCTTCCTGCAAACGGCGATAATCCTGTATGACAGCGTGACAGCGGGTGCGATTGCGCCGCCGCGTATTGAGGATGTTCCCGAATTGCTCCGCGCGGCACTTTACATGCCGCTGATCTGCGGCCTGATCGTGTTCGCAACGGGTGTAGCTTTTGACATTTACGACAGGGATCGACGCAAGATCTGGTCTGATTGCGCTTTCTGGCTGCATGTCGTCTCGGCGCCCATGCTGGTGCATCCGCTGTTTATCATGGCAACCGGCCAGAACGTCGTATTCGGACATATCGCGCCGGATGCCAATGCAACCATCATGCTGACGATTCTGATCCTTGGCTTCCTCTATGTCGCGCTTGCCATCGACCGCCGTTCGCTTCTGGTTCCGACATTGGCTTACTTCGGCTCGCTGGGCATCTACTATCTGGTGAATTCCGCCTCCGATTCGACGGGTATCCCGCCTTTTGCCTTGATCCTGGTCGTTGTTGGCGCGCTGATTATTCTGTTCGGGGCTGGCTGGCAGCGTATCCGGCGGATTGTGGTCAAACCCACCTTGCCGGCTGCCGTGATCCGCCGGCTACCGCCGCTGAAGGCGTGACAAGGCTTTGTGATGATCGACACGGCGACGCGAAACGAGGGGGAATGAACCGATGACGACACCGGCCACGGAGAGCAGCTATTCGGCCTATGAAGACAGCTGGCGGATGGGGCTTCTGCTGGTGCTTGCCCTGGTCATCTTCCAGGCTGGGGCGCTCTACGGCATGGGGCGAGCGCCGATCTGCACCTGCGGCTATGTGAAACTCTGGCACGGCGTGGTGAACAGTTCGGAGAATTCCCAGCACATTTCGGACTGGTATACGTTCTCGCACATCATCCACGGCTTCCTGTTCTATGCGCTGGCCAAATTCCTGTTCCCGCGTTCGCCGATCGGACTGAGGCTGGCGTTCGCCGTCTTCATCGAAGGCGGCTGGGAGCTGCTCGAAAACAGCCCGTTCATCATCGAGCGCTACCGCGCCGGCACCATCTCGCTCGACTATTACGGCGACAGCATCATCAATTCGGTGTCCGACACACTGGCCATGGTGCTGGGATTTGTGATGGCGCGAAGGCTACCTATATGGGTGATCGTCAGCCTTGCCATCATCTTCGAACTCGGTACCGGCTATCTCATCCGGGACAATCTGACACTCAACGTGATCATGCTGCTGCATCCGTTCGAGGCCATCAAGCAGTGGCAAAGTGGAATCTAGTGATATGAGCACATTTTCTCCCCGCGAAATCGTTTCGGAACTCGACCGTTTCATCATCGGCCAGAAGGACGCCAAGCGCGCCGTGGCTATCGCCTTGCGCAACCGCTGGCGCCGCCAGCAGCTGGAAGGCCAGATGCGCGAAGAGGTGATGCCGAAGAACATCCTGATGATCGGGCCGACCGGCGTCGGCAAGACGGAAATCTCGCGCCGCCTGGCGCGGCTCGCCGGTGCGCCTTTCGTCAAGGTCGAGGCGACCAAGTTCACCGAGGTCGGCTATGTCGGCCGCGATGTCGAACAGATCATCCGTGATCTGGTCGAGATCGCCATCGGCCTGGTGCGCGAGAAGATGCGCGAGGACGTCAAGGCGCGCGCCCACGTCAACGCCGAGGAACGCGTACTGGAAGCATTGGTCGGCAAGACGGCGAGCCCGGCCACCCGCGATAGTTTCCGCAAGAAGCTGCGCGACGGCGAACTCGACGACAAGGAGGTCGAGGTCGAGGTCGCCGACACCGGCGCTGGCGGCATGCCCGGCTTCGAAATCCCCGGTATGCCGGGCGCCAATATCGGCGTGCTGAACATCAACGACATGCTGTCGAAGGCGATGGGCGGCAAGAAGACCAAGATGCGCAAGACGACGGTCAAGGAGTCCTACGATCTGCTGGTCAACGACGAGTCCGACAAGCTGCTCGACCAGGACGAGGTGGTGCGCCGGGCGCTCGATGCGACGGAGAATGACGGCATCGTCTTCCTCGACGAGATCGACAAGATCGCGTCGCGTGAAGGCGGCATGGGCGCCGGCGTTTCCCGCGAAGGCGTGCAGCGCGACCTGCTGCCGCTGATCGAAGGCACCACGGTGGCGACCAAATACGGACCGCTGAAGACCGACCACATCCTGTTCATCGCCTCGGGTGCGTTCCACGTGTCCAAGCCGTCAGACCTGTTGCCGGAATTGCAGGGCCGCCTGCCGATCCGGGTCGAATTGCGGGCGCTGGAGAAGGACGATTTCGTCCGTATCCTGACCGAGACAGAGGCCAGCCTGATCAAGCAGTATATCGCGCTGATGAAGACCGAGGGCGTCGACCTGACCTTCACCGACGACGCAATCGATTCGCTGGCCGGCATTGCCGTCGACCTCAACGCGAGCGTCGAGAACATCGGCGCAAGAAGACTGCAGACAGTGATGGAGCGGGTGCTGGACGAAATCTCCTACGACGCGCCCGACCGCAACGGGACCAGCGTCACCATCGACGCCGCCTATGTGGAAAAGCATGTCGGCGATCTCTCCAGGAATACCGACCTGTCGCGGTTCATCCTTTGAACGACGGCGCCGGAACGTTCCGGCGCCGGTCCAGGCAACATTTTCCGGCCAGCAAAATCATGTGTGGCCAGATGGTATCATCTGGCCAGCTTTCGTAGTGCCGGGTGAAGGGGCGCTCTCGACTCGACCAAGAGCTTTACCTAGTTTGCGCGGCAATTCTCGATCTCTTGGTTTGACGCAATTCCGGGAAACCGTTTCACACTTTCCTGGAATTGCTTGGGCGGCGGGTGCATGAAAAAACTGATCCTGGTCATTCTCGGCTTGACGCTGGCGGCGACGCTGTTCGCTGCCGAGGCAGCGACATTGGTGCCGCCGGGAAATCGCAATGCCGTGCAGCCCGACATTCCGGGCGCCTCCAGCCGGCGCACGCAAGCGACCAACACCAGCTTCCAGGCGAAGTACCGCAAGGTCTACGCCCTGCTGCAGAACGACGCCGAATTGCGCGGCAAGATCAAGAAGGCAGCAGCCACCTACGGCATCGATCCCTTGCACATCGTCGGCGCCATCGTCGGCGAGCATACCTACAATGTCGATGCCTATGACCGGCTGCAGACCTACTACGTCAAGGCGATCTCCTATCTCTCCAGCAAGCTGTCCTTCGCCTATGACGGCGAGGACATCACCGATTTCGTGCAGCGGCCGGAATTCAAGAAATGCGCAGGGATGTCCGACAGCTACGATCTGTGGGAATGCCGCGAACAGGTGTGGAACCGTTCGTTTCGCGGCAAGAGCGTCGGCGGGACGAACTTTCCCGACGACCGTTTCGGCGCCACCTTCTTCCAGCCCTATTATGCCGGCCAGACCTTCGGCCTGGGTCAGCTCAATCCGCTGACCGCCCTGCAGATGAGCGATCTGGTGCACAAGGTTTCGGGCCTGCCCAGGCTCGACGTCGGCGATCCCAATTCGGTCTACAAGACCATCATGGATCCCGACCTGACGCTGCCTTACGTCGCCGCGACGATCAGGAAATCGATCGATGCCTACAAAAGCATTGCCGGCTTCGACATTTCGGGCAATCCCGGGCTGACCGCCACGCTCTACAATGTCGGCAATCCGGAGCAGCGCGCCGACGCGCTGAAGGCGGAGAACGACAGGCGCCGCGCCGCCGGCGAGCCGGAAAAGCTGCCGGAAGAGAATTACTATGGCTGGCTGGTGAATGACAAATTGGCGGAGCTGAAGGCGCTGTTTTAGCGGGTTTGAGCTCAGGCCTCTACCTCCCGCTTGTGGGGAGGGTATCGCATATGGACTCTTGCGAAGAAGGACCCCCACCCTAACCCTCCCGACAAGGGGGAGGGAACGCTGTCGCGTGCCTTTTATTCTTCTTTGGCGCCGAAAAGTCAGGCGACTAGCCCAGGTCGGCGCCGACGGAAGTGGTAGTGTGCTGAGAGTTCTGCAAATTCGCTGAGAGAGGGCGGTCATGGCAGGCTGGTGATGTTCAACGTCACCGATTCCCGCG
>NZ_JAMYRE010000047.1:0-9584 GCF_040321265.1 Mesorhizobium sp. M0491
GCGCGAGCACAAGAAGCTCGCTCTACGCCAAGCCGCATGACCAGCTTCATGATCGCCCATTTTGCAGAACTTGACGCACACAACCGGATATTTCGCTGCACTGAGGATGGTGCCAATATCTGTTGGTAGGCGCTGCCCCTCATCTGCCTACCGGCATCTTCTCCCCGTATAGTGACGGGGAGAAGCAAGCTAATCGCTTAAGCAAAATACTCCTGCAGCGGCCTGACCTCCAAACTCCCCGCCTTCAGCGCCGCGATCGCCTCCGCCACGGCCGCCGCGCCCGACAGCGTCGTGTAATACGGTACCTTCTGCATTAGCGTGGCGCGACGGAGCGACTTCGAGTCCGACACCGCCTTCTGGCCGTCCGTCGTGTTGAAGACGATCTGCACCTGGCGGTTGCGGATGGCGTCTTCGATGTGGGGGCGTCCCTCCAGCACCTTGTTGATTTTCTGCGCGTCGACGCCGTTTTCGGCAAGGAAGCGGGCGGTGCCTGATGTGGCCAGCACCTTGAAGCCGAGGCCAGCGAGGCGCTTGACCGCCGGCAATATGCCCTTCTTGTCCTCATCGCGTACCGAGACGAACAGCGTGCCGGAGCGTGGCAGGTCGACGCCGGCGCCGAGCTGGCTCTTGGCGAAGGCCAGCGCAAAATCGCGGTCGAGGCCCATGACCTCGCCGGTCGAGCGCATTTCCGGGCCGAGCAGGATGTCGACGCCGGGGAAGCGGGCGAAGGGGAAGACGGCTTCCTTGACCGCGATGTGGCCGGGGTTCCTGGGGTCGGGCATGGCGCCGTAATGGGCGAAGGCGTCTTCCAGCTTTTCGCCGGCCATGATGCGGGCGGCGATTTTCGCGATCGGCCGCCCGATGGTCTTGGCGACGAAGGGCACGGTGCGTGACGCCCGCGGGTTGACCTCCAGCACATAGACCGTGCCGTCCTTGATCGCGTACTGCACGTTCATCAGGCCGCCGACATTGAGCGCACGGGCAAGGGCTGATGTCTGGCGCTCCAGCTCGTCGACCAGCTCGGAAGGCAGCGAGTGCACCGGCAGCGAGCAGGCGCTGTCGCCCGAATGGATGCCGGCCTCCTCAATGTGCTCCAATATGCCGGAGACGAAGGTCGACTTGCCGTCGCAGAGGCAGTCGACATCGACCTCGATGGCGCCACTGAGATAGGTGTCGAACAGCAGCGGGTTCTTGCCCAGCAGCGTGTTAATCTGGCCGGTCTTGTCGTTGGGGTATTTCTGCTTGATGTCCTCCGGCACCAGGCCGGGCACGGTGTCGAGCAGATAGGTCTGCAGCATGCCCTCGTCATGGATGATCTGCATGGCGCGGCCGCCGAGCACATAGGACGGGCGCACCACCAGCGGGAAGCCGAGCTCGCCGGCGACAAGGCGGGCCTGCTCGACCGAATAGGCGATGCCGTTCTTCGGCTGGCTGAGGCCGAGCTTGTGCAAGAGCTTCTGGAAGCGGTCGCGGTCTTCGGCCAGATCGATCATGTCGGGCGAGGTGCCGAGGATCGGGATGCCGGCCTTCTCCAGCGCGTCCGCGAGCTTCAGCGGCGTCTGGCCGCCGAACTGGACGATGACGCCGACCAGTTCGCCCGACGCCTGCTCGGCGCGCAGGATCTCCAGCACGTCTTCGGCCGTCAGCGGCTCGAAATAGAGCCGGTCCGACGTGTCGTAGTCGGTCGAGACCGTCTCCGGGTTGCAGTTGATCATGATCGCTTCATAGCCGGCGTCGCGTAGCGCGAAGGCGGCGTGGCAGCAGCAATAGTCGAACTCGATGCCCTGGCCGATGCGGTTGGGGCCGCCGCCGAGGATGACGACCTTCTTGCGCGACGAGACCTGCGCCTCGTCGGCCAGCGCGCCGGCAAACGGCACTTCATAGGTCGAGTACATGTAGGCGGTGGGCGAGGCGAACTCGGCCGCGCAAGTGTCTATGCGCTTATAAACCGGATGAACGTCGAGCTTTTCGCGAGCTTTCTGAATCACTTCGGCGTCTGTTTTCGTCAATGACGCGAGGCGGGCGTCCGAGAAACCCATGGCCTTGAGCATGCGCAGGTTGACGGCATCCTCGGGAATGCCGTGCTCGCGGATGCGGGCTTCCATGGCGACGATGCCTGCGATCTGTTCAAGGAACCACGGGTCGATCTTGCACATGGCGTGCACGTCTTCCAGCGAAGTGCCCATGCGGATCGCCTGGGCCACCATGCGCAGCCGGTCCGGCGTCGGCGTGCCCAGCGCGGCGCGGATGGCGTTGCGGTCGTCGGCATGGTTGGCCGCACCATAACCGAGGCCGGGGATCTCGATCTCGTCGAGACCCGTCAGGCCGGTTTCCAGTCCGCGCAAGGCTTTCTGCAGCGATTCCTGAAAAGTGCGGCCGATGGCCATGACTTCGCCGACCGACTTCATGGCGGTGGTCAGCACCGGCTCGGCGCCGGGGAATTTCTCGAAGGCAAAGCGCGGGATCTTGGTGACGACGTAATCGATCGACGGCTCGAAGGAGGCGGGCGTGGCGCCGCCGGTGATGTCGTTCTCCAACTCGTCCAGCGTGTAACCGACGGCGAGTTTTGCCGCGATCTTGGCGATCGGGAAACCGGTCGCCTTGGAGGCCAGAGCGGACGAGCGCGAGACGCGCGGGTTCATCTCGATGACCACCAGGCGGCCGTCGGCCGGGTTGACGGCGAACTGCACGTTGGAGCCGCCGGTCTCGACGCCGATCTCGCGCAGCACCGCGATCGAGGCGTTGCGCATCATCTGATACTCCTTGTCGGTCAAGGTCAGCGCCGGGGCGACGGTGATCGAGTCGCCCGTATGCACACCCATCGGGTCGATGTTCTCGATCGAGCAGACGATGATGCAATTGTCCGCTCTGTCGCGGACAACCTCCATCTCATACTCCTTCCAGCCGAGCACGCTCTCCTCGATCAGCACTTCGGTGGTCGGCGAGGCGTCGAGGCCGGACTGGACGATCTCGTAGAATTCGGCGCGGTTGTAGGCGATGCCGCCGCCGGTGCCGCCCATGGTGAAGGACGGGCGGATGATTGCCGGCAGGCCGACATGGTCGAGCGCCTGGGCGGCGATCGCCATGCCATGGCTGATGTAGCGCTGCTTGCGGTCGCCTTCGCCGAGGTTCCAGCGGGTTTCCAGCGCGTCGAGCGCGGCATCGAGATCGGCCGGCGCTTCGGCCTTGACCGCTGCGCGCTCTGCCTCATGCGTCTTGCGGTCGGTGTTCTTGACGTCGGTGGCGTTGGCCAGCATCGACTTCGGCGTTTCCAGGCCGATCTTCTTCATCGCCTCGCGAAACAGCGCGCGGTCCTCGGCCTTGTCGATGGCTGTGGCGTCGGCGCCGATCATCTCGACATTGTAGCGCTCCAGCACGCCCATGCGGCGCAGCGACAAAGCGGTGTTGAGCGCGGTCTGGCCGCCCATGGTCGGCAGCAGCGCGTCGGGCCGCTCCTTGGCGATGATCTTGGCGACCACTTCAGGCGTGATCGGCTCGATATAGGTGGCGTCGGCCAGTTCCGGATCGGTCATGATGGTGGCCGGGTTGGAATTGACCAGGATGACGCGGAAGCCTTCCTCCTTCAGCGCCTTGCACGCCTGCGTGCCGGAATAGTCGAACTCGCAGGCCTGGCCGATGACGATGGGGCCGGCCCCGATGATCAGGATCGACTTGATGTCAGTGCGTCTTGGCATGTCAAAGGTCCGTTCGGCGGGCGGCTTGCACAAAAAACCGGGACGGGAAGACCCGGCCGGTTGTGCTCGCGATTCTGGTATCAGGCTAGGAGGGCCTTATAGGGAAGAGTTCTGACTGATGTAACCCCGAAAATGCGAGGTAGGGGAGTAGGGGAATAGGGGAATAGGGGAATAGGGTGGGTTCGAGGGAATTCCAAACATACTCCCTTATTCCCCTACTCCCTTACTCCCTTAAATTCTAATTCCCCAGCGCCAGCTGATCCGTAATCTCAAACCGCTCGGCCTTGCCGATGCGGATCATGTTGAGGCTGCCCTCCCGAGTGAAGCGGAAATTGCCGTCCGCGTCGGAACCGGCCGGCTGGCCGGCACGGAAGGAGATGATGCGCGTGCCGCCATCGGGCCAGGTCACAGTGATGTTCGCCTTGTCGGCGGTGTGCACCACGCTGACCTTGCAGCGCTCCATTGGCTGGCCGACATAGCGGGCGCAGGGAATCTCGGGGCCAGAAGCCGGCGTCGGAACGGAATCAAGCGGGACGTCAGGCGCCGCCAGCGCCAGTACGTACGCATCCTGCATCGCGGCGCGGCCGATTTCGGTGGCGGATTTTGGCGTGCTTTCGACTGCCGGACCGGCGCCGCCAAGCCGCGCTGTCAGGTCGGGCGGTGCGACCGGCGCCCTATTGGTGGCCTGCGATTGATCCGGCGCCGAGGCCTGCCCGGCCTCATTGGCGCTGCCGGTGGAGGCAACCACCGGCGCATCGGCCGGTCTTGTCTCGCCTTCGACATAGGGGGCCGGATTGAGGGGGATGAGATAGCGCGCCGGCGCCCAGCCGCTCAGCTTCTCCTTGCCCGTGCTCTCGATCTTGCACCATTTGTAGCCGTTGATGTCGTTGCAGCCGAGATTGGTGACCATGTCGCCGCTGCTCAGCCGCGCCTCGACCGTGGCGACCGGCGATGCGGTGGTGCGGACCTTGAGAAGGTCGTCCGGCGCCAGGCCGGTGACGACGGAGATGACGAGGTCCGGCGCCTCTTGGGCCATCTCTTCAGCCATAGCGGGGGCAATCACCGGCCACGCCGTCATCAACAGCGGAGCAGCAATCAGCGCATGCAGGGTTGTTCGGAGCGTAACTGTGCGCCTCATCGTTTGGCCGTGCGCTGACATCATGCCGCGGCGGATCGAGCCCGCCGCAAGCCCGGCCGGTTTTATAAGGGACGACGCGGCGCCATGTAAGCCCGAAAATTCGGCTCGCCGTTCCGCCAGTCCCAACCCGGCCCGCCAGGCCGTGAGCCTACTCAGCCGGGCATGAACGCAAGAGCGTTCAGCCGGGCAGGGGCATGAACCCTGTTCTGAGCGCGTGAGCCCATTCCGGCCGGCCCGCCTGTTCGGCTTGCCTGGCGGCCGCCTCGTGGTCGTAGTCGACGGCGATGGCCTCGAAGCGGTCGGACTGGCCGTTGCTGCCCAAGGTGACGATGCCGTAGCGCGCATGCGGCGAGCCCTGCTCGGAGACATGCGCCGGCGGTGTGGAATCGTCATAGGCGGGGCAGCCGATGCTGCCCGGGTTGAAAATGACGGGACCATCGGGGACGCGGATCAGTTCCGCGCGGTGGCTGTGGCCGCACAGCGCGATGCGGCAAGCCGGGTCGAGCGCCTTCAGCCGCCGCCGGATCGCCGTCAGCGGCGCACGCACCAGCTGGCCATTGACGATGGTATCGGCGAGATATTTCTCGTCATGGTCGGGACGGGCGTGGAAAGCGATGATTCCGGGTGCGATCTCCAGCGTCAGCGGCTGGGCGAAAAGCATCTGGCGCTGCGTCTCGGTCAGCCGCTCCTGCGCATAGGCGTCGGAGGGCCACATGGTGTCATCAGCGGGGTCGGCGGCGACACGGCGGTCGTGGTTGCCGCGCACTGTCGGCAGGTTCAGCGCCTCCAACCGCGCAAACGTCTCGCGCGGCCATAGCGGGCCGGAAACGCTGTCGCCGAGATTGACGGTCAGGTCGGCGCCGCCGCGCCGGCGCAGATCATCGAGCACAGCGTCGAGTGCCAGGACGTTGCCGTGGATATCGGCCAGTACGGCAATGCGCATAGGGGGAGGCTCCGTGGGTTGGCGGCCCCGTTTTACGGCAGGGCTATCGCATATGGGAAGCCGAGGCTTCTGCTCTACGATGTACCCCACCTGACTCGCGCCTTTCCTCTCCCCCGTCGATCGGGGGAGAGGTGGCGAGCGAAGCTCGACGGAGTGGGGGTCGAACTTTTGTTAAAGCAAAGCCTCTACCTGATTGCCGCTTGCCTGAGGTTTCGTGCTCGCCGGGTTGTGCCTGTCTTGCGGGGCTGCGCGTTTCGCGAACGGCTTCCCCCACTCCGTCGCTGCTTCGCAGCGCCACCTCTCCCCCCTCCGGAGGGAGAGGAAGGGAGCCAAGGTTGGCGAAGTCGCGCCTTCCCTCTCCTCCGTCGACGATAGAAGCTCGACGGAGTGGGGGCCATCTTCGTAAGAATTCATATGCGAGCTCTGCGTTTCATCGGGCGAGGAAACAGCCTACGCGTGCACTTCGATATCGTGGCCGCCGACCGCCGGCACTGCCGGATCGTCGCCGGCGGCGGCGATGACGCTGTCGAGCAGGCCGGGGAAGCGGGCGTCGAGATCGGCGCGGCGCAGTGTGATCATGCGGTTGGTGCCGACCACCTCGGCACGGGTGACGCCGGCCTCGCGCAGTTTGGCGAGGTGGTAGCTCAGATTGGTCTTCGAGCCGAAATCCAGGAACTGGCTGCAGTTCAGCGGCACGCCTTGCTTGCTGGCGAGATAGCGCACGATGGCGAGCCGGGTCGGATCGCCGAGCACGCCAAGCACGATCGGCAGGCTGATCTGGTCCGTATTGGGGTGTGGCAAGGTCATGGCTCGAAACTAAGCACAGTCGGGTCCGATTTCAACGCATCCATCATTGTTGGCCCGCACGCGGCCTTTCTCCGTCTCGCGCCGACCTGTGCTGACACAGGGCTGTCAGGAAGGTTCAGCTATTTTTCCCTGGCTTCATTGACATGATGCCCTATTATGTCCAATTGTTCAATAACTTTTGAACTAAGGACATCCCGCCATGGACAAGCGCCTTTTCTGGCTAGCGCTCGGATCGTTTACGATCTCGACCGAAGGCTTCGTCATCTCCAGCCTTCTGCCCGACATCGCGGCGGATGCCGGCATCTCCATTCCGCTGGCCGGCACGCTGATCACCGCCTTTGCGCTCGCCTATGCGATCGGCACGCCGATCCTGGCGACGCTGACAGGCGAATGGGACCGGCGCCGCGTCATCCTGTGGACGCTGGTGTTCTTCGTGCTCGGCAACATCGCCGCTGCCTTGAGTTCCTCCTTCGAACTGCTGCTGATCGCGCGCATCGTCATGGCGCTGTCGTCGGGCCTGTTCGCCGCAACCGCGCAAGGCACCGCGGTGGCGCTGGTCGATGACCATCACCGGGCGCGTGCAATCGCCGTCGTCGTTGGCGGCACTACGGTGGCCGTTGCCCTGGGTGCGCCGCTGGGCGCGCTCGTTGCCACCGTTGCCGGCTGGCGCGGCACCTTTTTTGCCATCGCCGGCCTTGGCGCGCTTGCAGGCGCGATCCTGTGGTACCGGCTGCCGCGGGGCATCGTTGGCACCAGGCTGCCCTTGAAGCGCAGGCTGGCGGCAGCGCTGCGTCCCGGCGTGATGCCGATCCTGTTGACGACGGTGCTGGCGCTGATCGGCGCCTTCACCGTCTTTGCCTATGTCGCGCCGCTTGCCATCGAGGGCGGCGGTCTCAGCCAGATCGCGCTGCCCAGCATGCTGCTCGCCTTCGGCGTCGGCGCCGTCATCGGCAACATTGGCGGCGGCCAGGCCGCCGACCGGTTCGGCGCGACCCGCACCGTCGGCTGGTCGTTGGCGCTGAGCGCCGGCATGCTGGTCCTGCTGTCGGTCATCCCGACCTTTCTGCCGCCGCATATTGCCGGACCGGCGCTGATGGCGATGATGGTGCCGTGGGGCATCGTCGGCTGGGCCTTCCCGCCGGCGCAGGCCAGCCGCATCATCAAGCTGGCGCCCGATGCCGCCCCGATCGTGCTGTCGCTCAATGCCTCGGCGCTCTATCTGGGCGTCGCACTCGGCGCGGTGGTGGGCGGTGCCGTGCTGCGCTACGGCGCGCCGGCCGATCTCGGCCTGATCGCCGCGATCTTCCCGATCGTCGGGCTTGGCATCGTGGTGGCCGGCCGCCGGGCGGCTCGGCCCGTGGCGATGCCTGCCGAGTAGAGTCTGTTGACAACGGCGGCCCAACGCCTCAGGGCGTGGCCGGCGGCAGATCGAAATCCAGCGCGGCGATCTCATCCAGAGCCGCGCGCAGCCTTTCCGCCTTGTCCTTGCCGGCCACGTCCTCGAAGCGCTGCTGGGCGATGTGCCACAGCTTCATCGCCTCATCGAGCTTGACCAGACCCTGCGGCGTCAGCCGCACGCGCTTGACGCGGCGGTCGTCCGGATCGGCGAAGGTCTCGACATAGCCGTCGCGGATCAGTGGCTTCAACGTATGACCGAGCGCCGACAGGTCCATGATCAGCGACGTGGCGATGGCGCCCATCGCCGGCTCGTCGCCGATATGGATCTGGTAGAGCAGGCCCTGCTGTGTCGCCTTGAGGCCTGACGGCTCCACCACATCATCATAAAACTTGCCGAGCTTGCGCGCCGCACGGCGCAGCGCGGCGTTGTTGCAGAGCGTGAGGCCGGGCAAGCTGTCCTTTGACATGATGGTCCTTGGCGCCGGCGAATGAGGCCCGGCTGCTACCCTCAAATAATCCTCGTCCGTATCATTGACAAGATAGTGGCATATGCCTACTTCACAATTAGTGGCCTATGCCACTAATTCAAATCAAGCGGCTTTCCGGCAGCGCGGCAGATGCCACGGCGCCGGATCAGTCGAAGCGAACCAGATCAGTCGAAGAAGGACAGGACAATGAGTGGACAGGGCAACAAGGGCACGGCGGTCGTCACCGGTGCTTCGTCGGGCATCGGCGCGGTCTATGCCGACCGGCTGGCGGGGCAGGGCTACGATCTGGTGCTGGTGGCGCGGCGCGCCGACCGGCTGGAGGAACTGGCCGGGAAGCTGCGCCAGACCTATAGCCGCAAGGTCAGCGTGATCAGCGCCGACCTCTCCAACGACGACGACGTCCGCCGCGTCGAGCAGGAGATCGCCAGCGACGACAGCGTGACGCTGCTGGTCAACAATGCCGGCCTTGGCGGCCAGTCCGTGGTGGCAACCGCCGATGCGGACGCTGCCGAACGCATGATCAAGGTCAATGTCATCGCCTTGACGCGGCTGACCCGTGCCGTGCTGCCGGGGTTTTTGGCGCGCAACCGAGGTGCGGTCGTCAACATCGCCTCGGTGCTTGCCTTCGACACCTCGTTCGGCGGCATCTACAGCGGCACCAAGGCCTATGTCGTCAACTTCACCGAGGCTCTGCACCGCGAGGTCGAGGGTACGGAGGTGAAGGTGCAGGTGGTGCTGCCGGGCGCGACACGGACCGATTTCTGGGAGCTTGCCGGCAGCGATATCGACCAGCTTCCGAAGGAAATCATCATGACGGCCGACGATATGGTCGATGCGGCCCTTGTCGGCCTTGCCAGGGGTGAAGCCGTCACCGTGCCGGCGCTCGCCGAGCCGGCCAAGCTGGACATTTTCCTCGGTGCCCGGCAGGCCTTCTACGGCAGCCTGCACGCCGACAAGCCTGCGGCCCGCTACGCGGCTTGAGGGTTTCGAGGCCGATAGCAGAAACTGGGTTCCTCGCCCCCACGTGAGTGGGGGAGAGCGACTATCTGGGGTGTCAAGTTGCAATTACGAACTCGTTGCGCGCATCGCGTGCTTTTGCATTGAGGATGACCAGG
>NZ_JAMYRE010000048.1:0-9057 GCF_040321265.1 Mesorhizobium sp. M0491
TGGCCTCCAATCCAGCCAGCATCTTGAATCACAAACATCCGGCTTTGGGAATCCTACGATTCTCTCAAAATAGGAATCGCTCTAGCCGAGGAAATCGGCCCGGTGCGGCGTGAAGCTGTCGACCAGCCGCCCTGCTTCCAGCGCCTTGACGCCGTGCACCAGACCGGACGGCACAATGAAGCTGCCGCCGGTCTCGATGGTTTCGGTCCTACCGTCGATGGTCACCTCGAAGCGGCCCTCGGCGACATAGCTAGCCTGGACGTGTGGGTGCGAATGCAGGGCGCCGACGCCACCCTTGTCGAAGCCGAATTCGACCAGCATCAACTCGTCGGTATGCAGGAGAACGCGTCGCCTGTTGCCGTCCGGGGTCGGCGTCCAGGCGCCCTCGCCGGCATGCGCGAAAATCTTTGTGGTCATCGTCGTCTCCTCATCGCGCAAGCCAGCCGCCATCCACAGGCACCACCGCTCCATGCATGTAGTTCGACGCCGGCGCCAGCAGGAACACGGCGGCATCGCCAATGTCGCCCGCTTCCCCCCAGCGACCGGCCGGGATCCGCGCCAGGATGGCGGCGCTGCGGTCGGGATCGGCGCGCAGCGCCTGCGTGTTGTTGGTCTCGATATAGCCCGGCGCGATGGCGTTGACGTTGATGCCTTTTTGCGCCCATTCGCAGGCGAGCAGCCGGGTGATGCCGAGCACGCCATGCTTCGAGGCCGTGTAAGACGCGACACGGATGCCGCCCTGAAAGCCCAGCACCGAGGCGATGTTGACGATCTTGCCTTTCCGCTCAGCGGCCAAGGCACGCCTTGCAAAGCTTTGGCAGAGCAAGAAAACCGTCTTCAGGTTGACGTCCATGACGTCGTCCCAATCGGCCTCTCTGAGATCGACGGCATCGGCGCGGCGGATGATGCCGGCATTGTTGACCAGCCCGTCGAGCGGACCGCTTTCGTCCCAGATCCGGTCGAGCAACAGGCCGGCGGCCGAAGTGTCGGCAAGGTCGGCGCTCACCGCTTCGAATTGCCCGCCCACCGCCGCAATCTTGTCTGCCGTATCGTCCATCGACGAGCGGCCGACGCCGACCACCGCGCCCCCGGCGCGTGCGACGCACACGGCGATGCCTTGGCCGATGCCAGTGTTGGCGCCGGTGACCAGGATACGTTTTCCGGTAAGGCTGAAGGGGTCGCTCACCGCAGATCCCCCAACGCCACCGGGTCGACATCGGTATAGTCGACATTGTCGCCGGCCATCGCCCAGATGAAAGCATAATTGGAAGTGCCGGCACCGGAGTGGATCGACCATCCCGGCGACAGCACCGCCTCCTCATTGCTCATGACGATATGGCGCGTCTCGTCAGGCTCGCCCATGAAATGGAAGACGCGCGCCGTCTCGGCCAGGTCGAAATAGAGATAGGCCTCCATGCGCCGGTCATGCACATGGCATGGCATGGTGTTCCACACCGATCCTGGAGCCAACTGAGTCATGCCGACCACCAGCTGGCAGGTCTTCACGCCCTCGGCATGGATGAACTGGAAGATCGAACGCTCGTTGCAGGTGTCCTTGCTGCCGAGATCGAGGCGCTTGGCGTCGCCGATGCGGATCAGCCGGCTGGGCCAGGCCTGATGCGCAGGCGCGCTGAGCAGATAGAATTTAGCCGGCGCGGTCTTGTCCACCGAGGCGAAGGACACGTCGGTGGTGCCCATGCCGAGATAGAGCATGTCGCGCGCCTGCAATTCGAAGGACTGGCCGCCGGCCGTGATGACGCCCGTGCCGCCGATGTTGACGGCGATCAGCTCGCGACGGTCGAGGAAGTTCTTGGTGCCGGTCGGCTTGATCGCTTCCAGTTGAAGCGGTGCGCCAGTCGGCACGGCGCCGCCGACGATCATGCGGTCGTAATGAGTGTAGGTCAGGCTGATGCGGCCAGGCTGGAACAGGCCGTCAATGTGGAAGTTGTGACGCAGCTCATCGGTGCCCATTGCCGCGGCGGCAGCCGGGTCAATGGCAAATCGCGAGGTGTAGTCGGTATGGCTCTGGTTCATTGTCGGTCCTGACTTGAAACGGGTCATTTGCCGGCGGCGGCCTTGACCGAACTGGAATAAAAAGCCTGACGTGCATGCAGCCGCTCGCGGTAACGCTGCTGGCTGGCGGTGAGGTGCGCGCGCATCGCCTCGCGCGCGGCCTCGGCATCGCCAGAGGTAATGGCGTTGAGGATCACCAGATGCTCGCGCTGGAGCCCGCGCTGATAGCTGTCGGATTGCGCCAGTTCGGTCGACCAGGGCGAAGTCACGTCGCACGGGATGGCGCGCCGGCCGAGCACGTCGAGCATCTCGACATAGAAGGGGTTGCTGGTTGCGCTGGCGATGGCGCGATGGAAGGCGAGGTCGGCCGGACCGGTCGGCTCGCTGGCAAGCAGCAGCCGCTCGAATTCGAAGAAGGCTTCCTGGATCGCCGCCTCCTGCGCGGCGTTGCGACGGATGGCGGCGAGCCCGGCCGATTCGATCTCGATCGCCAGCCGCACTTCGAGCACGTTGAGTGCGATCGAATCCTTGCTGCCCATGTCGGCGGCCAGCGCGCCGAACATTGTCGAGATGTGCTCTGTGACGAAGACGCCGGCGCCCTGGCGCGGTTCGACCAGCCCGTCGGCGGCAAGCTTGGCCAGCGCCTCGCGGATGACGGTGCGGCTGACGCCGAAGGTTTCGGTCAGTTGGCCTTCGGTCGGCAATTTATGGCCGGGCAGGATCTCGCCCGCCTGCAGCTGCTTGCGGATCGCCGCGACGACGGTCTCCGACAGCTTGGGTTTTCTCTCGACCCTGAGGTCGGTTGCGGTGTCCGATGCCATGTCGCCCCCTATTTGAACACGCTCGGCAACCAGAGCGAAATGGCCGGAATGTAAGTGACGAGCCCCAGTACCACGAGCCCGGCCCCATAGAACGGCCAGATCGAGCGCATCGCTTCCCAGACGGATATCTTGCCCACTGCGCACGCCACGAACTGCACAGCGCCCACCGGCGGCGTATTCAGCCCGATGCCGAAGTTGAGGATCATGATGACGCCAAAATGCACCGGGTCGACGCCGTAGGCTTGCGCCACGGGCAGGAAGATCGGCGTGCAGATGATAATCGTCGGCCCCATATCCATGAAGGTGCCGAGGAACAGCATCAAGACGTTGAGCAGGAGAAGCACGACCAGCGGATCCTCCGAGATCGCGTTCATGGAGGCTATGAGCGCTGCCGGCACTTTCAGGAAGGCCATCAACCACGAGAACGCCGCCGCCATGCCGATGATGAGCAGCACCATGGCCGTGGTGCGCACGGCACCATGGGTAGCATGAACGAAACCTTCCCAAGTCATCTGCCGGTAAACGAAGACAGTAACGAGCAACGCATAGATGACCGCGACGCAGGAACTCTCGGTCGCCGTGAAAACGCCCGATCGTACGCCACCGAAGATGATCGCGATCAGCAGCAGGCCGGGCACCGCGACAGCGAAGAGATGCGCGACGGCGGTGAAGCCCGGAAACGGCTCGGTCGGATAGCCGCGGGAGCGCGCCACGAAATAGGCGGTGATCATCAGCGACAGGGCCAACAGCAGGCCCGGAATGATGCCGGCCGTGAACAGGTCGGCGATGGAGATCTTTCCACCTGCCGAGATCGAGTAGATGATCATGTTGTGCGACGGCGGCAGGAGCAGCGCGATCAGCGCCGCCATCGACGTGACGTTGACTGCGTAATCCGCTCCATATCCACGCGCCTTCATCTGCGGGATCATCAAGCCGCCGACCGCCGCTGCCTCGGCCACCGCGGAGCCCGAAATGCCGCCGAACAGTGTAGCGGTCGCAATGTTGACCTGCCCGAGGCCGCCGCGCAAATGGCCAACGAGCGAGCCGGCGAAGGCAACGATCTTGCTGGCGATGCCGCCGCGCACCATCAAGTCGCCGGCATAGATGAAGAAGGGAATGGCCAGCAGCGAAAAGACGCTCATGCCGGAATTCAGGCGCTGGAACACGATGAGCGGCGGCAGGCCCATGTAGAGGACGGTGGCAAAGCTTGCGACGCCGAGGCAGAAAGCGATCGGCGTGCCTATAAGCATCAGAAGGGTGAAGACGCCGAAGAGGATCCAGAGTTCCATGGCGTCAGACCTTCACGTTCGCCGTGTCGAGTTCGGTTGCGACTTCCGCCGGCGGCAGTTCATCGAGCACATCGTCGATCGGCGCACCGGAGAGACGAAGCACGATGCGCTCCAGCGTGAAGAGCGCGACGAGCACGCCTCCCGCGACCAGCGGGACGTAGTCCCAGCCCCCCGATATGCCGAGCGACGGCAAGGTAGCGCCCCAGGTCAATGCGACCAGTTGGCTGCCATACCAGATCATACCGATGCCGAAGGCGAGCGCGACGAGGTCCGAGATCATCCGCAGCCAACGCTTGCCGCCTTTGGGCAGCACGTAGAGCAGGACGTCGAAGCCGAGGTGATAGTTCTCGCGCACCCCGACGGCAGCGCCGAGGAAAATGAACCAGCTCATCAGCATCACCGAGCCCTGCTCGGTCCAGCTTGGCGAGCGGTTCAGGACATAACGACCGAACACCTGCCAGGCGACGAAGGCGGTCATCAGCACCAGCCCGATGCCTGCGACCCATAGCGCCGCTGTGCTGACGCGCGACATCATGCGCGCGACGCCGGACAGGGGCAGTCTATGTTCTGGGCTGGAGGTCACCGGTTCTCTCCGCAAGGGGGATGGCGGCGCGGAATGCCCGCGCCGCCGCTTGATCACTGCACGGCCTTGATGGCTTCGACCATGGCCTTCAGCTTGTCGTCCTTGACGTGCTTCTCGTAGACCGGACCCATGGCGTCGATGAAGGGCTGCTTGTCCGGCGTCGTGATCTGCGAACCGGCCGCTTCGACTTTGGCGCGCGATTCCTTGACCTTGGCGGTCCACAGCTCGCGCTGCCTGGCGACGCTCTCCTTGGCGGCCGCCTTGAAGATCGCCTGATCCTCTGGCGTCAGCTTGTCCCAGCTCGACTTCGCCATGACGAAGGCTTCCGGCACCATGGTGTGCTCGTCGAGCGAATAGAACTTGGCGACTTCCGCATGCTTGGCGGTGTCGTAGCTCGGAAAATTGTTTTCCGCGCCGTCAATGACCCCGGTCTCGATCGCCGAATACACCTCGCCATACGGCATCGGCGTCGCGTTGGCGCCGAGTGCCGCCACCATGTCGACGAAGATGTCGGACTGGATGACGCGGAACTTCATGCCGGCCAGATCGGCTAATGAGTTGATCGGTTTCTTCGAATTGTAGAAGGAGCGCGCGCCACTGTCATAAAAGGCGAGCAGCACCAGCCCGACCTGTTCGAACGCCGCCGCGATCTGGTCGCCGACCGCCCCGTCCATGACCTTGTGCATATGGTCTTCCGAGCGGAAGATGTAGGGCAGCGAGGGCACAGTGGTTTCGGGAATGAGCCCGTTGAACGGCGCCATCGAGATGCGGTTGAGGTCGATCACGCCGGTGCGAACCTGCTCGATCGTGTCCTTTTCTTCGCCTAGCTGCGCGGAATGATAGAGCTCGACCGCATAGCGGCCGGCCGTACGCTCCTTTACAAGCTCGCCGAAATATTTGACTGCCTCGACCGTCGGATAGCCGTCCGGGTGGGTGTCGGACGAGCGCAGAACCGTCTGGGCACTTGCCGTTCCGGCCATCAGTGCGGCGGCGAGCAGCGCAGCTCCCGTCAGTCTTGAAAAATGCAACATGGTTTCCTCCCTTTGCATTGCGGGCGAGTTGCCCCTTCAGAGCCGATACGCCTTTTTCGCCAGCGTATAGGTCAGTTCCCGCGCCAGCTCATGCGCCTCGTCCTCGCGCAGCCTGTGCTCGGCGACGAGACGCGCCAGGAACGCGCAGTCGACTCGCCGCGCCACATCGTGACGCGCCGGGATCGAGGGAAAGGCACGGGTGTCGTCGTTGAAACCGACGGTGTTGTAGAAGCCGGCCGTCTCGGTGGTCATCTCGCGGAAGCGCCGCATGCCTTCCGGGCTGTCGTGGAACCACCAGGCCGGCCCGAGCTTCAGCGCCGGGTAGACACCGGCCAGCGGCGCCAGCTCGCGCGCATAGCTGGTCTCGTCGAGCGTGAAGAGGATGACGGTGAGGTCGCGCTCCAGCCCGACGCAGTCGAGCAGCGGCTTCAGCGCCGTCACATAGTCGGTCCGGGTCGGGATATCGAAGCCCTTGTCGCGGCCGAATTTTTGGAAGATTGCGGGCGAATGGTTGCGCCAGGAGCCGGGATGGATCTGCAGGACCAGCCCATCGTCGAGGCTCATCTTGGCCATCTCGGTCAGCATCTGGGCGCGGAACAGTTTTCGCTCGCGCTCATCGTCGGAACCACGGCGAACCCGATTGAACAGCTCTTGCGCCGCCGCATCCGAAAGATTGGCGGTCTCGGCCGTCGGATGGCCATGATCCGACGAAGTCGCGCCGAAGCTTTTGAAGAAGGCGCGCCGCTGGCGATGCGCATCGAGATAGCCGGCCCAATTGCCGGTGTCGCAGCCGGTGATCTCGCCGAGCCGATCGAGATTGGTTGAAAACCCTTCGAAATCGGGATCGACGACAGCATCCGGCCGATAAGCGGTGACCACACGGCCCTGCCAGTCGCTGTCGCGGATCATCTGGTGCCATTTGAGATCGTCGAGCGCGCCTTCCGTGGTCGCGATGACCTCGATGTTGAAACGCTCGAACAGCGCGCGCGGGCGAAAATTCTCCCACTGCAGCAGCGTCGCGATGGTGTCGTAGTGGCGGTCGGCGGTCGCGGCGGTCAGCGGTTCGTCGATGCCGAACAGATCGGCAAGTACGTGGTCGAACCACAGCCGGGTCGGTGTGCCCCGAAACAGATAATAGTGCTCGGCAAAGCGCCGCCAGATCGTCCGGCCGTCGGTTTCGACAGGCGCGCCGTCCAGCGTCGCGACGCCGAGATCCTCGAGGCGGACGCCCTGGCTGAACAGCATGCGGAAGATGTAGTGATCCGGGACGATGAGCAGTTGCGCCGGATCCGGGAATGGCTCGTTCAGCGCATACCAGCGCGGATCGGTGTGGCCATGCGGGCTGACAAGGGGCAGGTCCTTGATCCCGGCATAGAGATCACGGGCAATCGCGCGCGAATGCGCCTCGGCGGGAAACAGCAGATCCGCATGGGTCAGTGTCACGGTCATCCTCCCAAGGCCACTATCGGTAGGGGCGGCAAGAAATAATGTCAACATACAAAAATCTGATTGTTGTATGATGACTTTTCGACCCATTGTGTGGCAGGAAATCGAATGTTACGCCGCTTTGCCGATCCCTGCCGAGGCCACTCATGTCATCCGACCAGACCAGTCGCACCACGACGACCGAACGCCTTTCCACGAAGACGGTGCGCGCACTGCCGGCTTCGATCGCGACACCTGCGTATGATCGCAGCCGCATCGTCCAGGGCATCGTGCACCTTGGTGTCGGCGCCTTCCACCGCGCCCATCAGGCAGCCTATGTCGACGATTGCCTGGCGGCAGGCGAGGCGGATTGGGGCATAACAGGCGTTTCGCTGCGCAGCACCGACACGCGCGACGCTCTCACGCCGCAGGACGGGCTCTACACGCTGGCGATCAGAAGCAGCGGAACCGAAGAACTTCAGGTCATCGGCTCGATCGGCGCGATGCTGGTTGCGCCGGAGGATCCCGGCGCGGTGCTGGCCGCGCTGATCGATCCGCGCACCCGCATCGTGACGCTGACGATCACCGAAAAGGCCTATCTGAGGGCGGCCGGCGGCGGGCTGGACACCGCTCATCCCGATATCGTCCACGATCTGACAAACCGGGAAATGCCGAAGACAGCGCATGGTTTCCTGGCCGAGGCGCTAGCCCGGCGACGCGCCGCCGGCGTGCCGCCCTTCACCGTGCTGTGTTGCGACAACCTGCCGGCCAACGGCGCCACGCTGCACCGGCTGCTGACCGAATTCGCCGAACTGCGTGACGCCAGGCTCGGCACGGAGGGCGACGCCAGGCTCGCCAAACACATCGCCGATGCGGTCGCCTTTCCCTCAAGCATGGTCGATCGCATCGTGCCGGCAACCACCGATGCCGACCGGGCACGGATCGCTGTCGAACTCGGTGTCGTGGACGCCTGGCCTGTCATGACCGAGCCGTTCTGCCAATGGGTGGTCGAAGACAATTTTCCGGGAGGCCGGCCGGCCTGGGAACGGTTCGGCGTCACCATGGTCGACGATGTCAGGCCGTTCGAGGACATGAAGCTCAGACTGCTCAACGGCTCGCATTCGGCCATCGCCTATCTTGGCCTGCTCAGCGGTCATGCCACCGTCGACCGCGCCTTCGCTGACCCGGCGATCCGGCAATTCGTTGATGCCTTGTGGGCCGAAGCCATCCCGACCCTGCCCGAGGATGCCGGATTGGACACGAGCGCCTATACTGCGGAACTCGCGGAGCGTTTCTCCAACACTGCACTTGCCCATCGCACGGCGCAGATCGCCAATGACGGCAGCCAGAAACTGCCGCAGCGCATCGTCGCCTCCGCCATCGAATGCCTCGAAGCCGGTACTGAATTGGTCCATCTAACCCTGGTGGTGGCTGCCTGGATCGCTGCTTGCGCCGCGCGAGGGAAAACCTTGCCGGCGGGGCATTTCACCGATCCGCTCGACGCGGCGTTGACGGAACTTTTGAGTGAGCAACTGCCGGCCAACGAAACCGTGACCGCGGTGTTCGACCTGGCCGGCTTCGCTGGGGATCATGCCGAGCGGCAGACGCTGATCGAACTGGTGGCCGTACATCTCGTCCACCTGCGGCGCGATGGTCCGGTTCTGGCCTTCGCCGCCTTGGGCATACAGAGCGAGCAGACCTGAGCTACGGCCTCGCGGTTATGATGTCGGCGGGACAGCGCCCCCCTCTTTCGCAAATCTCTAACGTTACAGGAAGAGCACCGACATCCGAGCTGCCAATCTCCCCCCTCGTGGGCCCGTTGCGTTATTAAGTTATAGGGGCAAGGAGGGAGGGTCAGGCCAATGTGGGGTGCCTTGCGGCTCGGGTTTGAGGCC
>NZ_JAMYRE010000049.1:0-8269 GCF_040321265.1 Mesorhizobium sp. M0491
GGCCTCCAATCCAGCCAGCATCTTGAATCACAAACATCCGGCTTTGGGAATCCTACGATTCTCTCAAAATAGGAATCGCTCTAGTATCGCTTCGCACCGGCTCCGAGGCCGTTTCGAAACTCGCTCCTGCGAGTCATATGATGGTGTTTTCGAGAACCGGAGCGGAGCGTACATTTGAGTACGCGAGCACCGGAAGCGCAGAAAACGCCTTCAGATGGCCGCAGGAGTAGAGTTTCCAAACGGGCTCAGCGCGGGAGGACGCTCGACCCCACCAACGCCTCGTCGATCGAGCGTGCCGCCTGGCGGCCCTCGCGGATCGCCCAGACGACCAGCGACTGGCCACGACGCACGTCGCCGGCCGCATAGAGCCTGTCCACGCTGGTCCTGTAGTCGCGGTCATTGGCCTCGACATTCCTGGAACGGCGGCTGTCGGTGGCGATCTTCATCTGCCCGTCCAATTCCCTCGCCACACCGGCCGCGGCCGGCCCGGCAAAGCCGATGGCGATGAAAGCGAGATCGGCACGAATGACGAATTCGGTACCGGCGATCGGCTTGCGCTTGTCATCGACCTCGCAGCACTTGACGCCGGTCAGTTGGCCTTCCTCGCCGATGAATTCGAGCGTCGCCACCTGGAATTCGCGCTCCGCGCCTTCGGCCTGCGAGGACGAGGTGCGCATCTTGGTCGCCCAGTAGGGCCAGACCGAAAGTTTGTCTTCCTTCTCCGGCGGCTGCGGGCGGATGTCGAGCTGGGTGACACGCACGGCGCCCTGGCGGAAGGCCGTGCCGACACAGTCGGACGCTGTATCGCCGCCGCCGACGACGACCACATGCTGGCCGCCGGCGATGATCGGATGCGACGGCCACGCCACCGACTGAATCGGTTCGCCGCCGACTCGCCTGTTCTGCTGCACCAGATAGGGCATCGCGTCATGCACGCCGCCGAGATCGTCGCCGGGAATGCCGGCCGCGCGCGGCGTTTCCGAGCCGCCGCAATAGAGCACGGCATCATGTTCGGCGAGCAGCTCGGCAACCGACTTGTCGACGCCGACATTGACGCCGCAATGGAATGTCACGCCCTCACCCTGCATCTGCTCGATGCGCCGGTCGATGTAGTGCTTCTCGATCTTGAAGTCGGGAATGCCGTAGCGCATCAGCCCGCCGGGCCGGCTCTCGCGCTCATACACGTGGACGTCATGGCCGGCGCGGCCAAGCTGCTGGGCAGCCGCCATACCGGCCGGACCGGAACCGATGACGGCGACGCGCTTGCCGGTCTTCTTCTCCGGCGGATAAGGCCTGATATGGCCGGTTTCATAGGCCTTGTCGGCGATCGCCTGCTCGACCGTCTTGATGGCGACGGGAATGTCCTCGAGGTTCAGCGTGCAGGCTTCCTCGCAGGGCGCGGGGCAGATGCGGCCGGTGAACTCCGGGAAATTGTTGGTCGAATGCAGGTTGCGGATCGCGTTGTCCCAGTCGCCATTGTAGACGAGGTCGTTCCAGTCTGGGATCTGGTTGTGGATGGGGCAGCCGGTCGGCCCGTGGCAGAACGGAATGCCACAATCCATGCAGCGCGCGGCCTGTTTCTCGACCTCCTTGTCCGACATCGGCAGCGTGAATTCGCGGAAATGCCGGATGCGATCGGAGGCCGGCTGGTACTTGTGCACCTGCCGGTCGATTTCGAGAAAGCCTGTTACCTTGCCCATAGTCCAGTTCCTGCTGTCCAGATGGTACGGTTTTCGCCGCACCCGTTAACCCCTTGAGGCAGCCATGGCAACCTTTCGCACGAGGTCAAACTATCGATGAAGATGGGCCGGGAAGCCTGGGCTCCCCGGCAATTGCAAGCCTATTCCGCCGCGACGCCCATGCGCATGCGTTCCATCTCGATCAGGGCACGGCGATATTCGACCGGCATGATCTTGCGGAACTTCGGCCGGAAAGTCGTCCAGTCGTCGAGGATCTCGCGGCCACGCACCGACCCGGTGTAATGCACATGGTTGGAAATCAGCTGGTAAAGCCGCTCCTCGTCATGGCTGGTCATGTCGCCGGACACGTCGACGCGGCCCTTGTGGTCGAGGTCGCCGCCATGGTGCAGCAGCCTCTCCATCAAATCGTCTTCTTCGGGAACCGGCTCCAGCTCGACCATCGCCATGTTGCAGCGCTCGGCGAAGTCGCCTGCCTCATCGAGCACATAGGCGACGCCGCCCGACATGCCGGCGGCGAAGTTGCGGCCGGTCTTGCCTATGACGACGACGATGCCGCCGGTCATGTACTCGCAGCCATGGTCGCCAACGCCTTCGACGACGGCGGCGACGCCCGAATTGCGCACGGCGAAACGCTCGCCTGCGACGCCGGCGAAGTAGGCCTCGCCCTCGGTTGCGCCATAGAGCACCGTATTGCCGACGATGATGGACTCAGCCGCGACGATCTTGGCCCCTTCCGGCGGCCGGATGACGATGCGGCCGCCCGACAGGCCCTTGCCGACATAGTCGTTGCCGGCGCCGACAAGCTCGAATGAGATGCCGCGCGCCAGGAAGGCGCCGAAGGACTGGCCGGCGGTGCCGGTCAGCTTCACCTGGATCGTATCCTCGCGCAGGCCTTTGTGCTTGAAGCGCTTGGCCACTTCACCCGACAGCATGGCGCCCGTGGAGCGGTCGACATTGCGGATGTCGACCTCGATCTTGACCGGCTGCTTGCTTTCGAGCGCCGGCTTTGCCAGCTCGATCAGCTTGCGGTCGAGCACGTCGTCGATCGGGTGCTTCTGCCGCTCGGTCCAATGCACGGCCTCATGCGGCGCATCCGGCTTGAAGAACATCTTCGAGAAATCGAGCCCGCGTGCCTTCCAGTGCACGATCAGGTCGCGCTTTTCCAGAAGATCGGTGTCGCCGATGATCTGGTCGAGATGGGTGTAGCCCATCTCGGCGAGCAGCTCCCTGACCTCTTCCGCGACGTAGAAGAAGAAGTTGATGACATGCTCGGGCGTGCCCTTGAAGCGCTTGCGCAGCACCGGATCCTGAGTCGCGACGCCGACCGGGCAGGTGTTGAGATGGCACTTGCGCATCATGATGCAGCCGGCCGCGATCAACGGCGCGGTCGAGAAGCCGAATTCATCGGCGCCGAGCAGCGCGCCGATGATCACGTCGCGTCCCGTGCGCAACCCGCCATCGACCTGCAGCGCAACGCGCGACCGCAGACCGTTCAGCACCAGCGTCTGGTGCGTCTCGGCAAGGCCCATTTCCCATGGGCTGCCGGCATGCTTGAGCGAGGTCAGCGGCGAGGCGCCCGTGCCGCCATCATAGCCCGAAATGGTGATGTGGTCGGCGCGTGCCTTGGCAACGCCCGCCGCAACCGTGCCGACGCCGACTTCCGACACCAGCTTGACCGACACGTCGGCCGCCGGATTGACGTTCTTCAGATCGTAGATCAGCTGTGCCAGATCCTCGATCGAATAAATGTCGTGATGCGGCGGCGGCGAGATCAGGCCGACGCCCGGCGTCGAATGCCGGACCTTGGCGATGGTCGCGTCGACCTTGTGGCCGGGCAACTGGCCGCCCTCGCCGGGCTTGGCGCCCTGCGCCACCTTGATCTGCATCATGTCGGAATTGACGAGGTATTCGGCCGTGACGCCAAACCGTCCCGAGGCGATCTGCTTGATCGCCGAGCGTTCGGGATTCTTGCCGCCGCCAGGCAACGGCAGATAGCGGTCGGCCTCCTCGCCGCCCTCGCCGGTGTTCGACTTGCCGCCGATCTGGTTCATGGCGCGCGCCAGCGTGGTGTGCGCCTCGCGCGAGATCGAGCCGAACGACATCGCCCCGGTCGAGAACCGCTTGACGATGTCGGCCGCTGACATGACGTCGTCGAGCGCCGCCGTCTTGCGGCCGGTCTCTCCGGCCAGCTTGATCTTGAACAGGCCGCGAATGGTCTGGGCGCGGGCCGTCTCGCTGTCGATCTGGGCGGAATAGTCCTTGAACGTTTCCCACGATCCCTGGCGCACAGCGTGCTGCAAGGTGGCGACAGCGTCGGGCGACCAGATATGGGCCTCGCCGCGCATGCGGTACATGTACTCGCCGCCGACCTCGAGGCTGTTGCGCAGCACGGGGTCGTTGCCGAAACCGTCATTGTGGCGGCTTAGCGTCTCGGCCGCGATCTCGTCCAGCCCGACGCCTTCGATCAGCGTCGCGGTGCCGGTGAAATATTGCTGCACGAAATCGGTCTTCAGGCCGATGGCGTCGAAAATCTGCGCGCCGCAATAGGACTGGTAGGTCGAGATGCCCATCTTGGACATCACCTTGAGGATGCCCTTGCCGATCGACTTGATGTAGCGCGTGACGACTTCGTAGGCGTCCACCTCCTTCGGCAGTTCGCCGCGCTTGTGCATGTCGAGCAGCGTGTCGAAGGCGAGGTAAGGGTTGATCGCCTCGGCGCCATAGCCGGCAAGGCAGCAGAAATGATGCACTTCGCGCGGCTCGCCGGATTCGACGACGAGGCCGACCGAGGTGCGCAGCCCCTTGCGGATGAGGTGATGATGGACCGCAGCCGTAGCCAGCAGCGCCGGTATGGCGATGCGGTCCGGCCCGACCTGGCGGTCGGACAGGATGATGATGTTGTAGCCGCCGGCGACCGCCGCCTCCGCCCGCTCGCACAAGCGGTCGATGGCGCCCTGCATGCCCGCGGCCCCTTCGGCCGAGCCATAGGTGATGTCGATCGTCTTGGTGTCGAAGCGGTCCTCGGTGTGGCCAATGGAGCGGATCTTTTCGAGATCGCCATTGGTCAGGATCGGCTGGCGCACCTCGAGCCGCTTGCGGCGCGAATTGCCGACCAGGTCGAAGATGTTGGGCCGTGGCCCGATGAAGGACACCAGGCTCATCACCAGCTCCTCGCGGATCGGGTCGATCGGCGGGTTGGTGACCTGGGCGAAGTTCTGCTTGAAATAGGTGTAGAGTAGCTTCGACTTGTCCGACATCGCCGAGATCGGCGTGTCGGTGCCCATCGAGCCCACCGCCTCCTGGCCTGTTGTCGCCATCGGCGACATCAAAAGCTTGGTGTCTTCCTGGCTGTAGCCGAACGCCTGCTGGCGATCGAGCAGGCTGACATCCTTGCGCAGCGCGCGCGGCTCGACCGGCTTCAAATCTTCGAGGATGAGCTGTGTGTTGGCGAGCCAGGTCTTGTAGGGATGCTTGGTCGCGATCTCCGACTTGAGCTCCTCGTCGGAGACGATACGCCCCTTCTCCAGGTCGATCAGCAGCATCCGGCCTGGCTGCAGCCGCCACTTCTTGACGATCTTCTCCTCGGGCACCGGCAGCACGCCGGCTTCCGAGGCCATGATGACGCGGTCGTCGTCGGTGACGATGTAGCGTGCCGGGCGCAGGCCATTGCGGTCGAGCGTTGCGCCGATCTGGCGTCCATCGGTGAAAACCACCGCCGCCGGCCCGTCCCACGGCTCCATCAGTGCCGCATGGTATTCGTAGAAGGCCTTGCGATCGGCATCCATGAGCTTGTTGCCGGCCCAGGCTTCCGGGATCAGCATCATCATGGCATGGCTGAGCCTGTACCCGCCCTGGAACAGGAACTCGAGCGCATTGTCGAAGCAGGCGGTGTCGGACTGCCCGTCATAGGAGATCGGCCACAGCTTCGAGATGTTGTTGCCGAACAGTTCGGAATCGACCGACGCCTGGCGCGCGGCCATCCAGTTGTTGTTGCCGCGCACGGTGTTGATCTCGCCATTGTGGGCGACCATGCGGTAGGGATGCGCCAGCTTCCAAGACGGGAAGGTGTTGGTCGAGAAGCGCTGGTGGACGAGGATCAGCGCGGTCTCGAAGCGCGGATCGATCAGGTCCTTGTAATAGGCGCCGACCTGATAAGCCAGGAACATGCCCTTGTAGACGATGGTGCGCGCCGACAGCGACACGCAATATGCGCCGATGTCCTTGTTGTCGTTCTCGGCATAGATGCGGCCCGATATCACCTTGCGCAACAGATAGAGCCTGGCCTCGTATTCCTCGTCATCGGTAATGTCTGGCGTGCGGCCGATGAATATCTGCCGATGGAACGGCTCGGATGCCACGATGTCAGGCGCCTTCGACAGCGACGAATTGTCGACGGGCACGTCACGGAAACCGATGAGCGGAAGCCCCTCGGATTGCGCCGATTCGGCAATGATGTCCTCGATATGGGCGCGAAGGGCCACGTCTTGCGGCATGAACCAGTGTCCAACGCCGTACTGGCCGGCCGGCGGCAGGTCGATGCCCTGGGCCGCCATCTCCTCACGGAAGAATTGGTCCGGAAGCTGCACCAGCACGCCGGCGCCATCGCCGACCAGCGGATCGGCGCCAACGGCGCCGCGATGCGTCAGGTTTTCGAGCACAGCCAGCCCGTCCTTGACGATCTGGTGCGACTTCACCCCCTTCATATTGACGATGAAGCCGACGCCGCAGGCGTCATGCTCGTTGCGAGGATCGTAAAGGCCCTGGGCGGAAAGGCCGTTGGCGGTTCGGCCAATATCGGTCCGGGACATGGTTTTGACGGTTGCCGCTTTCGTCTGCGCGGCCTGGCCGTTCGTCGCAGAGTGCGTCATGTCCGTCATCTCCTGTCCTCCATTCCCAGCCATTCAGGCGCTGGTTTGCCTCGGCAAGCGCTTGGCTCACCCTGATCCTTGTGGCACGTCTTGCGAAATCCTTGCCGAACCAGGCGGCTTTCCGCATGGATCGCATCTGGTAATCGTACAGGCCAGAGTCTGGCTGTCCACCTGTCGCTCGCGGCAACAGCCGGAGAGGCCCAAATGATACGCCAATCCAGCTCGTTTTGTGCGACAAAATAAGACAGCACTACTGTCCTAAATTTTTATTGCAGAAATCTGGGACGCACACAAGACCGATTCACAAAAAACTTGGGCTTTCCGCGACAGAAAATGTCGTGAAGTTGAGGAAAAACGTAAGCTTCAGTCTTCGACCCGGGCTTTGTCGGTTGGCTGGCTTTACCATTTTTCCGGCGCCTGGCCCCTTGCGGTCCGCTCGCGAAACCGGTCAACTTCAGGCTGATTTCCCCAAAGCCCCGATCTCCCAAGACATAGGCAGATGCATGTTCTTCGCTTCCGACAATTGGGCAGGCGCCCATCCCAATATTGCCGCCGGCCTGTCGGCCAATGCCGGCGGCTTTTCCACCGCCTATGGCGACGGTGCGCTCGACCGGGCAGTCTACCAGCGCTTCAGCGAGATTTTCGAACGAGAGGTCGCGGTGTTCTTCGTCGCCACCGGCACGGCCGCCAATTCGCTGGCGCTCACCGCTTACAACAAGCCGGGCGGCATTTCCTTTGCTCATCGCGAATCGCATGTCATCGAGGACGAATGCGGCGCGCCGGTGTATTTTTCCGGCGGCTCTCGCCTGCATGAGATCGATGGCGCGCTGGGCAAGATCGATCCGCACAATCTGGAAAGGACCATCGGCCGTTTCGCACCGGAAATCGTCCATTGGGGACGACCGATGGCCGTTTCGATCACCCAGTCGACCGAGGTCGGCACCATCTACGGCCTGGATGAGATCGAGACGATCTCCGCGATCGCCAAACAATATTCGGTGCCCCTGCACATGGATGGCGCCCGCTTTGCCAATGCGTTGGTCGCACTCGAGACGACACCGGCCGAAATGACCTGGAGACGCGGCGTCGACATCCTCTCCTTCGGCGGCACCAAGAACGGCTGCTGGTGCGCCGAGGCGGTCGTGCTGTTCGATCTTGATCGTGCCAGGGAATTGGCCTTCCTGCGCAAGCGCGCCGCCCAGCTGTTTTCGAAATCGCGCTTCGTGGCGGCGCAGTTCGAGGCCTATTTCAAGGATGGACTGTGGCTGGACACCGCCCGCCACGCCAACGCTATGGCCGCACGCCTTGCCGCCGCGATCGAGGATTCGGCCACGGCCAAGCTGGCATGGCTGCCGCAGGCGAACGAGGTTTTCGCGGTGATCAAGAAAGCCGAGGCCGAGGGGCTGCAGGCCGCGGGGGCCGCCTTCTACGACTGGCACAAGCCGCATGGCTTTGACGGCCACATCGGCGAGGACGAGTTGCTCTACCGCTTCGTCACCAGCTTTGCGACGACAGCCGATGAAGTCGACCGTTTTGGCCAGCTGATCGCCTGATAACGGATATCCCCGACAACAAAAAAGCGGCGCCGTTGGGCGGCCCTGGCGGCTCGGGGGGGGACATGTTGAGTTGTGAGCGGTGGTTGGCTGGCTAGGCGTTGGCGTTGGCGAAGACCGCGGAATTGGGTAGATGGGGGGGGTGAGC
>NZ_JAMYRE010000050.1:0-7890 GCF_040321265.1 Mesorhizobium sp. M0491
GCGGGAATCGGTGACGTTGAACATCACCAGCCTGCCATGACCGCCCTCTCTCAGCGAATTTGCAGAACTCTCAGCACACTACCAACGCTCTTGCGGCTTCTGATCCGAAAACTGTCACCGGAATAGCCCCACCTACTGCCCTACTGCCCTAGGACATCTCATGCCCTACCAATCCCCAATTTCCCCCGGCCGTTCCTGGTATGAGGACACGGCGGGACCGAGGCCCGAATATCCCGGACTGGATGGCGACCGGGCATGCGATGTCGTCATCGTCGGCGGCGGCTTTACCGGTCTGTCGGCGGCGGCGCACCTGGCCAAGGCAGGCACCAATGTCGTGCTGATCGACGCTTACCGCTTCGGCGATGGCGCCTCCGGGCGCAATGGCGGGCAGCTCGGCACCGGCCAGCGCGCCTGGGCCGAGGACCTGGAAGCCGAGTATGGCTTGGCCCGCGCCAAGGCGCTGTTTGGTCTTGCCGAAGAGGCCAAGGCGCATCTCCTCGAATTCACTGCCGCCAACCAGATCGATATCGACTATATGCCGGGCCAGCTCTCGGTGGCGCACAAGCCGCGCTATGTCGACGACTACAAGGCGCATGCCGAGATCATGGCGAGCCGTTTTTCCTACCCGCATATCTCGTTCATGGATGCCAGGGAGACGGCGGAGCGGTTGGGCTCGACCGCCTATTTCGGCGGCACGCGCGACACCGGCACCGGCCACATCCATCCGATGAAGCTGGTGATCGGCACGGCGCGGGTGGCAGCGCTTGCAGGTGCGCAGCTGTTCGAGGGGACGCCGTCGACCGGCATCATGTCCAGTGGCGGCAAGGTCAAGGTTTCGACACCGAGGGGGACGGTGACGGCGCAGAAATGCCTGATAGCGGTCAACGCCTATGGCGGCGCGCTCGAGCCGGTTAGTGCGGCGCACATCATGCCGATCGGTTCCTTCATCGGTGCGACCGTGCCTCTGGGAGCGGACTCGAACGTTTTGCCGGGTGGCGAGGCGGTCGACGATTCCCGCTTCGTCGTGCGCTATTTCCGCAGATCGAAGGACGGACGGCTGCTGTTTGGCGGACGCGAGGTCTATGGCGTCAACGATCCGAAGGATATCCACATTCACATCCGCCGCCAGATCGCGGAACTCTATCCGGCGCTCGGGGATGTCGAGATCACGCATGGTTGGGGCGGCTATGTCGGCATCACGGTGCCGAGAAAGCCTTTCGTGCGCGAAGTGATGCCCAATGTGATCTCGGCCGGCGGCTATTCCGGCCACGGCGTCATGCTGTCGAACTACTTCGGTAAACTCTATGCCGAAACCGTTGCCGGCAACCGCGACCGGCTGAAGCTGATCGAGGATCTGAAAATCCCGCCGTTCCCCGGCGGTCGGCGCTTCCGCACGCCGCTGCTGTTCCTGGCGCTCAACTGGTTTGCGTTGCGGGACAGGATCTAGCCGACCGACCTGATGTAATATTGTAATATTCATTGTAACATTTGTTGCCCGTGCGACGCATTGCGCAATTTCCCGCAAAGGCGCAGAATCCCCTATAATGGCGTACTGATGCCACAATCGCAGGCGAAAGCTGCCGGTTCTGGGCGATTGTTCGGGGATTGTTGCGGGACTGCCCGCGTTGTTTTTTTGACCTATGCGGATCAGACGCCGGACTTCCGGCACCGACCGATAGAACGTCGGCCCGCTTATGGAGGTGGCAAGAGTGAGAGAGCCCTTCAGTTTCGGTACGCCGGAACGTCGGCGCTTTGCCATGCAGTTCGGATACGACATGCGGCCCTCCTTCTGGCAGGAAGTCCGTTCGAACTCGCATCTGGTGATCGCCGCGATCGGCACTGCCGCGCTGCTTGGCGTCGCCGCCGTGGCGCTGTGGCTGGCATTGCCGGCCAGCGACAGACAAGCGGCAGCGAGCCCCGAACAGACCATTCCAACGGTTCCGGTGAAGACGACGAAAATAACCCCGGTTGGGGCCGCGGTCGCCGCGGCAGCCGTGCCGCAGGCGCGCAAGTCCGACGCTATTCCGACAACCGTGGCGGCCGCGCTAGCCAACATCCCCGCACTCGCCGCCAACGATCCGCGCTGGACCGGTTCGCAGCCGAAGGACGCCGCCACTTCCGATTCGACTGCCCCCAGCCAGGCAGCGGACAAGCAAGCTGCGGCATTCGCACAGCCGGCAGCCGCTACCGATGCCGCCACCGAACTTGCCAAGGTAGCCGCGCCCAGCGCAGCCGCGGGCAACCATCCCGACGGCGCACAAACCGCCGCCATTCCCGAGGTGCAGCCGCAAGTGCCGGCTCAAGAGCCAGCGGCAGAAGGCGATGACAGCCAGGCCAAGGCGAAGCCCAGGAAAGCCGCAGCCGCCGGAACAGGGCGCATCCTGAGGGCCGTGACCATGCGAAGCGGCCCGAAGAAAAATGCCGCCGCCATCGGTACGGTGCCAGCCAAAACCTCGGTGCAGGTGATGAGCTGCAAGAAATGGTGCCAGATCACCTACAACGGCAAGACCGGCTGGATCTACAAGAGTTACATCAAGACTGGCGCGTGACGTACCCCGCTCTGCGTGAGGCAGGCCTGTTGTTCTGATGCATGTCGTTCTCCCAAACCGGGGCCGCTTCCGAGCGACATACATCAGGCTTTCAGATGCAGCGGCCGCCATCGACCTCCAGCGCCACGCCGGTGATGAAGGCGGCCTCGTCCGAGGCCAGCCAGAGTGCGGCGTTGGCGATGTCGAGCGGCGTCGAAAGCCGGCCGAGTGGGATCGATGCGCGGAACTTCTCGCGGATCTCGGGCGTGTCGGCGCCCATGAATTTCTCCAGCATGCCGGTCTCGCCGGCAACCGGGCAGAGGCAGTTGACGCGGATGTTCTTCGGCGCCAGTTCCACCGCCATCGATTTGGTGGCGGTGATCGCCCAGCCTTTCGACGCATTGTACCAGGTGAGGCCGGGGCGCGGCCGCAGACCCGCGGTGGAGGCCGTGGTCAGGATGACGCCGCCGCCCTGCCGCTCCATGATCGGCACCACGGCCAGTGCCGCGTGATAGATCGCCTTCATGTTGACTGATGTTATCAGGTCGAAGGTGTCCTCGTCGACGTTGAGCATGTCGCCGTTGCGATGGGTGTAGCCGGCATTGTTGACCATGATGTCGATGCGGCCGAAGGCGCTTTTGGCGGCATAGATCATCTCGTCGAATTCGGAGCGTAGCGAGACATCCGTCTGGGTCCAGATCGCCGCTTCTCCGATCTCGCCGGCGACGCGCTCCGCGCCCCTGGCGTTGAGATCGGCGACAACGACCCTGGCGCCCTCCTGCGCAAAACGCCTGGCAATGCCCTCGCCAAAGCCCGACGCAGCGCCGGTGATGATCGCAACCTTGTTTTCCAGACGCATTTTTTTCCGCTCACTATTGGTGACGATCAACGGGCACGTCATTGGCGCTCATCCGCGCAAGCCACGGCTTCTGACCGGATTGGCCGAAAGATGTGGGTCCATCGCCGATTTCTCCTTTGGCTTTCGCGTCGATCCCGCTCTATGCTGCAACTGCGAAGGCTTCCGGAGCCGCGCCTTCGACAAGCCTCCGGGTCATCGGACTGTCAAGGGGCAGGCGCATACACCCAGATGTGACACCATGGCACTGGAAAATTTAAATCGATTAGATTATATCAGCCGCGTCACAGCGACCGGCGTCAAAGCGGACAGACCATGACCAGCCAGATCATCCCCGTCGAGCCTTTCGACTTCATCATTTTCGGCGGCACCGGCGATCTGTCGGAACGCAAGCTTCTGCCGTCGCTCTATTATCGCCAGCGCGACCATCAGTTTTCGGAGCCGACACGCATCATCGGCACGTCGCGCTCGAAAATGAGCGACGAAGAATTCCAGGCCTTCGCCAAACAGGCGATCTCCGAGCACGTCAAACCGGCCGACATCGACGCCAAGGAACTGAAGACTTTTCTGGCGCGGCTGTCCTACGTCTCCGCCGATGCGACGAGCGGCGCCGGCTTCGACAAGCTTAAGAAGGCGATCGGAGACAGCGACCGCATCCGAGCCTTCTACCTGGCGGTGGCGCCGGCGCTGTTCGGCGACATCTCGCACAAGCTGAAAGAGCACAATCTGATCACGCCGAACTCGCGCATCGTGCTGGAAAAGCCGATCGGCCGCGATCTCGATTCGGCACGCAAGCTCAACGACCTGGTCGGCGACGACTTCCACGAAAGCCAGATCTTCCGCATCGACCATTATCTAGGCAAGGAGACGGTGCAGAACCTGATGGCGCTGCGCTTCGCCAACGCGCTCTACGAGCCGTTGTGGAATTCAGCCCACATCGACCATGTCCAGATCACAGTGGCCGAGACCGTCGGTCTGGAAGACCGCGTCACCTATTACGACAAGGCCGGCGCGCTGCGCGACATGGTGCAGAACCATATGCTGCAGCTGCTGTGTCTCGTCGCCATGGAAGCGCCGTCATCGATGGATGCCGACGCCGTGCGCGACGAGAAGCTGAAGGTGCTGCGGGCGCTGAAGCGCATCAACGGCAACGAGGCGCCAAAGCACACCGTGCGCGGCCAGTACCGCGCAGGCGCCTCGGCCAGCGGAGCTGTAAAGGGCTATGTCGAGGAGCTTTCCCACGACAGCAATACCGAGACCTTCGTCGCCATCAAGGCCGAGATCGGCACCTGGCGCTGGGCGGGCGTTCCGTTCTACCTCAGGACCGGCAAGCGGCTGGCAACCCGGGTTTCGGAAATCGTCATCGAATTCAAGCCGATCCCGCATTCGATCTTCGGCGACAGCGCTGGTCCGATCTTCGCCAACCAGCTGGTCATCCGGCTGCAGCCCGACGAAGGCGTCAAGCAGTTCATCATGATCAAGGATCCGGGTCCGGGCGGCATGCGGTTGCGCCAGATCTCGCTCGACATGAGTTTTGCGCAGTCCTTCGATGGCCGCGCGCCGGACGCCTATGAGCGGCTGATCATGGACGTCATCCGTGGCAACCAGACCCTGTTCATGCGCCGTGACGAAGTCGAGGCGGCGTGGAAATGGATCGACCCGATCCAGAATGCCTGGGAAAGTGCCAGGCAGGAGGCGCAGGGCTACACGGCGGGCACCTGGGGCCCATCGGCCTCGATAGCACTGATCGAACGTGACGGGCGGACATGGCACGAGAGCAATTGAACAGCGCCGCCTATAGCTGGAACGGCTTCGCTGAGCGCCAGGAACTGGCGGCAGCCCTTGCCGGCCATGTTGCAGGCAGACTGACCAAGGCGATCGCCGAGCGCGGCACGGGGCTGCTCGCCGTCTCCGGCGGCACCACGCCGGCAAAATTCTTCGCCGCCCTTTCGGCGATACCCATCGCTTGGGACAAGGTGATCGTGACGCTGGTCGACGAGCGTTTCGTGCCGGCCTCTTCGCCACGCTCCAATGCCGGGCTGGTAGCCGCCAATCTGTTGCAGAACGCGGCCAAGGCGGCTCGTTTCGTGCCGCTCTATCACGAAGCCACCAGCATCGAGGATGCGGCCTCGTCCGACGATGCAGCGCTCCGGTCCTTGCCATGGCCGCTCGATGTCGTCGTGCTCGGCATGGGGCCGGACGGCCACACCGCCTCGTTCTTTCCCGATGCCGACGATCTGGCAACGCTGCTCGACCCGTCTTGCGACAGGATCGTGCTGCCGGTTCATGCGGCAAGTGCGGGCGAGCCGCGGCTGACCCTGTCGCTGGCGCGCATCGTCGAAGCCGGCTTCATCGCGCTGCACATAGAGGGTGAGGACAAGCGTGTCGCCTTCGACGGCGCGGTTGCGCCCGGGCCGCGAAAGCCAATCCGTGCCGTGCTCGACGCAGCACATAAGCCCGTAGAGGTTTTCTGGGCCCCCTGAATCTCGATTTACTCTGGTCCCGGCAAACGGCGGGAGGATGTTTCCGGGACCTCGCCTGAAAGGACCGACCGCCATGACCGCCAGACGCGACATCGAAGCCATCACCGAACGCATCCGCCAGCGCTCAAAGCCAGGCCGCGAGCGTTATCTCGGCCGCATCGCCGAGGCATCGAACCGCACCGCCAACCGGGCCGTTTTGTCGTGCGGCAACCTCGCCCATGGCTTTGCGGTGTGCAGCCCCTCGGAAAAGCTCGCGCTGGGCGCCGACAAGGTGCCGAACCTCGGCATCATCACCTCCTACAACGACATGCTGTCGGCGCATCAGCCGTTCGAGACCTTCCCCGCGCTGATCAAGGATGCGGCCCGCGAAGCCGGCGGCATTGCCCAGGTGGCCGGCGGCGTACCGGCAATGTGCGATGGGGTCACGCAAGGCCAGCCCGGCATGGAGCTGTCGCTGTTTTCGCGCGATGTCATCGCCATGGCCGCCGCGATCGGCCTGTCGCACAACATGTTCGACGCCGCCGTCTATCTCGGCGTCTGCGACAAGATCGTGCCGGGGCTGGTGATCGCAGCGCTCACCTTCGGCCATCTGCCGGCGGTGTTCATTCCGGCCGGACCGATGACATCAGGCCTGCCCAATGACGAAAAAGCCAAGGTCCGCCAGCTCTTCGCCGAGGGCAAGGTCGGACGCGCCGAACTGCTGGAGGCCGAGTCCAAATCCTATCATGGGCCGGGGACCTGCACCTTCTACGGCACGGCGAATTCCAACCAGATGCTGATGGAGATCATGGGCCTGCACACGCCGGGCGCTTCCTTCGTCAACCCTGGCACGCCGCTGCGCGAGGCGTTGACCCGCGAGGCGACGAAGCGGGCGCTGGCGATCACCGCGCTCGGCAACGCCTATACGCCTGTCGGCCGGATGATCGACGAACGCTCGATCGTCAACGGCGTCGTCGGCCTGCACGCCACCGGCGGCTCGACCAATCACACCATCCACCTGATCGCCATGGCGGCGGCGGCCGGCATAGCCATCACCTGGCAGGATATTTCCGACCTGTCGGAGGCGGTGCCACTGCTGGCGCGGGTCTATCCGAACGGCCTCGCCGACGTGAACCATTTCCACGCCGCCGGCGGGCTCGGCTTCCTGATCCGCGAGCTGCTCGACGAAGGCATCTTGCATGAGGATGTGCAGACGGTGTGGGGCGAAGGCCTGCGGCCCTATGCGGTCGAGGCAAAGCTCGGCGCCGACGGAGGCGTGGTGCGCGAGGCCTCGCCGAAGGCAAGCGGCGACGAAAAGGTGCTGGCGCCGTTCAACAAGGCATTCCAGGCGACCGGCGGCCTGAAGGTGCTGTCAGGCAATCTCGGCCACGCCGTCATTAAGACTTCCGCGGTGAAGCCGGAGCGGCGTATCATCGAGGCGCCGGCCAAGGTCTTCGACAGCCAGCAAGGGCTGAACGATGCGTTCAAGGCCGGCACGCTGATCGGTGATTTCATCGCCGTCATCCGCTTCCAGGGGCCCAAGGCCAACGGCATGCCGGAGCTGCACAAGCTGACTACCGTGCTCGGCATCCTGCAGGATCGCGGCCAGCGCGTGGCGCTGGTCACCGACGGACGCATGTCGGGCGCCTCCGGCAAGGTGCCGGCGGCGATCCATGTCACGCCGGAAGCGGTCGAGGAGGGTCCTATCGCCAGGATCCACGAAGGCGACATCATCCGGCTCGACGCCGAAGCCGGCACACTCGAAGTGCTGGTGCCGGCCGGCGACTTCGCTTTGCGCCGGACGGCGGATGCCGATCTCATCGGCAACGAGTTCGGTTTCGGCCGCGAGCTGTTTGCCGGCTTCCGGCAACTGGTCGGCCGCGCCGATCATGGCGCCAGCGCCTTCGGCACGACATGACGGCAATTCTGCGTAGTTCATGAAAAAGGGCGGCACATGGCCGTAATGCAGTTCACTTAGGCACCTTCAGTGTTCTGACAGGATATTTGGCTGGTAGCTTTTTGACGACACGGGGGCATGATCGCC
>NZ_JAMYRE010000051.1:0-7714 GCF_040321265.1 Mesorhizobium sp. M0491
CGAACAGGATGGAAACGAATCTCCATCCTGTTCGATAGGTCTTACCAGATCCTCATCCAGCCCAACTTAAGTGAACTGCATTACGGGTTCATCCCGGCCTTTTTCATGCCAATCCTGCCTCGATCAGCACGAAGCGCAGCCGCTCCTCGACCGTCGCCAAAGGCAGCGGGACGGTTTCATAGCCCAACTCCGTGTAGACGCCGACCAGCGCATGATAGGTACGCTCGGCCTCCTCAAGCGTCTGCTTTCTCTCCTCATCCTGCGCGAAGATCTCCGGCCAAAGCGGGGCGACGAAGACGCGCTGATGATAGCGGAAGCGCTCGGCGGCAGCGGTGGCGTGTTCGGATACCGGCAGGCCGCTCAGCCTGAGATAGCCGAGCGTGTCCGGAACGCCACAATCGAAAAAAACAGGACGCCCGGTCTGTTCTTGCGCAATTTGATACGAGCGCATCTCCCATGACAGCATTAACTCGGCGAACAGGGCGCGATCACGCCAGGGCAAAGCGGGTCCGCCAATGTCGGACTGGTCGCGGATGATGCCGCGCCCGGCTTCCGCCGAGGTGGCAAAGCCTGCGTGGCGCAGGGCTTCGATCAAGGTGGTCTTGCCGGAACCGGGACCGCCGGTCAGCACGAAGAAGCGATCGGAATCGTTTTGCATGTTTTGTCCATGGAGGGAGCACGCGGCCGGCGCCTTCGCGGCGAAGCTGCCACTGCGCATGCTGCATATCGGAGGAGGGGAGAAGTGGAGGTTTCTGTTGCCAGGTACCTCCGAACCCCGCCTAGAAGTGCGAACCTCTAGGGCTTGATTTGAAGCTATCGCACCGCTTACGCGGCGAGACGTGCTTCCGCATAGTTGTCATTTGCAACTACAGGTTTAGCCCGATGACGGTGGTACCATGCCGGGCAAAAGTACGATCTTTACACCTTCGTCGATCCTATTTCGCCCCCAGCAAAAACCGCTCTGTCATCAGCAGCGGCTTTTGGTGGAGGCGCCGGGTACCGCCCCCGGGTCCGAACGGCTTATTTCATCGCCCATTTATCGCCATAGTCGGTCAAGCCGACAAACTGAATATAGGGGGCCATCGCAAGAAATGGAAGGCCGCAATGGCACTTTGTCCCCCTGACAAAACCGCAAGTCCAAAGGGTTGACTTGGGCGCGGTCTCAACCGAAGCTTTGCCCCGGTGAGGAGTTACCGACCTAGCGCACATGTTGCAGCAGCGCGCCACAGCCCTCATCGATCGGATCCGTGGCGCCGACGAGGGGAATTTTGATGGCCGACTATCTTGCAGACGTGAAGAAATACGATGCCGGCGCCAGTGCTGATGCGGTTGAAAAGATCGTCAAGCACCTGGGCATCGCGCTCAGGAACCGCGATTCCTCGCTGGTATCCTGCACCGACCCGAAGGAACTCGGGCGTGTCAGGGACAACTGGGTCGCCAAGAAGCTCGGCATCAGCGATGCAGCGAAGGCCGATGCATCCATCGAGAAGACTTGCAAGGCAATGGCTGCCGACAACACCAAGAGCCGGGTGACTTTCTACTACCTCGTCGCGAAGGACCTGGGCAAGCTCGGCTCCCTCTGACGACCGCGCTTCAATTCGCAGGGCTGGCGCGGTCCATGCGCCAGCCCTGATGTTGTTGGGGACTGGCTGGCTTCGGGCAGGGCTTGCGCTGCTTTGTGGTGTTCGATTGCCTGTCCGTAAGCTATGATGGCTGGACAACCGAATCGAGCCGGAACCAATGCGCCAGTATCTCGACCTCCTGCAGCACGTGCTGGACAACGGCGCCGATCGCGGCGACCGCACCGGCACCGGAACCCGCTCCGTCTTCGGCTACCAGATGCGTTTCGACCTGGCGCGCGGCTTTCCCGTCACCACCACCAAGAAGCTGCATCTCAAGTCGATCATCCATGAGCTTCTGTGGTTCCTGGCCGGCGACACCAACATCAAATACCTCACCGATAACGGTGTTTCGATCTGGGACGAATGGGCCGACGAGAATGGCGATCTCGGCCCGGTCTACGGCAAGCAGTGGCGTTCCTGGCCGGATGGCCATGGCGGCTCGATCGATCAGATCGCGAATCTCCTCAAGGAGATACGCAAAAACCCTCAATCGCGGCGGCTGATCGTTTCGGCATGGAATCCAGCCGAGGTGGAAGCGATGGCGCTGCCACCCTGCCACTGCCTTTTCCAGTTCTATGTTTCGGAAGGGCGGCTCTCCTGTCAGCTTTACCAGCGGTCGGCCGATATCTTTCTCGGCGTGCCGTTCAACATCGCGTCCTATGCCCTGCTGACCCTGATGGTGGCGCAGGTCACCGGGCTGAAACCCGGCGATTTCGTCCACACACTTGGCGATGCGCATCTCTACTCGAACCATTTCGAGCAGGCGCGGGAGCAACTGCGGCGCACGCCGAGGACGCTGCCGACGATGTGGATCAATCCGGAGGTGAAGGACCTCTTCGCCTTCCGCTTCGAGGATTTCCGGCTGGAAAACTACGTCGCCGATGCATCGATCAAGGCGCCGATAGCGGTATGACGCTAGAGCGGACCGCGCTTCAAGCCATAGCCAATGCGAAGCTGCAAGACGCAGAACTTTTGTTTCAGAACGAACGCTATTCGAATGCTTACTATCTTTTCGGGTACGCTGCGGAAATTGCCATCAAGTCACGAATTTCGCGGCTTTTTCAGCCGGATACCATTCCTGATAAGAAATTCGTCCAAGACATTTACAGCCATGACCTCAACCGGCTTGTGGCGTTGGCTGGCTTGTCTGTGGATCTTACCGAAAGCCGGACGGCGTCGCCTGTATTCGATGGCCATTGGTCGGCGGTCTCAGATTGGAATGAAGCTTCGCGTTACGATATGATAGATGTGTTCGAGGCGACGGCCATGCGAAACGCGATGGTCGACGAAGAGCAAGGAATATTCAGATGGCTTCAGGATCGTTGGTAAGGATCGACATCGACGCCGGCATCAACCTAATTCGTGCTCTTGATGAAAAGGGATTCGGAGTTGCAGCTGCACTATGGTTGTACAACAGTGACGTCGACAATTGGCGCATGATTATCGCCTATCGCGGCCCACGAAAGGATCTCGAAAAAAAATATCTCGATGCGGCAACCATTGCTGCTGACTGGCGCAAGGCACGTCCACAAGAGCCTATTTTAGATCTTAGCAAGGTGAAGATCACATCAGCGGACGACCGGCTCATCGCCGGCTTGGGTATCGCCATGCGGGTTGATGGTCTAGGTGAGGTGCGATTTTCTCACAACACCATCAATGGCATCTATGTCGAAGATGCCTTGATCCATAGGCTTGCGGCCTAAGCCCAATAAATTAGGACAGGCCCTAGTCGATGCCTACCATCACGTCCGAGGCCTTGACCACGGCATAGGCCTGCTTGCCCTTTTCGAGCTTGAGATCGGCGACGGCCTCGTTGGTGATCGAGGCGGTGACGATGGCCGCCGCCAACGCCGATCATGACATGCGAGGTGGTGGCTCCTTGACGATCTCGGCGATCGTTCCCCGGAGGGGATGTTGCGGGCACTGATCTTTCCAGGGTTTCTTTGCCGGTCTTTCCAGGACAATTGGTGTCGTACGGACGCTTTCATGGGGCGCCGGGCCTTCCCTTGTTATATTCATGCGGATATATCGGTCGGAGACTTAGGGCTGACTAGCTTTCAAACCGAGGAGAGTTCCCATGCTGCGCAAAGGTTTTGGATCAAGGGCGATCGCCATTGGCGCTTTTGCGGCGATGTTGATGGCGGCGGTGCCGGCAGCACATGCGGAAGACAAGGTGGTGGTGTTTGCCGCGGCCAGCCTCAAGGACGCGCTCGACGCCGTGAACAAGGCCTGCGAGGCCGATGTCGGCGAGGCGGCGACTGTCTCTTATGCCGCGAGCTCGGCGCTGGCCAAACAGATCGAGGGCGGGGCGCCTGCCGACGTCTTCATCTCGGCCGACGTCGACTGGATGAGATATCTCTCCGACAAGAAGCTGACCAAGCCGGACACCGAAGTGAAGCTGCTGGGCAATCAGATCGTGCTGGTGGCGCCGAAGGACTCGGCGGTCGACACCAGGATCGAGAAGGGCTTTGACCTCGCCAAGCTGATCGGCGACGGCAAGCTCGCCATGGGCGATTTCAAGGCGGTGCCGGCCGGCAAATACGGCAAGGCCGCACTTGAATCGCTCGGCGTCTGGTCTTCGGTCGAAGGCAAGGTGGCGCAGGCCGAGAACGTGCGCGCGGCGCTGAAGCTGGTTTCGACGGGCGAAGCCGCCCTTGGCATTGTCTATGCCACCGACGCGCATGCTGAAAGGGGCGTCAAGGTGGTCGGCACCTTCCCGGAGGATTCGCATCCGCCGATCATCTATCCGGTTGCCCAGACCGCCGATTCGAAGGACAAGGACACGCTGGCTTTCCTGAAATGCCTGCAGTCGGCCAAGGCGGCCGCGCTGTTCAAGGATCAGGGATTTACCGTGCTCGCGCCGAGCAACTGAGTTCCAAGGGGCACTATGAACTGGCTGCTGGACCTCACTCCCGACGAATGGAATGCGGTCCGGCTGTCCATCAAGGTGGCAACGGTGGCGATGCTCGCCAGCCTGCCGCCAGGCATCTTGGTTGCGCTGCTGCTTGCCCGGGGACAGTTCTGGGGCAAGACCGTTCTCAACGGGCTGGTGCATCTGCCGCTGATCCTGCCGCCCGTGGTGACCGGCTACCTGCTGCTGCTCACCTTCGGCCGGCGTGGCCCGGCCGGCGCTTTCCTGGCAGAGCATTTCGGCATTGTCTTCTCCTTCCGCTGGACAGGTGCGGCGCTGGCCTGCGGCGTCATGGGCTTTCCGCTGATGGTGCGGGCGATCCGATTGTCGATCGAGGCGGTGGACCGCAAGATGGAAGCGGCGGCGGGAACGCTCGGCGCCAATCCGCTGTGGGTGTTTGCCACCATCACGCTGCCGTTGATCCTGCCCGGGCTGATCGCCGGCGCCATCCTCGCCTTCGCCAAGGCGATGGGCGAGTTCGGCGCCACCATCACCTTCGTCTCCAACATTCCCAATGAGACGCAGACATTGCCGTCGGCGATCTACACATTCACGCAGGTGCCGGGTGGCGATGAAGGGGCGCTCCGCCTGACGCTGATCTCCATCGTCATCTCCATGGCAGCACTTGTGGCCTCGGAGGTGCTGGCGCGGCGTGTCGGCCGGCGACTGGACATCGAATGAGCGTTCTCGTCGACATCAGTCATCGGCTCGGCGGTTTCGCCATCGACGCCCGCTTCGAAAGCGCTGGGCGGCTGACGGCGCTGTTCGGAGCGTCTGGGTCGGGCAAGACGACGCTGATCGACATGATTGCCGGGCTAATCCGGCCCGACAAGGGACGCATCGAAGTCGACGGCCGTGTGCTGGTCGATACCGGTGCCGGCATTTTCGTGCCGAAGCACAAGCGCCGCATCGGCATGGTGTTCCAGGACGCACGGCTGTTTCCGCATATGAGCGTTGCCGGCAATCTGCGCTACGGCCGCTGGTTCACGCCGCCGGCGGAGCGCTACGCCGATATCGATGCCGTCGTCGACCTGCTCGGCATCGGGCCGCTCATGAACAGGCGGCCGGCAAAGCTCTCGGGCGGCGAGAAACAGCGCGTGGCGATCGGCCGGGCATTGCTTGCCAGCCCCAGACTGCTGCTCATGGACGAACCGCTGGCCTCGCTCGACGAAGCGCGCAAGGCCGAAATCCTGCCCTATGTCGAAAGGCTGCGCGACGAAACGAAAATCCCGATCGTCTATGTCAGTCATTCGGTCGCCGAAGTGGCGAGGCTGGCCAGCGACGTGGTGATGCTGGCGCAGGGCAATGTCATTGCCAGCGGGCCGACCGGGGCGGTGATGCAAAGGCTCGACCTGTTGCCGGCGGAGGAGCGCGGCGAGGGGGGCGCCGTGCTGGACACCAAGGTGCTGCATCACGACGAGCCTTTCGGCATGACCGTGCTCGGCTCGGCCGCGGGCGAGCTCCGGGTGCCACGGCTGGCGATGAAAACAGGTACGCCGGTGCGCATCCGTATCCGCGCCCGCGATGTGATGATCGCCACCGAAAAGCCGAGGGGTCTCAGCGCGCTCAACATCCTGCCGGGAACCATTACCGCGATGAGCCCCGGCGAAGGGCCTGCGGTCGAGGTCGGTATCGACTGCAATGGTGCAACCGTGCTTGCCCGCATCACCGAACAGTCGCGGCAGGCGCTGAAGCTCCATCTTGGCGGCAAGGTTTTCGCGGTGATCAAGACGGTGAGCTTCGATCGGGCGAACACCGGCGCCGGCCTGCCCGCCGAGGTGGATGGGTGATCCCGCTATGTCTTTTTGGAATAGCGGTTTCGCCAGGGAGCTTCTAGTATGAGGTTGGACCGCGGAGAGTAATGATGCCGTCGCTGAGCTTGCGGATAAATCTCGACCCCGACGGGCGCATCGGGCCGGGCAAGATCGAACTCCTGGAACAGATCGCCGCCTTCGGCTCCATTTCGGCCGCCGCGCGCGGCATGGAGATGTCCTACAAGCACGCCTGGGACCTGGTCGAGGACATGAACCGGGTATTCGGCAAGCCGCTGGTGGCGGCACAGACCGGCGGCCGCAAGGGCGGCGGCGCACAGTTGACGGCGGTCGGCCTGGCGGTGGTCAGCCGTTTTCGCGCCATCGAGCGGGCGGCGGCTTCGGCGGCAGCGACGCATATGGAGGCATTGCAGGCGGAGATTGATGCTGGGTGAGGGGGAAGGGAGTAGGGGAGTAGGGGAGTAGGGGAGTAGGGGAGTAGGGGAGTAGGACTTATTGCTCTTCACCGGGCTTGCGCAGCAAATAGCTGTCCATGATCCAGCCCTTCTGCCGACGAGCTTCCTCTCGAACCTTTTCGATCTCTGCGCCGATGTCACCGATCCTGCCGGAGAGAGTGATCTCGTCTTCCGTTCCGAGATAGGCGCCCCAATGGATGACGACATCCTTGTCTACAAGCGTGTTGAAAGCGCATTTGCCGTCCAGCAGCACGACCGCGCTGCCGGCATTGTCCGGCATGCCTTCCTCGGTCAGGCGGCGGCCTGTGGTGATGAGGACGGAATCGCCGATGCGGTTCAGCGCCATCTTGTGGCTGGCGGCAAGTGCCTGGACGGCGGTGATGCCGGGGATCACCTCAAGCTCGAACGCCACATTGCCTCGCAGGCGCACGCGCTCGAGGATGCGTAACGCGCTGTCATAGAGCGAAGGATCGCCCCAGATCAGGAAGGCGCCGCAGCCGTCGCCTGCAATCTCGTCGCGGATCAGGCCTTCGTAAATGGCGGCGATGGCTTCATGCCAGTCATCGACGGTCGAGCGGTAGGAGGGGGCCGGCCCATCTTCTACTGGCCCATCTTCCATTGGCAGGTCGCGCAACGGCACGTCGAATTCGACACGGCGTGATTTCGGGTTGGTGACGAAGCGGTCGCATATCCGGCGGCGCAGTTCGGCCAGTTCATTTTTTTTCGCGCCCTTGTCGGGAATGAACAGCACATCCGCCTGGTTCAGGCCTGATATGGCCTGAACGGTCATGTGGTCGGGATTGCCGGCGCCGATGCCGATGACGAGAAGCTTGCGCATGGGCGAACTCCTGCCCGATCGGAACCCGTTAGTCCAGACCGCGCTGGCGCGTGTCCAGACCGCGCTGGCGCGTGTCCAGACCGCGCTGGCGCGTGTCCAGACCGCGCTGGCGCGTG
>NZ_JAMYRE010000052.1:0-7046 GCF_040321265.1 Mesorhizobium sp. M0491
GGCCTCCAATCCAGCCAGCATCTTGAATCACAAACATCCGGCTTTGGGAATCCTACGATTCTCTCAAAATAGGAATCGCTCTAGGACCGGCTCGAGTTTTCCCTGGCCTATCGGACCTTCGGCGACGGGTCGGGGGATCTGCGCCAGCCCAATGCCCTGCATCGCGGCCCCGAGCAGCGTCGGATAGTCGTGCGCGATCAGCGGGCCTGAGACCATCGCCTCGATCTCCCCGTTGCCGTCGACGAAAGACCAGGGCGCGATGGCGCCGTTCGAACGGCGCAAGCGCAGGCAGGCGTGGCGGCACAAGTCGTCGACGTGCTCGGGGTAGCCATGGCGCTCGAGATAGTCCGGACTGCCGACGACCACGAACGGGAACGACGGCGTCAGCCGCACCGCGACCATGTCGGGCGCGATGAACTGGCCGAGGCGGATGCCGGCATCGAACCCGCCGGTCGCAAGATCGACCATCTCGTCACTCGCGGCGATCTCCAGCTCGACCTCGGGATAGGTTCGGCAGAACGATGCGATCATCGGCTCCAGGATCAACGGCACGACGGCGCGGGGGACGGACAGGCGTAGCAGCCCGGTCGGCCGTTGGCCGACATCGCGCGCGGCCTCGCCTGCCGCGACGAGCTCCTCGAAGGCAGGTCCGGCAAGATCGAGGAACCGCTGGCCAGCCTCGGTCAAACCGACGCTTCGCGTCGTGCGCACGAACAGCGCCGCACCCGTGCGGGCTTCCAGCGTGCGCACCGCCTGGCTCACGGCGGACGGCGTCACGCCGAGATCGGCGGCGGCACGGCGAAAGTTGCGGCGCCTGGCAACCGCCAGGAAGGTCTCGACCCCCTCCAGCGCACCGTGCCGGACTGTGTAGTTCTGCTTCATAGGTTGTTGTGATTACCCCGGGTAGTCGAATTATGGAAGCAGGCTTAGAGGTAACCGACTGAAGCTGGGGCCGCGTGAACCGGCTGCTGACAGGAGGCCAAATGTCCACGGAAATGGTGTTCCAGACCCATCTCGTTCTAGGCTACGTCGCGTGGCTGCTCTGCTTCGGCGCATACGGCCTCCCATGGCTGAGCTCGCTGGACCGGGTCGCGGCGCAACGTGCCATCGCCACCCTGCACAGCTTGCGTTTCTTCGGGCTCGTGTTCATCCTGCCGGGCGTCGTAAGCCCCGATCTGCCGGCCGGTTTCGCCGTGTTCGCCGCCTACGGCGACTTCGCAACAGGGGTACTGGCCATGCTGGCGCTGCTCACGGTGAGGCTACCCCGGCTCTTCTGGCCGTTGATCGTCGCCTTCAACATCGTCGGGACGGTCGAGCTCGTCGTCGATTATTACCACGCCATCCAGGTCGGCCTCCCTGCACATGCGGAGCAACTGGGCGCCGCCTACGCGATCCCGATCATCTATGTACCGCTGCTGATGATCACGCACATCGCCGCATTCTATTTTCTGCTACGCCCTCCGAAGGTCCGGATCCTAACGACGACCGCCCCGGCTGTGCTTTGACGGCAAGAGTATACCCCAAAGAAAAAGGCGCGGGCTTGGCCCGCGCCTTTGTTCTGTCCAGGCTTTCGAAGCTCAGTCCTTCTCGAAGATGCGCGCCTTGGCGACGACGCCGGCGATGGCGCCGCCGATCAACGGTGCGACGATGAACAGCCAGAGCTGGCCGATCGCGGCAGTGCCCGAAAACAGCGCCGGGCCGATCGAGCGGGCCGGATTGAGCGACGTGCCGGTCACCGGGATGATGGCGAAATGCAACCCCGCCAGCGTCAGGCCGATGACCAGCCCGGCGAACGCCGTCGAGTGCTTTTCAGCGGTGACACCCAGGATCACGGTGACGAAGGTGAAGGTGCCGATCACTTCCCACAGAAATGCCGAGCTGACGCCCCATTTCGTCACATCCCAGCCATTGGCGCCGAAGCCGGTCGTGTGTCCGCCAACCTGGCCGGAAACGATGATCCACAACGCCAGCGAAGCAAGGACGCCGCCGATGACCTGCGCGATCCAGTAGGGGATGACGTCCTTGGCCGGCAGCCGGCCCGCCAGAAAGACACCGAGCGTCACCGCCGGGTTGAGATGCGCGCCCGAAATCGGGCCGATCGCATAGGCCGCCGCGATGAGGCCGATGCCGAACGCCAGACCGATGCCTTCCTGGCCGAGAGGCAGCGCGCCGCCGAAGCCGCCCGTCACCACAGAAGCCGTACCGATGAACACCAATAGAAATGTGCCTAGAACTTCCGCCAGATAAGTCTTCATTGCCCTCTCCTCGTGTCAATCCGCCGGTCCGCCTTTTGCGCTCCGCGAATCACAACCGGAAGAGTATTCGCAACCAGAAAAGTTGGAAAGCAGAGCGGTTGTGCAGGCCGACCTGCTTGTGCGCGCCGGTTGCGCGCTCTAGAGCAGGGCCGGAATAATTTTCTGCGTGACGGAACAAGACCATGCGATTGGGCGGACGGCTGGCTGCGGCCATCGAAGTGCTGGAAGACATCGGCCGGCGCCACCGGCCGGTGGCGGACGCGCTGAAGGATTGGGGCCTGTCGCATCGCTTCGCCGGCGGCGGCGACCGTGCGGCGATCGGCAACATCGTCTATGACGCCTTGCGCCACAAGCGTTCCGCCGGCTGGCTGCTGGGGCAGGACACGCCGCGCGCCATCGGCTTCGGCGCGCTGCTGCTCGAATGGGGCCAGACGGCACAATCGCTCAACGAGGCGCTTGATGGCGACAAGTTCGCACCGCCGCTGCTGACCGCCGCCGAGCTTCAGGCCATCGCCGACCATCGGCTCGCCGACGCGCCGGACGCGGTGCGGGCGGATGTTCCCGACTGGTGCGCGCCGCTTTTCGAGCGAGCCTTTGGCTCGACCTGGGCCGACGAGGGCGCGGCGCTGGCAACGCGCCCGCCGCTCGACCTCAGGGTCAACACCTTGCAGGCCAACCGCGACAAGGTGCTGGCCGAACTGACGGGAACTGGCGCGAAACCCTCGGCAATCGCGCCACACGGCATCCGCATCCCGCCGATCGACGGCGACGGCCGGCACCCGAACGTGCAGGCCGAGCCGGCTTTCCAGAAGGGCTGGTTCGAGGTCCAGGACGAAGGCTCGCAGATCGCGGCCGCCCTTGCCGGGGCCGAAGCCGGCATGCAGGTGCTGGATTTCTGCGCCGGCGCCGGCGGCAAGACGCTGGCACTGTCGGCTTCGATGGAAAATCGTGGCCAGATCTTTGCCCATGATGTGGAGAAAGCACGGCTGGCACCGATCTTCGACCGCATCCGTCGTTCGGAAAACCGCAATGTGCAGGTGGTCACCAAACCCACAGAACTCGCGCCGCTCGGCAACCACATGGACATCGTGCTGGTCGACGCCCCATGCACCGGCAGCGGCACCTGGCGCCGCCGTCCCGACGCCAAATGGCGGCTGACGCAGAGACAGCTCGATGCCCGCAAGGGCGAGCAGTCGGCGATCCTCGATGCGGCCAAAGCCTATGTCAAACCGGGCGGCCTGCTGGTCTACATCACCTGCTCGGTGTTTGATGAGGAAAACGGTGAGCAGATCGCGGCCTTTCGGGACCGTAACAGCGGTTATGTTCCCGTCGACCACCGCAAGCTCTGGGACAGCCGTTTTCCCGGCCATGAGGCAGCCGCACGCATCGGCGCCAAAGGCGACATCTCGCTGTCGCCGGCGCTCAGCGGCACCGATGGGTTTTATCTCTGTGCGTTACGCAGATCGGCCTGAATCCAATTCCTGACGGATGCGCGGCGCCGGCCGGCATGCCAGGTCGATTGTGCAGTGCAGCAAAAGCATTTGCCTGCCGTCCATGCCTCTGCAATAAGCTATCCGCGTAAAGGAAGCAGCGGCAATGGCAGCAAAGATCGTACCCGCCCCGGACTATGAGGATCGCGTCAGGACATCCTTCGCGCGCCAGAAGGCGATGGCCACGATCGGCGCCGAACTGACGCTGGTGACCCCCGGCATCATCGAGATCGAGATGCCCTATTCGGCGGCACTCACTCAGCAGCATGGCTTTCTCCATGCCGGCGTCATTTCGACGGCGCTGGACTCGGCCTGCGGCTATGCCGCCTTTTCGCTGATGCCGGAAAATTCCGGCGTGCTGACCATCGAGTTCAAGGTCAACCTTCTGGCGCCGGGCAGGGGCGAGCGCTTCCTGTTCCGCGGCTCGGTGACCAAGCCAGGCCGCACCATCATCGTCGCCGACGGCCAAGCCTACGCCTTCGCCGCCGACGGCGAGGCCAAGCTGATCGCCACCATGACCGGCACCATGATGACCGTGGTCGGGCGTGATGGCATAGAAGGGTGAGTGGCCGGTTCGCCGCAGGCGAATCCATCGTGCCGGTGGCACGATGGAAGGCCACGAACGCCGGGAGCTGCCGGAGGCAGCGGGTCCCGGCGAGCGGCGGTGCAGATAAGCAGATGATCCGGCGGAGAGGAGCAAATCATCATGACCGGTAAAGTGTCGCGCCTGTCGGGCAAGGACGTCCTCTTCGTCATGGCGGCGCAAGCCGAATACGGCCCGCACCTCAAGCAGCTGTTCACGCCATTGATGACCGGTGTCGGTCCGGTCGAGGCCGGCGTCAGGCTGGGTGCGGAACTCTCCTGGCTGAAATCGCAAAAAGCACTGCCGGATCTCGTTGTTTCGCTCGGCTCAGCCGGCAGTCGGACGCTGGAGCAGACGGAGATCTACCAGGCGGTTTCGGTCAGCTACCGTGACATCGACGCTTCGCCGCTCGGCTTCGAAAAGGGTGCGACACCCTTCCTCGACCTGCCGGTAACCGTGCCATTGCCCTTCAAGATACCGGAGATCAGGCAGGCGACCCTGTCGACCGGCGCAGCGATCATCACCGGCGCGGCCTATGATGCTGTTAGCGCCGACATGGTCGACATGGAGACCTTCGCCTGCCTGCGCGCCTGCCAACTGTTCGACATTCCGCTGATCGGTCTGCGCGGCATTTCCGACGGGGCGGCGGATCTGCGGCATGTCGGCGACTGGACCGAATATCTTGAAGTCATCGACGAGAAGCTGGCGGACGCCGTCATGCGGCTCGAACGGGCGATCGGCGACGGCGCCCTTCGGACGGAACCATCCCATGAAGATGCCAGACCAGCCTGAAAGTCGGGCTACGCAACCCATTGCGCCGACTCGTTTCTTTCTCTAAACGCTCGCCATGAAAACAGCCAATCATCCCGACACCGTCCTGATTGTCGATTTCGGCAGCCAGTTCACCCAGCTCATCGCCCGCCGCATCCGCGAGGCCGGCGTGTTTTCCGAGATCGTGCCGTTCCAGTCGGCCGAAGCGGCATTCAAGCGCATCAATCCGAAGGCCGTCATTCTGTCCGGCGGTCCGGCTTCGACCGGCGATATAGGCAGCCCGCGCGCGCCGCAGATCGTCTTCGATTCCGGCGTGCCGGTGCTTGGCATCTGTTACGGCCAGATGGCCATGTGCGTGCAGATGGGCGGCGTTGCCGAAAGCTCCGACCATCGCGAGTTCGGCCGCGCCTTCGTCGAGATCCAAAAGGACAGCCCGCTGTTCGAGGGCCTGTGGGCACCCGGCCAGCGCCACCAGGTGTGGATGAGCCATGGCGACCGCGTCATCTCCTTGCCCAAGGGCTTCGAAGTGTTCGGCAAGTCGGAAGGCTCGCCCTTCGCCATCTTCGGCAGCATCGAGCGCAAGATGTACGGCATCATGTTCCACCCCGAGGTGGTGCATACGCCCGACGGCGCCCGGCTGCTGCGCAACTTCGTCCACAACATCGCCGGCATCGAGGGCGACTGGACCATGCGCGCCTACCGCGAGCACGCGGTCGAGACGATCCGCAAGCAGGTCGGCAAGGGCAAGGTCATCTGCGCGCTGTCGGGCGGCGTCGATTCCTCCGTTGCGGCGCTGTTGATCCACGAAGCGGTCGGCGACCAGCTGACCTGCATCCTTGTCGACCACGGCCTGATGCGCAAGGACGAGGCCGCGGGCGTGGTGGCGATGTTCCGCGAACACTACAATTTACCGCTCATTCTGGTGAACGCGTCGGACCGTTTCATCGACGCCCTCGAGGGCGAGTCGGACCCGGAGAAAAAACGCAAGACCATCGGCCGGCTGTTCATCGAGGTGTTCGAGGAAGAGGCCAAGAAACTCGGCGGCGCCGAATTCCTGGCGCAGGGCACGCTCTATCCCGACGTCATTGAAAGCGTCTCCTTCACCGGCGGCCCGTCGGTGACGATCAAGTCGCACCACAATGTCGGCGGCCTGCCCGCGCGCATGAACATGCAGCTTGTCGAGCCGCTGCGCGAGCTGTTCAAGGATGAGGTCAGGGCGCTAGGCAAGGAGCTTGGCCTGCCCGAAAGCTTCATCGGCCGGCACCCGTTCCCAGGCCCGGGTCTTGCCATCCGTTGCCCCGGCGGCATCACCCGCGAAAAGCTGGAGATCCTGCGCGAGGCCGACGCCATCTATCTCGACGAGATCCGCAAGGCCGGCCTCTACGACGCCATCTGGCAGGCCTTCGCCGTGCTGTTGCCGGTGCAGACGGTCGGTGTGATGGGCGATGGCCGCACCTACGAGTTCGTCTGCGCGCTGCGTGCCGTCACCTCGGTCGACGGCATGACGGCGGATTTCTACCACTACGACATGGCCTTCCTCGCCGCCGCCGCCACCCGCATCATCAACGAAGTCCGCGGCATCAACCGCGTCGTCTACGACGTGACGTCGAAGCCGCCGGGAACAATCGAGTGGGAGTAGGAGTTAGCGTAGTCTGGAATGCTCCGGCGTAGTTTTTCGCAGAAAAAGCAACGATTTGCGGTTTATCTCATTCACTATCGACGCTGCATCAGCCGCACGTCCTACCGTCAGCGCAAGCCCGCATTTGTGAGATTGGGCGCCGGTGTGTCTTGAGATCGCCTCATTGGCTGACCGCAATCAGAATTCTAGAGCGTTTCATATTTTGACGGAAGCGTAGCCTGCGTTTCGAAGTAGTTCTTGCATTCGGCTGCCTCGATGGTTTCGACGAGGTGGCCGATGTGGCGCCACGTGTCCTCGACGGTGCGTTT
>NZ_JAMYRE010000053.1:0-2500 GCF_040321265.1 Mesorhizobium sp. M0491
TTACCGCAGATTGGTTGCGGGGACAGGATTGAGTTTTCTGTCCGGCGGCGTCGGCTCCGCTTGCTTGCGGGCGCCTGATGACAGGTTAAATCGCCGGCACCACGGCACAATACAAAAGAGCCCGCACGAGGGCGGGCTCTTTTGTATTTGGTTGCGGGGACAGGATTTGAACCTGTGACCTTCAGGTTATGAGCCTGACGAGCTACCGGGCTGCTCCACCCCGCGTCAACCCTAAGCAAGCGTTTGCTTGCATTCCCTTAGCAAGCGTTTGCTTGCATTCCCTTAGCAAGCGTTTGCTTGCATTCCCTAAGCAAGCGTTTGCTTGCGTTCCTAAGCAAGCGCTTGCTTGCTTTTTTTGTGTAAGCCGAGGCCTACAGATAGGTATATGGCTGACCAAATGAAAGGGCCGCTTACGCGGCCCGTGATCCCTTGGCGGGCCATTTCATAAAGAGAAGATTTCTCTCACATCCGATTGGATGTGAGTTCAACGTGCGTTTAGCAGACCTGGCAGCGACCTACTCTCCCGCGTCTTGAGACGAAGTACCATCAGCGCTGGAGCGTTTCACGGCCGAGTTCGGAATGGGATCGGGTGCAGCCGCTCCGCCATAACCACCAGGTCGGCAAAACGCACGTTGTTCGAGAAGCTTTTTTGAGCGAATAGCCAATAGTGAGTAGCGAATAGGGATCCTATTTGCTGCTTTCTCTGAGCTGTTCGCTGGTCTTTTTTGTGCCTTTACAGTTCTTTGGATCCTGACGCCTTTCGAAGCGAAGCTTCGCAAGGTCGACCGACCGTCGGCGCTGATGCGCCGCACCCACGTAGCGCCGCCCGCAGGGCGGAACAAGCGTGAGTGAGAACATCTGACTTTGTCAGATGAGCATAAGGAATGAGAACGATCAAGCCGATCGAACTATTAGTACCGGTAAGCTTCAAGCGTTGCCGCTCTTCCACACCCGGCCTATCAACGTGGTCGTCTTCCACGGTTCTCAGGGAATACTCGTTTTAAGGTGGGTTTCCCGCTTAGATGCCTTCAGCGGTTATCCCGTCCGGATATAGCTACCCTGCTATGCGGCTGGCGCCACAACAGGTCCACCAGAGATCCGTCCATCCCGGTCCTCTCGTACTAGGGACAGATCCTTTCAATATTCCTACACCCACGGCAGATAGGGACCGAACTGTCTCACGACGTTCTGAACCCAACTCACGTACCGCTTTAAATGGCGAACAGCCATACCCTTGGGACCTGCTCCAGCCCCAGGATGCGATGAGTCGACATCGAGGTGCCAAACAACCCCGTCGATATGGACTCTTGGGGGTCATCAGCCTGTTATCCCCGGCGTACCTTTTATCCGTTGAGCGATGGCCCTTCCACGCGGGACCACCGGATCACTATGACCGACTTTCGTCTCTGCTCGACTTGTCAGTCTCGCAGTCAGGCAGGCTTATGCCATTGCACTCAGCGAACGATTTCCGACCGTTCTGAGCCCACCATCGCGCGCCTCCGTTACTCTTTAGGAGGCGACCGCCCCAGTCAAACTACCCACCATACATTGTCCCGGACCCGGATAACGGGCCGCGGTTAGACATCCATAGTAATAAGGGTGGTATTTCAAGGGTGGCTCCACCTGAGCTGGCGCCCAGGTTTCAAAGCCTACCACCTATCCTACACATGCCACTACGAATGCCAATGTAAAGCTATAGTAAAGGTGCACGGGGTCTTTCCGTCTAACCGCAGGAACCCCGCATCTTCACGGGGAATTCAATTTCACTGAGTCTATGCTGGAGACAGCGGGGAAGTCGTTACGCCATTCGTGCAGGTCGGAACTTACCCGACAAGGAATTTCGCTACCTTAGGACCGTTATAGTTACGGCCGCCGTTTACTGGGGCTTCGATTCAGAGCTTGCACCCCTCCTCTTAACCTTCCAGCACCGGGCAGGCGTCAGACCCTATACGTCGTCTTGCGACTTCGCAGAGCCCTGTGTTTTTGATAAACAGTCGCTACCCCCTGGTCTGTGCCACCCTCCTCTACTTGCGTAGAAAAGGGTCACGCTTCTTCCGAAGTTACGCGTGCAATTTGCCGAGTTCCTTCAGCATAGTTCTCTCAAGCGCCTTGGTATACTCTACCAGACCACCAGTGTCGGTTTCGGGTACGGTTTATAAGGAGGAGCTATTTCCTGGAACCACGCAGCAGCCCGTTCAATCCGATAAGATTGGACTACCTCAATGATCCGTCACTACCTCCAAGCCCACGAATATTAACGTGGTTCCCATCGACTACGCGTTTCCGCCTCGTCTTAGGGGCCGGCTAACCCTGCTCAGATTAGCTTTAAGCAGGAACCCTTGGTCTTTCGGCGGGGGAGTCTCTCACTCCCCTTACGTTACTCATGTCAGCATTCGCACTTCTGATACCTCCACCACCCCTCACGGGTATGGCTTCATCAGCTTACAGAACGCTCCGCTACCGCTTGGCCCTTGCGGACCAAACCCTAAGCTTCGGTGTA
>NZ_JAMYRE010000054.1:0-6340 GCF_040321265.1 Mesorhizobium sp. M0491
ACGAGCTGTTCATGCGGGTGACGCTGACCTTCGGCTACATGGAGCAGCCGAACATCCCGCGCGCGCTGGCGATCTGCCGCAAGCAGGGCTGGAAGTTCGACATCATGACGACCTCGTTCTTCCTGTCACGGCGTTCGCTCAAGGCCTCGCCCAATTCCGGCATGCCGGTGTGGCAGGATCGGCTGTTCATCGGCCTGGCGCGCACGGCGGCCGATGCGACGGAGTATTTCCAAATCCCGACCGGGCGCGTGGTCGAGATCGGCACGCAGGTGGCGATCTAGGACATGTCCTGGCGGATCGGCGAATGGACTGTGCTTCACGGCACAGTCCATGTCACTCCGCTTCAACCGGCCAGCGCGGCCTTGTTTGCCTCGAGGAACTGCTTCAGCGTCTTCGACTTTCGGCCGGAAAGCGTCTCGACCGCGTCCGTCACCATGGCGATGCGGCCGGAACGCGTGTTGGCGTCGAATGACACGATGATGCGGGCAAAGTCCTCGGGAACGCCAGCCGCCTTCACGCCCTCGGTCAGGGCTTCATCCGGAACCTGCACGACATCTAGCGGCTTGCCGGTGACCTCGCTTACCAGGGCGGCAATCTCGGCCGTCGTGTAGGCCTGCGGGCCGGTCAAGGTGTAGGTCTCGCTTTCGCTTGATGCGGCAGCGAGGCCGGCGGCGATCGCTGCCGCCATGTCGTCGCGCGCACCGTGCGCCATGCGGCCGTCGCCGGCGGAGGTGTACCATTTTCCCGAAGCGATCGCGTGCGGCAGGGCCATGAACAGGTTCTCCTGGTACCAGCCGTTGCGGAAGATCGTGTAGGGGATGCCGCTCGCCTTGATCGCCTGCTCGGTGCCGTAGTGATCATTGGCAAACAGCACCGGCGAAACCGGTTCTGGATTCGGCATCGAGGTGTAGAGAAGGTGGGAAACGCCGGCCTTCTTCGCGGCGGCAACCGCGTTCTCATGCTGCCTCAGGCGCTTGCCGTGAAGCAGGTCGATCTCGCCGGTCGAGATGATCAGCACCCTGTCGGCGCACTTGAACGCAGCCTCCAACGATAGTGTGTCGTCGAAGTCAGCCGCCCTTGTGATGACACCTCGCGCCGCCAACTCGGCAAGGTTTTCCGGATTGCGGGTGGCGGCGATGATCCGGCCCGCGGGGACCTTGAACGTGTCCAGCAGGTGGTTGATGACGCCGCGGCCGAGCTGGCCGGAAGCGCCGGTGACGAGAAGGGTTTCGGTCATGGAAGATCCTGACATTGCGCCGCTAAGGCGGCTCGAGTGGCAGTCTCAAAAAGAGACCAGCACTAAAATAGGAATTGACCCTGGGCCGTAAAGAAGGCAGTTTTTCGGGAGGTAGGCAGGCGCAGGGAACCAGCGGTGGACAGCAAGATCGTCAATCTGAGATCGAAGATGGAGGTCTACAAGGCAATCTCCGGCGGCGGCAATTTTGCAAATTGTCCAGTCCGCGATGTCATCCAGGGGGTGAGCGGCAAATGGAGCTCGCTGCTGATGATGGCGCTGGCCGAAAAGCCCTATCGGTTTGGCGAATTGCGGCGGCTGGTGCCCGATATCTCACAGCGCATGCTGACGCAGACGCTCCATGATTTGCAGCGTGACGGCTATGTGCATCGCGAAGTGTTCCCGACCAAGCCGCCGAGCGTCGAATACAGCCTGACCGATCTCGGGCATTCGATGTTCGGCGCCTTGCATCAGCTGATCCTATGGGCCGAACTCAATCATGACGCGGTGCGCGACGCGCGTTCCGGCTTTGATGCCATGCAGGCTTGAACGGCAGTTAAAACCCGCGGCTTGATTTCGTCGGGCGGCTGAAGGATTGTCCCGGCCAGTTCGGCTTGGGGGCATTGGCATTTCCTACGACATAGCAATTGCCGGCGCCGGGCCGGCGGGATTGGCCATGGCGCTCTATCTCAAGCGTGCCGGGCATCGGGTCACGGTCTTCGAGCGCTTCGATGAGCCGAAGCCGGTCGGCTCCGGGCTGATTCTGCAGCCGACAGGGCTGACGGTCCTGGCCGATCTTGGCCTGCTTGACGACATACTCGCGCTGGGCAGCCGTATCGACCGCCTGCATGGCGCCGATGCTTCCACGGGCCGTACGGTGCTCGATGTCCGCTACGATGCGCAACGCGGTGGCCGCTTCGGGCTGGCGGTGCACCGGGCGGCCTTGTTCGGCGTGCTTTTCCGCGCCGCGCAGCGCGAGGCGATCGCCATCGAGACCGGCGTCGAGATCGAGGCTCTGGAGACCGGCGAACGGGCGACGCTGATATGCGGCAACCGACGAAGGGCAGGGCCGTTCGACCTCGTCATCGACGCCAGCGGTTCGCGCTCGAAACTGCGCCGCGCGAGCGCTCCAGGCGAGCCAAGAGCACTCACCTATGGCGCGTTCTGGGCCGCGCTTGGTTGGCGCGGCGACGGTTTCGATGAGCATGCGCTGCTGCAACGCTACGACAAAGCGAGCGTGATGATCGGCGTGCTGCCGGTCGGCCGGCCGCAGCCGGGCGCTGAAAAGATGGCGGCCTTCTTCTGGAGCCTGAAGCCGTCGGATGCCGATGAGGTGCGCGTCCGCGGCCTGAACGCCTGGAAGGAAAGGGTGGTCCGGCTGTGGCCACAGAGCGAGGCGTTCACCAGCCAGATCGACAGTTTCGACCAGCTCTCGCTGGCCCGCTACGGCCACCACACGATGAAGCTCCCGGCCGGTAGGCGATTGGCCGTCATCGGCGACGCGGCGCATTCCACCAGTCCGCAACTCGGGCAAGGGGCGAACATGGCGCTGCTCGACGCGGCGGCGCTCAGCCATGCGCTGGTGCGGACAACGAGTGTCGACGCAGCACTGGAGGCCTATGCGAAGGCGCGGCGCTGGCATGTCCGCATCTTCCAGGCGCTGTCGCTGGCATTCACGCCGTTCTACCAGTCGGATTCGGTGGCGCTGCCCTTGATCCGCGACAGGCTGGTGGCGACGGTGGCAAAAATCCCGCCGGCGCCGCAGTTTCTCGCCTCGATGGTGGCCGGTACGGTGATCGATCCGTTCAAGCGGATTGGGCTGACCGAAGCGCGGTGGCTGGATCGTTTTTCCGGATGAGGCCTGAAAGGTGCGATCCCTTCGCTTGCAGGAAAGCATGCAGGCGCTGCGGATAGTCCGGCGCCACGGCTTGCCTGATCGACGGGCGTTCACTCAACGCCTTGCGCCAGGCTCGGACGAGCGGTTTGCCGTCCAGAATGCCGAAATCACCGATGCGGTCGAAGACATCGAGATAGCGGAAGACCGGACCGTAAACGGCGTCGACCAGCGAAAAGTGCTTGCTGGCGAACCAGGGTCCGCCGGGCTCGTCCGCCAGCTCGGCTTCGAGGCGATCGAACATGGCGGACAGCGCGCTGGATTCGGCAAGGAAGCCAGCCTCGGTCGAGGCTGAATAGAACCGGCCGATGGCGTTGAGGGTTGCCGAACCGAACTCGATCCAGGCGCGATGACGGGCGCGGGCATAGGGATCGACAGGGTGGAGGGGGTTGGCCTGCGTCTCTTCGAGGAATTCGAGGATGACGGCCGATTCGAAGATCGCCGTTTCCTCACCATTTCGCTGTACCCGCAGCAGCGGCACCTTGCCGAGCGGCGAGATCGCCTTGAACCAGTCCGGTTTGTTGGCGAGGTCGATATCGACGCGCTCGAACGGCACGCCCTTTTCGGCCAGCGAAATCGCGGCGCGCTGCACATAGGGGCAAAGGTGATGGCTGACGAGAATGAGCTTGTCGGCGCGTGTGCAGGTTTCGTGTTTCATCGGATCGGCTTTCCAGGGTTAATGCAATTGCATCTATATAGATGCACATGCATCGACCGTCAAGCTTGATGCAATTGCATCTATCGTCTAGGAATGCGCCATGACCGAGAAAGCCACGCCTTCGCCCGAAGCCATCAAGGCCTGGGCTCGCCTGATGCGCGTTTCGCGCCAGCTGATGGAAAGCGCCGAGGAGGCGTTGAAGGCCGCCGGCCTGCCGCCGCTTGCCTGGTACGACGTGCTGCATGAGCTCGCCGAGGCGGGTGAGGGCGGGCTGCGGCCGTTCCAGCTCATCGAGCGCACGCTGTTCGCGCAATACAACATCTCTCGGCTTCTGGCCCGCCTAGAGGCCGACGGACTGGTGGAGAAGCTGCCGGTGGCCGATGACGGCCGTGGCCAGACCATCCGCATCACCGCCAGCGGGCGAGAGATACGCCGCCAGATGTGGGCTGTCTACGGACGCTCGATTGCGGAACTGGTAGGCGCCAAATTGTCGGCGGATGAGCTGACCATGGTCTCGGCATTGCTTGGACGGCTGCGTCAACCGCCAGCCGGCGACTAGGCGAGGCTGTCGCGCGCGGCAACGCTCATCCACTTGCAGATATTTTGCTCTCGTCCTCTTGCGTGCGGCCTTGGAATGCGCAATATGCCGAACCGTAACGTACGGTACGGATTGCCGAGTGATCGGCGGCCTGCCTTTCGAGAGAAGAGCGTGTTGCACATCTTGCCCGACATCGACACCAGCGAAGCGCTGACAGAACGGCAGAAGGCCGTCCTCGACGCGGCGTTGCGGCTGCTGGTCGAGGAGGGCGATCATCTGACCATGAACGCCGTGGCGCGCCGCGCTAGCTGCTCCAAGGAAACGCTCTACAAATGGTTCGGCGACCGTGACGGGCTGCTGACGGCGACGGTGCAGTGGCAGGCCTCGAAAGTGCGGGTGGCGCCGGTTGACGGCAAGGGGCTCGATCTTGCCTCGCTGACCGCAAGCCTCGAACGCTTTGCCTCGGACTGGCTTAAGGTGATCTCCAGCGACACGTCGATCGCCCTCAACCGGGTGGCGGTCAGCCATGCGGGCTCGGGTAAGGACAATCTCGGCGCCGTCGTGCTTGAGAACGGCCGCTTCGCATTGGCCAAACGGTTGAAGCCGGTGCTTGAGGCCGGCCGACGGACCGGTCTTTTGGATTTCGCGGATGCCGAGACGGCGTTCCGCACCTTTTTCGGGCTGGTCGCCCGCGACGTGCAGATCCGTCTGCTGCTTGGCGACCGGCTGGAATTGACTGAGGCGGCGATCGGCGGCGATGCCGCGCGCGCGACGCAGCAGTTTCTCGCTCTTCATGGAGCAACAACCGGCCGCAAGGCCCTCTGATTTGTAAAAACGGGAAGGAAGACAAAATGCGCGTCTATTACGATCGTGATGCCGATCTCAATCTGATCAAGGGCAAGAAGGTCGCCATCATCGGCTATGGCAGCCAAGGCAGGGCGCATGCGCTCAACCTCAAGGATTCCGGCGCCAAGGAGATCGCCATCGGCCTCAAGGCCGGCTCGGCGACCGCCAACAAGGTCGATGCCGACGGGCTCAAGGTGATGAGCGTGGCGGACGCCGCCAAATGGGCCGACCTGATGATGATGGCAACGCCGGACGAACTGCAGGCCGACATCTACAGAAACGAGATCGCGCCGAACATCCGCGACGGTGCCGCAATCGCCTTCGCGCACGGCCTCAACGTGCATTTCGGCCTGATCGAGCCGAAGTCGACGGTCGACGTCGTCATGATCGCGCCGAAGGGTCCCGGCCACACGGTGCGCGGCGAATACCAGAAGGGCGGCGGCGTGCCGTGCCTGGTCGCCGTCAACCAGGACGCTTCGGGCAATGCGCTCGACCTGGCGCTGTCCTACGCCTGCGGCGTCGGCGGCGGCCGTTCGGGCATCATCGAGACCAATTTCCGCGAGGAATGCGAGACCGACCTGTTCGGCGAGCAGGTCGTGCTGTGCGGCGGTCTGGTCGAGTTGATCCGGGCCGGTTTCGAGACGCTGGTGGAAGCCGGCTACGCGCCTGAGATGGCCTATTTCGAGTGCCTGCACGAGGTCAAGCTGATCGTCGACCTGATCTATGAAGGCGGCATCGCCAACATGAACTACTCGATCTCGAACACTGCCGAATGGGGCGAATATGTCTCGGGTCCGCGCATCATCACCGCCGAGACCAAGGCCGAGATGAAGCGCGTGCTGAAGGACATCCAGACGGGAAAATTCACCTCGGAGTGGATGCAGGAATATCGCGCCGGCATGTCCCGCTTCAAAGGCATCCGCCGCAACAATGACAGCCACCAGATCGAGGAAGTCGGCGCCAAGCTGCGCGCGATGATGCCCTGGATTTCCAAGAACAAGCTGGTCGACAAGGCCAAGAACTGAGCGAAATCCACAAGCGCTCGAAAACAGCGGCTTCCATGAACAAAAAACGGCGCCAAGTGGCTAATGCAGTTCACTTAGGCACCTTCAGTGTTCTGACAGGATATTTGGCTGGTAGCTTTTTGACGACACGGGGGCATGATCGCCC
>NZ_JAMYRE010000055.1:0-5956 GCF_040321265.1 Mesorhizobium sp. M0491
GCTGACGTAGATGTTAGCTACGGAGGCACGTTGGCCGCGTGACAGTGAGCTATGCTGGAGATTGGGGTGACGAGGCTGATCAAGCCTTCCAACAGTACCAGCCTGATCAATTACGGCGAGAGCTACCGGTCCGGAGATCGCATCAGCCCCTCTCTGCATATGCACGCGGCCGCCTGAATTGCCGATTTCGCTCAGCTGCTGCTGAATGGCGACGGCTTGCAGCGTATTCAGGGCCCTCTGCGTCTGCGCTGGCCACAACAGCGCTGGTGAATGTTCATTGTTGGGACGACTCACTCGGGTGGCAGGTGGTTGCCCTGGTCAAGCTCATCCGGCGAAGGGCGGATCTGCTGTTGGCTGGCAGCCAAGACTGGGGGCGGCGGCCCGAACTCCGGCGTCCCAGAGCTTGCGAAAGCCTCCGACACGCTTCTGTTGAGGTCATCCCGTCCAGCGGGCATCCCTGGGTTGCTGAAAAAAGACGAGGCGGCTTGATGATCCTGCCCTCGCTGAAGCACCTCGCGACCCCCCCTGTTCCAGTCGCAGAAGCTCCTCTGGATTGGTTGGCGGCTCGTCAGCTCGACCATCGAACAGCGGCCGGAGCGCCTCGGACACGTGCTGCTCAAAGCCCACTTGCCGGGCTTGGCCTGCTTGCCCCTCTTCCAAGCCGGCGTCCTGCACCTGCGACAAAGCTGTTACACGGGATGGATTTTTTCGCGGGGTCCACACCAGCCTCACATCAAACTGTATCGTCAAAGTCCTGCGCCAATTCACACAGCGGGTCATCGAGTTGAGATTCGGCGGAGAGCGCGTCCTCTGCTCCCGTCAAGGGCGCCGGCTCCGGGAGGGCGCCTGTCTGGCGTTCAAAGATGCGTTTCAGAATGCGATCCGAGAAATAACGCACCTTCCTCAATTTTAATGGTGGCAGACCTTTGATGAGAACAATCTCGTAGTCGTCATCGAGCAGCCGAACCTGTTCGGGACGCAATAGCGGTGCACCTTGATGTGAATTCTGAATGGTCCAGTCGAACGTTCGCGCCTGGCTGTGGGAAATCGATTTGGCTTCAAACGTGTATTCACCGATGGCCTTGGAAATGTAGTTCGGAGTCTCGTCATCAGCCGTGGCCATGAACACTTGCAGTCCGGTATTGCTGAGAAAATTCTGCTTGCCAGCCTCTCCATAAGCCCCCGTCAGTGCCGAAAGGCTTTGGATGATGAGCATGAAACGCCCCTTGTAGCCCGCGATAGTCGTGATTGCGGTCTCGATCGCCTCCAGCTTACCCAAGTGCTTGAACTCGTCGAGCAGGAAGAGAACCTCGTGCTTTTCATCCCGGCGGGCCAGCGACCGCTGCAGAATTGAAACGATTTGCTGAAAAAACAAGCGTATCAGAGGCGCGATCACCTCAAGGTCGTTCGGACCAACGCAAAGATAGATGCACGTTCTGCGACGGCGAAGATCATAGACCGAAAAGTCCGAGCGACTTGTGGCCGCCTTTACAGCGGGATCCGCCCACAGGTTGAGCCCGCCATCGCCGAGCACGGAAGTGTAGGAGGTTAGGATTTTCGTATCGTTCCCCGCCATGTCGTCGAAGATGCGTTGTGCCTCTTTGTTCTGGGTCTCCATGGCGAGTCGCGCGAAGAGCTTAAACTTCTCCCCCGGCTGGGCGAAGAGGTCATAGACGGCGCCGATTGTTGGCGTGCCCCGCTCGATGCAGGCAAGGATTCCCGCGACAAAGATATCTCGCGCGCCGCTGACGAAACCTTCCGCGCCCTCCCCCTTGGCCGTAATCAGGTTTGCGGCCAAGCGGCGGGCTTCGGTGAATTGCTGCTGTGGAGGCAACGCTATAAGATCCAACAGCGGATTGTAGCAGTTTGTGCGCCGCTCCGAATCCAGCGGCGCGAATTTAAACACGTCGTCACCTGCGGCTTTGCGCGCCCTCGAGGTGAGCTCAAAGAGCTCCCCCTTGACGTCCAGAGCTATCACCGAGCCTTTGAATGTAAGTAGCGTTGGAATGACTATGCCGACGCCCTTGCCAGCGCGGGTCGGTGCAACGATGAGGCTGTGAGGCTGCTCGCCATTGGTGAGGTAGTAGCCAGGCCAGAAAGGGCCACTTGTCTTCCCAAACACCGGCCCTGTCACGCCACGGTATCGTCGCAGATATCCCGCGCGTCGCATTTCATCCACTCGAGCCCAACGAGCCGTCCCGTGGTGTTCGAGCTTGCGGCGCAATACGATCTGCTGAATCAGCAAGACGACCGCGGACGTCGAGAGCACGATAGCCGCGCCCCGATAGAAAACGGGGGTTGCGAAACCCAAATAGAAGGGCGTCTCAAACCAAAAGGCACGGACATCAAACGCCATCAGAGCCTCGCCGCTACCGCCGTGGCGGAAGGTTGCGTAAAGACTTGCCGCACAGAAGCCCACGGCGAGTGAGCACGCGATGCTAATGGCTATGTTGGGGGGCGTCGTTTTTGTTGAAAGCATTGTTCCATTGCCGGATTAGCCGTAGCTAATGCTGCGCGTGCTTCAGAGACCGAACCGGCGTCGCGCGATGTCGCCGCTCGACAGATCGATGCCGCAGCGGGTGGTGCGATGCTTGCAGCGCATCACCCGGCAGACGTGGTTTTTGAAAGTTACACTAAGCAGGTACGTCAACGGCCAGCGAATTGGAAACGGCAAGGCCGTAAACGGAATTCGGGAGAGAAAGCGTCACTGTACCATGGCCGAGACCTCAACGGCCGGAGCGATCTCTGCTTCTGGTGGCCTCCATTAGGTCCTCTCGGGCGTGATTGAAGGCGTGGTTTATGGACCGCCCGATTTGAGCACCCCGCTGCAGCTGTTCATAGGAGGTTTGCGGGCCTACTGTATCACGGACTGCAGCCTCAATACCTGCTATGTGGCCGTCCAGATTCGCACTCCGTTCCTCTGCTGCATGCTGCGGCGGCGGCATGTGCGGCAAGATGTCTTGCATGCCGGGAAAAACTGAGTGAGCTTGGGCCTGTTGATTTGCGTCTAACTGGGGATACATGTTGAGAATAGCATTGGATGCCATGTTTCTGACATTGCCATCCGGATCAGAAGAAGCCAATCCAATGGCCTGATCAAGAATGCGAGATTTATTTTCGTCAGTAAACTTACTGAAGTGTGGCGCAACATAATAAGTTCCGAGAGCTTGCGACGGCGGATCCATGTTGCCAATGCGATTAACAATAGCATCTTGCAGCCCTGGCGTTAGGTAATCGCCTAGATTACTGGCCGCTCCGACTTTCTGCAATGCTATGTCATCCGTGCTGTACCCCAATTCGGCTGTTAATGTCGCGGCCAGATTGATGGCTGATCGTCCAAGCCGATTGGTCCGCCTTTCAAATCTCGCGAGGTCAGTTTCTGGCCCGGGTTGAGTGCCCCGAACGGCTGTTCGCTCGTGCGTCCCGAGGCCTTTGAAGCCCCCAAGATTTCGCGCTGTATCGCGCGGGTTAGCGGTTACCAGCCGTTCTGCAACATCGCTCAATGGCCCCTCTGGAACGTCACGGAGGCTACTGCTCCCCACGCCTTGAGATGATCTTGCAGCTGCACGTGCCCGTTTGTTATCGCGATCCATTGCTCGCCTCCAAAGTAGTTATTCTACCCAATGAGGTTACCACCGAAGCTTGACCTGCTAAACCGATATGATGTTACAGTTGTAGTATGGCAAAGGGTTCCCAGCTCTGTGGGTCTGCCAAGTGCCCGTCCAAGCCGAAGAAAATACGATGAAGCTGGCATCAAATGGATGTGAACTGCCCCGGGCATTCCGGTGGCCGTTTCGTTTGAGTCACGCGGCTATGGCTGGTTCATCCAGCATGGCGTAGTAGCGTTCCTCGGCTTCGGCCGGCGGGATGTTGCCGATGGGCTCCAGCAGGATTGTTGAAGCAGTCGACCCATTCGAGCGTGGCGAACTCGACGGCCTCGAATGAGCGCCAGGGTCCGCGTCGATGCATCACCTCGGCCTTGTAAAGACCGTTGATCGTTTCCGCGAGAGCATTATCGAAAGAGTCGCCGACACTGCCCACTGCGGGTTCGACGCCGGCCGCCGCCAAGCGCTCGGTGTATTGAATGCCGAACCCTAGAGAATCAGCCCTCAGAGCCTTTGGTAATAGACCGACCCCTCGCACCTGTTTGGGCTGGGTGTACAAGTCAGGTTTTCATCAGGTTGGACGAGTATGTCTGGCAGCCAGAGCGCGACCACTTCCGTGCCCGCCCGCTCGTCTGGCAGACACACAAAGGAGAAAGACATGCCGTCAGCTACAAGCAGCGCCATCGTTTCCTGCCGCAGATCATCGCCCATCCGGTCTGGCCCTCCTTCAGGTCCCCTTGGCCTGTGTCTCGTCGAGGAAATGGCCCGGGAGCGGGATCGTGGTTTCGTATGAGACAATCCGCCGGTGCGGCAACAAATGCGGTCCGCACACGGAGCCATTACGTCGCGGCACTTGATATTGCAGTGCAGCAAAGGTAGAGGGCCGCCCCTTATCGGAGTGTCGTCCATGGTCCTTACCAATACTGGTAGCGAGGCAGAACCCGTCGAACAGTCGAGCCATCCGGCAATCGAACAGCAAAGCCCCGAGGTGCTGATGCTAGGCGCGCTCGGCGTTGTCTATGGCGATATTGGCACCAGCCCGATCTACGCGTTCCGTGAGGCGCTGGTGGCGTCGTCGGGCGGCAATGTCGCCGAGCGCGGCGATATCCTCGGCGTTTTGTCATTGATCATCTGGTCGCTGACGATCATCGTCACCATCAAGTACATCATGTTCGTGCTGCGCGCCGATAACGGCGGCGAGGGCGGCGTGCTGTCGCTGATGGCGCTGGCGCGCGGCAGTTTCCCCAAGCGCTCGGCGCTGATGCTCGGCATCGGCATCGTCGGGGCATCGCTTTTCTTCGGTGATGCCGTCATCACACCGGCGATATCGGTGCTGTCGGCGGTTGAGGGCATGAATGTCGTCACGCCGACCTTCCAGCCCTATGTCGTGCCGCTGACACTGGTCATTCTTACCATGGTGTTTGCGGTGCAGCGCTTCGGCACGGGCGGGGTAGGATTGGTGTTCGGCCCGGTGACGGCGGTGTGGTTCCTGGCAATTGGCCTTTCCGGGCTCAACCACATCATCGCCGATCCGGAAATCCTGTGGGCGGTGAGCCCGCACTACATCGTCGCCTTCCTGATCAATTCGCCCGACGTCGCTTTCGTGACCATCGGCGCCATCTTCCTCGCCGTCACCGGCGCCGAAGCACTCTATGCCGATCTCGGCCATTTCGGCCGCAAGCCGATCGTGCTGGCCTGGCTGGCGATCGTGTTTCCCTGCCTGCTGCTCAATTATGCCGGGCAAGGCGCCTTCGTGCTGGCCAAGAATGGCGTCGTCGGCCATCCATTCTTCGAGATGAACGAAGGCTGGACGCTGATCCCGATGGTCGTGCTGGCGACGGCCGCGACTGTCATCGCCAGCCAGGCGGTCATCTCCGGCGCCTTCTCGCTGACCCGGCAGGCGGTGCAGCTCAATATGCTGCCGCGCCTGGAAATCCTGCACACCTCGGAGAAGCAGTCGGGCCAGATCTACATGCCGCGCGTCACTCTGTTGCTGGCGCTGGCGGTGATGCTGCTGGTCGTCGGCTTCGGCGAATCCAGCAGGCTGGCGTCGGCATACGGCATCTCGGTGACCGGCAACATGCTGGTGACGACGGTGCTGCTGTTCGTCGTCATGACCCGGATCTGGAAATGGCGGCTGTGGGTGGCGGTCGCCATGACGGCGCTGTTCGGCTTCATCGATGTCGGCTTTTTTGCCTCCAACATCGTCAAAGTGTTCGAGGGTGGCTGGGCTTCGCTGGCGGTGGCCTTCACCATTGTGCTGGCTATGTGGACCTGGGTGCGCGGCAGCCGCTATCTGTTCGACAAGACCCGCCGCAACGAAATCCCGCTCGATTTCCTCGCCGGCAATC
>NZ_JAMYRE010000056.1:0-5822 GCF_040321265.1 Mesorhizobium sp. M0491
TCAAAGCCGATCCGGCGCTGCGGGCGGCAGTGGGCCTCAAGGCCCGGCAGACCGTCGAGCAGCTGTTTTCGCCGCAGGCACTGCGACAAAGGCTGGATTTCTATCTGCGTTAGCGGCACGTCATCCCTTGGCGGTGCTTGACGCAACAACATGCCTGGCTGTCTGTCGTCGATCTCGACATCGCGCTAAAGCAGGCACGCAAATCAGACCATTGGGGCTGACAGGCAGCGGCGCGCCACAGACTGGGCAGGACTTCTATCGATGACATTGATGGGCGCGGCGGCACTGCTGATCCTGATCCTGACTTACGCCGGTGTTGCCATCGGCCGCATCCCCGGCCTGCGCCTCGACCGGGCGGGGATCGCGCTTCTCGGCGGGGCCGCGATGATCGCCATCGGCGCGCTCAGCATGGAGGATGCCTACCGGGCGATCAATTTCGACACCATCACGCTTCTGCTCGGCATGATGATCGTGGTGGCGCATCTGAAAGTGTCGGGCGCCTTTCGCGGCCTTGGCGCCATCGCCATCGAGCACGCGCACGCGCCCTTCATGCTTTTGGTGATGGTGACGCTGCTGACCGGGGTGTTGTCCGCCTTCCTGGTCAACGACGCCATCTGCCTCGTCATGGCGCCGATCGTCGTCCATGTCACCCGTGTGATCAAGCGCAACCCGATCCCTTATCTGATCGCCACCGCCACCGCGTCGAATTGCGGCAGCGTCGCCACCATCACCGGCAATCCGCAAAACATGGTCATCGGCGCGCTGTCGGGCATTTCCTATCCGGCCTTTTCGGCGGCGCTCGCTCCGGTCGCCCTGTTCGGCCTCGTCGCGGTCGTTGTCATCATACGCATCGTCTACCGGGCCGAATTCGCCCGCACGGTGCAACTGATGCCCGAGGTCTCGCGTGGCCGCATGCACAAGAGACAGGTGCTGAAGGCGGTGGTGGTCTGCATCGGGCTGGCAATCGCCTTCTTCGCCGGCGTGCCTGTCGCCAAGGCCGCACTCATCGGCGGCGCCATCCTGTTGCTCACCCGGGCCATCAAGCCGGAACGCATCTACCGCGAGATCGACGGTCCGCTGCTGTTCATGTTCGCCGGTCTGTTCGTGGTGGTCGCCGGCGCCGAAAAGACGCTTCTTTCGCCCGACATGATCGCTTCGGCCAAGAACCTCGGGCTGGGCGACGTCTGGCGCCTGTCCGGTTTCACCGCGGTGCTCTCCAACATCATGAGCAATGTCCCGGCCGTGCTGGCGCTTCGGCCCTTCATACCGGGCCTCGAAAACCCCGAGCGCGCCTGGCTGGTCGTCGCCATGAGCTCGACACTGGCCGGCAATTTCACGCTGCTGGGTTCGGTCGCCAATCTGATCGTCGCCGAACAGGCACGAGCCGCCGGCACGACGCTGTCGTTCGGCGCTTTTTTCAAGGTCGGCTTGCCGTTGACGCTGATAACGCTGGCCGCCGGTACGGCATGGCTGGCTTTCGGGTTCTAGACCTGGCTGCCTGAAATTCGCGCCCGCACAAGCGTTGCCGCGGCGCGGCCGGCGGCCTCGATGTAATCGGGGTTGCGGTGGATCAGCATGATCGAAAAGCAGCCGTCGATCAAAAGCACGATCTCGCGTGCCAAGGCAGGCGGCTCGCCGACGCCATGGTCCGACAAGGCGCCGGCCAGCCATGTTTCGAAATTCAGCTTGTGCCGCGCGCCGACCTTGACCGCCGGATGTCCGGGCATCGAGGCGAGTTCGGCGGCCGTGCGCAGGAAGCCGCATCCTTTCCATTTCGGGTGACGAGCGGACCTCGCCAGATTGGTGAAGATCGCCTCGACCTTGCGATCCGCGCCGCCTTCGGCAGCATCGAACCAGCCAGCCATCCGCTTCAGATTGGGTTGGTCGCGGCCATCGAGATAGGCCGCGATGAGGTCGTCCTTGCTCTTGAAATGGTAGTAGAGCGTGCGCTTGGTGAGACCCGCTTCCTCGGCGACGGCATCGACGCTGACGCGACCGATTCCTTCGGCATAGAAGAGCCTGGTCGCGGCATCGACAATGCGTTTGCGGGTAGGACTTTGCGTGTCAGGCATGAGCTTAGGTATACCGACTAGTGAATATACACAAGCGGAAAGAGGCATAGTCTTCCGGTCATCAGCATGATGAAGAAGGAAGAGCCAATGACCGATCTTGTCCTTAGCGAAACCCGGGATGGGATTGCCATCCTCACCCTCAACCGGCCGGAGAAGCTCAACGCGCTGAATTATGCCCTGATCGATCGCCTGCTTGCGATCCTCGACGACATTGAAGTCGATGACAGCGTCCGCGCAATCATTCTGACCGGAGCAGGGGAGCGGGCGTTTTCGGCGGGCGGCGACATTCATGAGTTCTCGGCAAGCGTGGCGGTCGGCGTCGATGTCGCGATGCGGGACTTCGTCATGCGCGGGCAACGGCTGACGGCGAGGCTGGAAGCGTTTCGCAAACCCGTCATCGCTGCCGTCAACGGCATTGCCTTTGGTGGCGGTTGCGAAATCACCGAGGCGGTGCCGCTGGCCATCGCCAGCGACCGCGCTTTGTTCGCCAAGCCGGAAATCAGCCTTGCAATGCCGCCGACCTTTGGCGGAACCCAACGCCTGCCGAGGCTCGCCGGGCGCAAGCGGGCGCTCGAACTGCTGTTGACCGGCGACTGGTTTGCGCCGCCGCGGGCGCTTGAACTGGGTCTCGTCAACGAGGTTGTGCCGCATGCCGAGTTGATGCCGGCCGCAATCGGCCTGGCCAGGCGCATCCTGCGGCACTCCGATCTGGCGATCGCCAGCATCCTCACGGCAGTGACGCGCGGCCTCAACCAGAGCATCGCCGAAGGCTTGGCTGTCGAGGCCGAGCAGTTCGCCCGCATGGCCCCGACCGCTGATCTGCGCGAAGGGCTGGATGCCTGGATCGCACGCCGCGAGCCGGGCTATGACGACTCGTGGACGCACATCACCCGGCCGGATGAAGCCAGGCGAGCGTCGCTGGAGCAGGACCGGCTTGCGGAACAGGACCAAGGCGCTGTCGTCGCCGGCACATGGCCTTCGATGTCTGGATGGAAGCGACCCTCAAAATAGGGCGGGGAGAGTAGACCTAGTTTTTCTAAGCCTAGGCGCTAGAACTACTCGCTTGCGCCATGCCGACCGACGGCTCCACCTTAGGCTCCATTCACAGCCGTATTGTCCGCCGGTTGGCAAAGGAGGCATCGATGGTCGCTCTCGCTCGCAGGCCCTGGGTTCCATCGCATTGCGACGAGTTTGCCCAGCAGTTGGCGCAGAAGACGAGCGCTCAGAAGACCGATGCCGTCATGGCGGCAGTCAACAGGGGCATCGAGCTGAACCGTTCGATCCACGAGGCCGACTGCATCAACCTCAACCCGGCGACCAATGTGATGAACCCGAAGGCCGAAGCCGCACTCGCTTCCGGCCTGGGGTCGCGCCCGTCGCTTGGCTACCCCGGCGACAAATATGAGATGGGATTGGAGGGTGTCGAGCAGATCGAGGTGATCGCGGCCGAGCTGGCGGCCGACGTTTTCGGCGCCAGCTATGCCGAGATCCGGGTACCTTCCGGCGCGATCGCCAATCTCTATGCGTTCATGGTTGCAGCCAGGCCGGGCGACAGCGTCATTGTCCCGTCGCCGGCGATCGGAGGCCATGTAACCCATCATATGGCCGGCTGCGCCGGGCTCTACGGGCTCGATATCCACACCGCTCCAGTCGATGCCGACAGCTACACCGTTGACGTCGGCAAATTGCGCGACCTGGCCAGATCAATAAGGCCGAAGATGATAACGATCGGCAGCAGCCTCAACCTGCTGCCCCATCCCATTCGTGAGATACGGGAGATCGCCGACGAGGTCGGTGCGCTTGTTCTCTTCGATGCGGCCCATCTGTGCGGCATGATTGCCGGAGACGCGTGGCAACAGCCCTTGCAGGAAGGGGCTCATCTGATGACGATGAGCACCTACAAAAGTCTCGGCGGTCCGGCGTCCGGGCTGATCGTCACCAACGATGCGGTCGTTGCCGAAAAGCTCGACAGGATCGCATTTCCAGGCATGACCGCCAACTTCGATGCCGCCAAGTCGGCTGCCTTGGCGATCACACTTCTAGACTGGAAAGACCACGGCAAGGCCTACGCCGCGACGATGGCGCGGACCGCAAAGGCGTTGGCCGAAAGCCTTGCCGATCGCGGCCTGCCGGTTTTTTCGACCGGCAAGGGCTACACGACATCGCATCAGTTCGCCATCGAGGCAGCCGAGTTTGGCGGCGGCCAGGCGGCGGCAAGGAAATTGCGGCTGGCCAACATCCTGACCTGCGGCATCGGCTTGCCCATAGACGCTGTCGACGGCGACATGAACGGGTTGCGCCTGGGTACGCCCGAGATCGTCCGCTGGGGCATGACCGAAGACGACATGCCGGCACTCGCGGCTCTCATCGCCAGAGGACTGCGCGGCAATGACGCCAGCGAACAAGTCGCGGCAGATGTCACGGCATTCCGGCGCCGGTTCAACAAGCTTCACTTTGTGAACTGACGCCTGAAGCGGCGGGAAAAGCCCGCCTTTCTCTAAAAAACAGGGGAATAAAATGCGCATGATCGTGCAGATGATGACTGCTGCCCTTATGACTGCGGCTGTTGGTGCGGCCAGGGCTGATATTGTGTTCGGCGTCGCCGGCCCGATGTCGGGGCCGAACGCCGCCTATGGAGAACAGTACCGCGTCGGTGTCGAGATCGCTGTTGAACGCATCAACGCCAATGGCGGCGTTCTTGGACAAAAGCTTGCCGTGTCGATCGGTGACGATGTCTCCGACCCGAAGCAGGGCGTTTCGGTCGCCAACAAATTCGTCGCTGATGGCGTTCACTACGTTGTCGGGCACTATAATTCCGGCGTCACCATTCCCGCTTCCGAGGTCTATGCCGAGAATGGCGTTCTGTTCGTGACGCCGACTGCCACCAACCCGATGGTGACGGAGCGCGGCCTGTGGAATGCCTTCAGGGCGTGCGGGCGCGATGATCAGCAAGGCTCCATCGCCGCCAAATTCGTTCTCGACCGTTTCAAGGACAAGAAGATAGCGATTGTGGACGACAAGTCGACGGCGGGCAAAGGCCTCGCCGACGAAATGGCCAAGGCCTATAACGCCGGCGGCGGCAAGGAGGTTCTCCATGAGGAGGTCAACCCGGGCGAGAAGGACTACAGCCCTCTCGTCACAAGGATCAAGCAATCGGGCGCCGACCTCGTCTACTATGGCGGTCAGCACACGGAGGCTGGACTGATTGTGCGCCAGATGCACGATCAGGGCGTCACCGCGATCCTGATGGGCGGTGACGGCATCTCCAACAGCGAATTCGGCGCCATCGGCGGTGATGGTGCTGTTGGAACCCTGATGACGTCGTTCCCCGACCCGGCAACGTTTGCAGAAGCCAAGGATGCCGTCGCCGATCTGAGGGCCAAAAACGTGCCCACCGAAGCAGTGACCCTTTACGCCTACGCGGCAACGCAGATTCTTGCCGAGGCTATCGCCAAAGCCAAGGCCGACGATCCAAAGGCCGTTTCCGATTATCTTCATTCCGGCGCCGGTATCTCGACGGTGCTCGGTTCGATCTCCTATGACGACAAGGGGGATATCAAGCAGCCCGGGTTCGTCGTATTTGAGTGGCAGAAGGTCGACGGCAAGCTGACCCCGGTCGCCCTCAAGTAGAAACACCGCGCCGGCGGGCGGTGACCGGCCGCCCCCCCCCAGCCGCAACCTCGGGCGATGGGCGGTAATACGCCGCGGACGAGGATTGCGCCGCTCAAACCCAAGCGGCGCGTTTAAGCG
>NZ_JAMYRE010000057.1:0-4539 GCF_040321265.1 Mesorhizobium sp. M0491
CCCCCCCCCCCCCCGGGCGCGCGCCCCCCCCCCCCCCCCCGGCGCGCGACCCACCAAACCCCCCCCCCCCCCCCCCCCCGCCCCCCCCGCCCCCGGCCGCGGAAGCGTCAATCCTGCTTGCCGAGGAATGACGGCCCTTCGCCGATGATCTTCTTGTCTTCCTTGCCGATGATTTCGAGATCGCGCCCCTCATAGGGCAGAGACGACAGGATGCGCCGCATGATCGCCAGCCGCGCGCGCCGCTTGTCATTGGCCCGTACGATGATCCACGGCGCGAATTCCTTGTGGGTGCGCTCGAACATTGTGTCGCGCACCTTGGTGTAGTCGTCCCACTTGGTGATGCCTGCAACGTCGATGGGGGAAAACTTCCAGCTCTTCAGCGGGCTGTAGCGGCGGTCGTGGAAGCGCTCGAGCTGCGTTTCCCGGCCGATGTTCAGCCAGAATTTGAAAAAGTGGATGCCCTCGTTGGAGATCATCCGTTCGAAATGCGGCGTCTCGTCGAGAAACTGCTCGTGCTGCTGCGGGGTGCAGAAACCCATCACCGGCTCGACACCGGCGCGGTTGTACCAGGACCGGTCGAAAGTGACGAATTCGCCTGAAGTCGGGAAGTGGTCGACATAGCGCTGGTAGTACCATTGACCAAGCTCGGTCGGGGTCGGCTTGGTCAGCGCCACGTTGCGTGCCGTGCGCGGATTGAGGTACTGGCGCACCACGAAGATCGTGCCGCCCTTGCCGGCAGCGTCGCGGCCCTCGAACAGCGCCATCACCCGTTTGCCGGTCGACTGCAGCCAGGCCTGCGCCTTGACCAGCTCGATCTGCAGCTTCTCGAGCATCTCGTCATACTCGTCGCTTTTCATCTTCTTGTCGTAGGGATAGCCGCCGGCGGTCAGCTTGTTGTCCTCGACCCAGTCGGGAAGCACGGGATTATCGATGTCGAACTCCCTCTCCTTGCCGCCGATCCTGATCTTCAGCGGCCCCGAAGTTGGCGCGGCGGGACTTTCCTTGGCTTTTTTCATCGAGACGAACCCTTTCCAGCTTCCGGACTCATGCTATGGGGAGCCACTACAGCGCCGCGCGTCCGTTTGGATGCGCAAAGGACGCTGTAGCACTTTTAATTTGCGCATGATCCTTTCCGAAAATCGATTCCCGATTTTCGGGGTCATGCGGCAAGCGATCTGGTGGAAGTTTTCTGCCACCGTGCGACCGGGTGCGAAGACATTGGGGGGCAGGTCACGAGCGAATGGCTGACCTGGACACAGAGCAGAGAGGCATCACGCAAAGCATGGCCGCACGGCTGTGGCATAGCCGCTGGCTGCTTGCGGCCGGCGTCACCGCGGTCGTCGCCGTCTATGCCTTGGCCGGGATTTCAGCCTATGTCGTCCCCGCGGCGCTGCTGTTGCTGCTTGCAGCGGCAATACTGCCGACCGCCGGCGCGCGCCAATCCACCGGCAGCGGCGCTGCCATCGAGGCCATCGGCCTGCAGCGGCTCTCGGGTGAATATCTGGCCGCCGCCGTCGCCGATCCGCTGATCATCTTCGACCGGACCGCCACCATCGTGCATGCCAACGCCGCCGCCTTCGCCGCCTTCGGTGGCATCGCGCCAGGCATGTCGCTGTCGCTGAAATTCCGGGCACCGGAGATGCAGACCCTGCTGGACGGCGTGCTATCCGGCGATGTTGCCTCGGATGTCGTCGACTACATGGAGAAGCTGCCGGTCGAACGGGCCTACCGGGTGAGCGTGTCCTCGGTCGGTCACGCCACCGATCTCTATGTGCTGGTGTTCAAGGACCAGAGCGAAGCACGCAGGATCGACCGCATGCGCGCCGACTTCATCGCCAATGCCAGCCATGAACTGCGCACGCCGCTCGCCTCAATCGCCGGCTTTATCGAAACGCTGCGCGGGCCAGCCCGCAACGACGCGGCGGCGCGCGACCAGTTTCTGCAGATCATGCAGAGCCAGACCGGTCGCATGGCGCGTCTGATCGACGATTTGTTGTCGCTGTCGCGGCTCGAGATGAAACCCTATCTGAAGCCGGGAACCGAGGTGGACCTGCGGCAGACAGTCGACAGCGTCATCGATTCGCTCGGACCGCTGGCCAGCGAAAACGCCGTTGCCATCGAGCGGCACTACGCCGATGGGCCGCTTCATGTGCCTGGCGATCGAGATGAGCTTTTCCAGGTTTTCGAGAACCTCCTGGAAAACGCCTGCAAATACGGGCAGTCTGGTGGGCGCGTGGTTGTATCCATAGCGCATGGCGATGCCGGATCAGAGCCGGGCATCGACGTGACGATCAGGGACTTTGGCCCCGGCATTCCCGAGGAGCACATTCCGCGCATTACCGAGCGCTTCTACCGCGTCGACGTCGAGACCAGCCGGACCCAGAAAGGCACCGGCCTCGGCCTGTCGATCGTCAAGCATATACTGACGCGCCACAACGCCCGGCTTTCGATCAAGTCCGAAGTCGGCAACGGCGCGGCATTCTCGGTTCATTTGCCGACGCACTGATATCGCCCTAATTCAAGGGGACTGTTTCTTTTTTCTGTCATCCGGCTAGCGTATCAGCGGGGATTCGAGGAAACGACTCAAAATCAAAACATCCCGTGGGAAGGCATTTTGCCATGCAGTCCGTGCACATCGTCAGCGCCTATGACGAGGAGTTGAAATATCTGTCGAAGCGCATCGCCGCGATGGGCGGCCATGCCGAGCGCATGGTCGAACAGGCGGTCGCCGCTCTCGTCAATGCCGACCCAGGCCTTGCCCAGAAGGTCGTCCGCGACGATACCGTACTGGACGAGGGCCAGCGCGAAATCGACGACAAGGCGATCATCATCATTGCCAAGCGTCAGCCGATGGCGGGGGATTTGCGCGAGATCGTCGGGACCATTCGCATCTCCGCCGACCTCGAACGGGTTGGCGATCTCGCCAAGAACGTTGCCAAGCGGGTGGTCGCCGTCACCGACGGACGCCAGCCAACCAGCCTGTTCCGCGGCCTCGAGGCTCTGTCCAACCTGGCGTTGACCCAGCTCAAGGAAGTGCTCGACGTCTACGCGTCTCGCTCGGTGGAGAAAATCGGCTTCGTGCGCGATCGTGACGACCAGATCGACGCCATGTACACATCGCTGTTTCGCGAATTGCTGACCTACATGATGGAAGATCCGCGCAACATCACGCCCTGCACGCATCTGCTGTTTTGCGCCAAGAACATCGAGCGTATCGGTGATCACGCCACCAACATAGCCGAGACCATCTACTACATCGTCACCGGCGATCAGTTGCCGGCTGAGCGGCCCAAGGGCGACAAGACCGACAAAATCAGCCTTTCCGGGACGCAGCCGCTGAAGTGAACGCGCCTCTCGAACCGTAATCCGATTTACGCTAAGCTTTCCGGGCTTTGCCTCTATCCTCGTCCGTGGATTTGCTCCGGGAGGTCGTGATGGAAAATGTTCGGAACCTGACCCCGGCGCCTGGGCCGACATCCGGCATTATCGCTTGCGGCGTCTACACGGCCGGGCGCCGCATCGCCGACATTCCCATCGAGGAAGCCGGCGAATGGGCAAAGAAATCCGGTCATGTCGTCTGGATCGGCCTATTGGAGCCCGACCGTAACCTGTTGCTGCGCGTCCAGGCGCAATTTCACCTGCATGAGCTGGCAATCGAGGATGCCGAGCACCCGCACCAGCGGCCGAAGATCGAGCAATATGGCGACGCCTTGTTCATCGTCGCTCGCACCGCGCAGCTGATCGACGGTCGGGTCACCTTCGGCGAGACCCATTTGTTTGTTGGCTCAGGCTACATCGTCAGCGTCAGGCACGGTCCTTCGACGTCCTATGCCGCCGTTCGGCAGCACTGGGAAAGCTGCCCGCACTCGCTGGCCAAGGGTGAGGATTTCGTCCTTTACGCCATTCTCGATTTCATCGTCGACAATTACATGCCGGTGCTCGAGCAGATCGAGGACGAGGTCGAGGCGATCGAGGACAAGGTTCTGCTGAAGCCGATGACCGCTCCCGACATCGAACGGCTCTATATGCTGCGCCGCGATCTCCTACGCCTGCGCAATGCCGCGCTTCCGCTGGTCGAAGTCTGCCGACGGCTGACCAGCGCCGAGCTGCCGCAGATACACACCGCCATGCATCCGCTGTTCCGCGACGTCACCGATCACATCCGCACCGTCCAGGAGAAGATCGACAGTCTGCGCGAGGTGCTGGCGTTCGCTTTCGAGGCGAGCTTGCTGGTCGGCCAGAGTCAGGAAACCGCGAACACCAAGAAGCTCGCCTCCTGGGCCGCAATCCTGGCGGTGCCGACGGCGCTCGCCGGCATCTACGGCATGAACTTCAGCGACATGCCGGAACTGAAGATGGAATACGGCTATCCGGTGGTGCTGGGCGCTATCGTGCTGATCTGCACGTTTCTCTACTGGCGGTTCAGGAAGAACGGGTGGCTGTGAGGGTAGGCAGTAGGCAGTAGGCAGTAGGCAGTAGGCAGTAGGCAGTAGGCAGTAGGCAGTAGGCAGTAGGCAGTAGGCAGTAGGCAGTAGGCAG
>NZ_JAMYRE010000058.1:0-4264 GCF_040321265.1 Mesorhizobium sp. M0491
ACCACGAGATCGACTGGCTCACGTGAAAGAACATAGTCAAACTGCTTGCTATCGTGGACTGCGGTTACCTTCAGGGCATGCATCGGCGATGAGGCGCCGCATTGCGGCATCATCGTCAATGACAAGAACATGTTTCAACCGCACACCTCGTTTTGGGGGTTGCGCCCCGATCAGGGTTGCATTACCTGAATCTGCAAGCAAAAGGCATGTATTAGTGATGACATTACTTGAAATTGAACAACTGGTTCTCAAAACCCTCAACGCTCTAGTTGCCGAAAAAGTAGAGGTCTCGATGACAACCAGAATGCGGGATCTCGGCCTCGACAGCCTCGACTATAACGAGCTTGCTACGGCGATCGAGAGCCGACTTGGCTGGTTTGTCGACGATTACAAGCTCTGGCAATACGAGTCCGTAAGGCATGTCGCCGACGCCGTCGCCAGTCAGGAGTTGCGCACCGCGGAACCACCAGCAGTGCGGCAAGTGCTGGAGTAGTGCTGTAGGCACAGGTTACGGTGAGGGCAGCTTGGGCGGCGGTAGCTATGGCCATTGCTCCGCTGTGGTTTGTATCCGTGACTGGTGTGTTTGAGAACTGTTGGGTCAGCCCGGTCCATGTCGCAGTGCCGATGCCCCCTTGGTGGCGTTGCCCGCAATTGCGATCGCTGCGCCCAGGGCACCAATGCTGACGGTCGTTGTCAGGCCACCCGTTGAATTGTTGTCAGAGGCAACAGTGCCCACCACACCATCCCAATTGGTGGTCGTATCGACCGACATGTAGTCACGGAACACGCTCTCACTATACGTGGTCACGATCGTTGCCGTCGTACCGGTTGGCACGAGGGCTGACCACACTGACAGATAGACCACACCAGAATTGAAGATGCTTTCCACCTGAGCGAGAAGGGTGGCAGCCACACCCCCAATCGTCATACTGTTGACGGTCACTGCACTTTCGGTGTCAGTGGTCTCAGTTGTCACGATGACACGACGATTAGCGTGTGGCGCGACAAGAAGCGGAATGCTGGTGTGGGTGTAAACGGTCGTGGCAGTCGAGTCTTCGTGAGTGCCATTGAAGACCAGATCTATCGGGAACATTTTCTCCCAGACGCCCGAGCTGCGCACATAGACCTGTCGAGCCTTGGTCCAGAGGCTTGAGATTTTCACCCAGACGGCGCTGGCCGCCCCCCAGACCCCGGAGGCTTTGACGTAAAGGGCCATTACGGCTGCACCCAGAAATCACCGTCCACGCCGCCAGAAGGGGCAGCGGCCGAGATCGTGACGCTGCGATTTGCCATCGTGCCGACGCCGAGAAGCGCCTTGGTCTGGGCAATGGACTGCGGTCGACGATAATTGTCCCCGGTGCCGTCACTCGACACGCGACCGACGAAGCTCGTCACAGCGTCGGCACCTGTGGCGTAGGTCGAGCGGTACAAACGCGTCGTGATATCACCAGCGCCATCGCGCTGAGGCGATGAACATGTATGGCGAGAGCAGAACGTTTGGGGCGGGGCGGGACGAAGAGGTTGCGGAGGGCTGACAAGGTCGAGACGAAGCGTTGCAGGCCTCTCGGCGATCGGACCCCTGCATCATCCGCTCCCGTTTTCGCGGCGGCACATGGGAATTCTCCGCTCCGTTGTTCAACCCCTTGTGCGACCGGTGCTTGACGTCCGGCATCACCTGTCGCTTTGCCGCTCCATACGAGCGCAGCTAGTCGGTGATCATGCGCTTCGGCGCGAGCCCCTGCTTCTTCAACAGCCGCGTCAGCAAGCGCTTGGCGGCCTTGGTGTTGCGGCGGTTTTGCACGATTTCGTCCAGCACATATCCATCCTGGTCGACGGTGCGCCACAACCAAAGCTTTTTGCCGGGCGATGGTGACGACCACTTCGTTCAGGTACCAGACGTCATTCCGGCACGCGGCTTGCGGCGCAAGCAGCGAGCGCAGTCCAGCCCGAACTTGATGCCCCACCGGCGACTTGTCTCATACGAAACCACGATGCCGCGTTCCAGCAGCATTTCCTCAACCAGGCGCAGGCTCAGCGGAAACCGGAAATAAAGCCAGACCGCGTGGGCGATAATAGGCGGCGGAAATCGGGGGGCGTGTAGCTGACGGCGGGCGTATTCATGCCCCCCGGCGTCCATGTCGCAAATCTTGACGATTGCTTTGTGTGTCAAGCCCGCCGCAGGTCTCAACGCGTTCAATGCAGACATTGTGAAAATCGCCCTATCCGCCTTTTTTTACCGCCCCTTAAGTCCCCCGCTCGCATGCTTGTCGATGCCATTGAACTCATAGCCATCGGCCAAGGATTTTGGAAAATATGTTTCCGCTCGCAGCAGAAAACGTGAGAGTCGCTGTAGGCCTAACGTTAAGGGGAGAGAGCGGTTTGATTGGACGAAATGGGTACCGGAGTACCGAGTCATGAAGCCACGAGGTAATCTGGTCCGACTGAAGCAATTTCAGGTGAATGAGAAGCGGCGACAGTTGCACCAGCTAGACATCATGATTGCCGATTTCGAACGCATGGCGCGAGAACTGGACTTCCAGTTAAACGCCGAGGAAACGAAGGCCGGCATCTCCGATGTCAATCATTTCGCTTATCCGACGTTCGCCAAGGCCGCTCGCCTACGTCGTGACAACGTCAAGAATTCGCAATCGGACCTTCTGCGGCAGAGAACCGCAGCCGAGCCATGCCTCGCCGAGGCTGAAGCAGAGCTCTCCAAGGCGCAAATGCTAGAATCGCGCAGCGGCAGAGGCCACGACCTCGAACCCGGCAACCGAAGCGCCATGATCGGCTGAGCCGGATGGCTTCAGCGCGCCTCATTCGCGACACCCGACTGGCCGTTGGCGCGCGAGAGGCGTGCGGGCACTGTAAAGATATCAGCGTATTGATGCAGCGATAGCTGGTCGGGACGGCTGTCATGCTGCGGCGACATACGCGATTTTGTTCCAGATTTGCATGGCGGCGTTACGCAGGTATTGGGGGAAAGTGGAACTGGTTGGCACTCGGATCATCGGTGGAAACGAACCGCTGCCGGCGGATCGGTCCTGGCGGCAACGCCTGGCGCTTTCGGCGGCGGCGGTAACGGCAAAGCAGGCTGGCCGGTCGAGGATGAAGCGGCACCTGCGCGATGCCGTTCTGCTCACGGCCGGGAGACGGGGTCGGCCCCGCCGGCCGGATGCTGCTCGCTTGGCGCGGCATCGTAAAGACAACCGACAGCTTATGAAGATGTGCGTACATTGGGCCATGTCAGAAGTTGCTCGTGATCCGCTCTATGGTCGCCACCGCTTTCCCGCCGAGATCATTGCGCACGCGGTATGGCTCTACTTTCGCTTTCCGCTCAGCCTGCGCATGGTTGAGGACATGCTGGCGGCCCGCGGCATCATCGTCACGCATCAGACCGTTCGAAGCTGCGCGGAGAAATTCGGACGGCATTCCGCCCAGGAGATCAATATCAGCCGGCTGCCTGGGCGACAAATGGCATCTCGATGAATGTGTCGTGGCTATCAGTGGCAAGAAGCAGTGGCTCTGGCGTGCCGTCGATCAGGACGGCTTCGTCCTCGAAGTGCTGGTACAAAGCCGCCGAAATGCCAAGGCGGCAAAGCGTCTGATGCGCAAGTTGCTGAAAGCTCAAGGGCGGACACCACGGATCATGATCACCGACAAGCTCCGATCCTATGATGCCGCCATGCGCGACCTCATGCCCGGCGTCGAACACCGGTCGCACACAGGCCTGAAAATCGAGCGGAAAATTCGCACCAGCCGACCCGACGACGCGAAAGGATCATGAAACGCTTCAAGTCGGCACGCCAGCTTCAGCGGTTCGTTTCCATCCATGATCCGATTGCCGACCTGCTCACTTTCCCTGCAATGCGCTGTCATCGGCTCAACATCGAGACCTGCGTAACGCCCCATGCAAATCTGGAACAAAATCGCGTGTGTCGCCACAGCGTGACAGCCGTCCCGGCCAGCTATCGCTGCATCAAGCCGCTGAAACTTACAGTGCCGGGCGCGCTGCTACCTGAATTTCCTTACCGCTCAATCAATGTGACAGCACCGATTCTTCTCAACCGCGGCATGCCCTAAATCGTCACTTGCGTTCCGATCTCGACGACGCGTCCGGTCGGGATCTGGAAGTACTCCGTCGCGTCGGCCGCCGTACGCGCCAGGCCGATGAACAACCGGTCCTGCCACACCGGCATGCCGGAATTGGGCGAGGCCTTGAGCGAACGCCGTGACAGGAAGAACGAGGTCGTCATGATGTCGAACT
>NZ_JAMYRE010000059.1:0-1514 GCF_040321265.1 Mesorhizobium sp. M0491
ACCCAATCCCGTCCCCCGCAAACCAATCTGCACCAAACAACAGTCCCCCAGGCACCAGCCAGCGGGCCGTTCGCATTCGGGGGACAATGGTGCCTGCAAGCGCGGCACTCCTCGGCGCACAAAGAGGCCTCAGCCGACAAGCTACGACAACAAAACAAGCCTCTCGACAAAACCTAATTCAAAACAGCCCGCAGCCGCGGGCCGTTTGCGTTTAGGGGGACTGGCAGTGAAGTGCCCAGCCGCCGCCATGACCGGATCAACCGAATCGGAGGCAAAAAAGAGGAAGCATCCGATCCTCTTGTCAGGCATCGGTCAGTGATGTCGGTGATGACTTGCAATCAAATACGAAATGAATTGGGTCGGGGTGGCGTTCTATTCAGCCGGCTTTTGTGGCCACCCTCGGCCATGACAATGACTGAGGACCGCGAATCGACCTGCATGTGGATTCTCGATCGCGCCGGCCGTTGGGTGTGTCACGCCGCAATAGCCGCAAGTGCCGTTGGCCGAACGGCCCGGGGCGTTGAAGCGACGCCTCGATCAAGTCGAATCAAGTGAAGGGTGATTCTCTGGGGATGAGTGGCGCAAGGCGTGGCATGGTCGAATCAGCCAATTTTGCTAATAGCTGACATCTATCCAGGTTCGGGATCACTCCCATGTTCCCGCAGGGCGGTGCCAATGCCAAATTGCGCTTTGAATGACCATTACGAGAGCTCCATCAGGAAGCAGCTCGAATCAGGCCGCTACAGTAATGCCAGCGAGGTTGTCCGCGCGGGCCTGCGCATGCTTGAGGATTTCGAGGCGGAGCGGGAGAAATGGCTGCGCGACGAGATACCGGGGCGCCTGCTGAACTCCGGCAGGATTCATCGAAGGGCATCCCTGCCGAAACGGTTTTCTCCCGGCTGGAGGCGCGTCATCGCGCCAAGCAGGCGAAAGCCAAGTCGGGGTGGAGTATCGGATTGTCTTCCACCCCAAGGCAGAAGCCGAGCTGGAGCAACTCTACGATGACATAGCCGGACGTGCGTCGCCGGCGATCGCCTGGAATTTCATTGCGGGTATCCGCGACCATTGTCTCGACCTGTCGACGTTTCCACGGCGGGCACCGAGCGGGTCGAGATCATGCCTGGGTTGCGGATTGTTGGCTACCGCGGCGTCAGCATTGCCTTTGCCGTCGGGGGCAGGCGGGTCCTGATCCTGGGCATCTTTTACGCCGACCGGAACATCACACCGGAATTGCTCGAGGACCGGCTCTAAACGGCGCTTCGGTGGAGAATTGCTGTGCAGTCCTCCAGGCGCGGCGGGTGCGATGGCACACATCAGCGCCTCGAGCTCGGGACGCATCACAGGAATGGTAGGCGCTAGAACGCCGCCCACAATTCAGCCAAGCCAACTCATGAATTTCGGCCCGGTGGATATCTCTGCGAGAAATCGAAAAAACATTGTCGATGTGTGTTGACAGTTGTCGAGTGTGGCGACTATATACGCCTCACGAACGAGGGCGGCTCGCCGCTGGCGAC
>NZ_JAMYRE010000060.1:0-1420 GCF_040321265.1 Mesorhizobium sp. M0491
CCCCCGAAAGTTGGACACAACCTTCGGGGGTTTTGCATGTCCAAATACAGCGAGAGTTTCAAGCGCTCGGTTGTCGATAGCTATTTAGGCGGGGATGAGAGCTGCGCGAGTGCGGCGTCGATGCATGGCGTTGATGCGGCCACTGTTCGCAAGTGGGTTGCGTTGTACCAGGCGCATGGCGATGCCGGGCTATCTGGTAAGTACGGTCGTTACGACGCGGCGTTCAGGCTGTCGGTGCTTGAGCGAATGTGGGAGGAAGGTCTGTCGTATCGGCAGACGGCTGCATTGTTCAATATCCGCAATGCCAGTTGCCTGACGGGCTGGGAGAAGCGCTATCATGCGGGCGGGATAGAGGCGCTCGGCCCACGTCCCAGAGGACGACCCATGTCAAAGCCGCCGTCCCCCGCAGTGCCTGTTGCAGCCAGTGACGAGGCCAAAAGCCGCGAAGAACTGCTGGCTGAGCTGAAGCATCTGCGGATGGAGAACGACTACCTAAAAAAACTAGAGGCCTTAACGCAGGGACATGCGCTCAAAAAGCGCAAGCCGTCCAGGCGTTAAGGCCGTTGCATTCGCTTGAGGGGCTGCTCGAGCTGGCGAAGCTTGCGCGCAGCACGTTCTATTACAGACAGAAAGCAGCGAAGCGCTCGGACCGCCATGCGGCGCTGAAGGCGGCGATCAAGGCCATCTTCGACAGCCACAAGGGTCGCTACGGCTATCGCCGGGTGACTGCGCAACTGCACCGGTTGGGCCGGCGCGTCAACCACAAGACCGTCCAGAGCCTGATGGCCGGGATGGGATTGAAGTCGCTGGTCAGGCCGAAGAAGTATCGCTCCTACAGGGGCGAGGCTGGGCGGACCGCTCCCGATCTGTTGCAGCGCAAGTTCGGCGCCGACCGCGCCAACCGCAAATGGGTGACCGACGTGACGGAGTTCAGCCTGGCCGGCGACAAGCTCTATCTGTCCCCGGTCATGGATCTCTACAATGGCGAGATCGTCGCGTTCGAGACGGCGCGGCGGCCACGCTTCAAAATGGTGGACAATATGCTGACCAAAGCCCTCGCCCGGCTTGGTGAGAACGAAAGGCCGATCCTGCATTCCGATCAGGGATGGCAGTATCAGATGTCGGCATTCCAACGCAGGCTGGAAGCCAGAGGCCTCCAACAGAGCATGTCACGCAAAGGCAATTGCCTCGACAACGCCCCAATGGAGAGCTTCTTTGCCATCCTCAAATCCGAGCTCTTCCATCCCGGAACCTTCGACACCGTTCAAAGCCTGGACGACGCCATCACGGACTACATCGACTATTACAACCACCGCCGCATCAAACTGAAACTGAAAGGGCTGGCCCCTGTGCAATACAGGAACCAGCCCTTAAACCTACCAACTCAATGAACCGTCCAACTTTATGGGGTCAGTTCATT
>NZ_JAMYRE010000061.1:0-1403 GCF_040321265.1 Mesorhizobium sp. M0491
TAATGCAGTTCACTTAAGTTGGGCTGGATGAGGATCTGGTAAGACCTATCGAACAGGATGGAGATTCGTTTCCATCCTGTTCGTGTTTTGAGATGCCAGGTCGCATAGGACATACAGCCGATTTATCGGCACTTTCGGGTGCAATTGATCCGGAATGGATCGCCTTGGCGCTTGCCAGCAGCGGCAAGGCGAGCATCCGCAAGCGCAAGCTCCCCGCCGAGCAAGTTGTCTGGCTGGTGATTGCGCTTTCCTTGTATCGTCATCAGTCCATGCCTGAGGTGGTGGCCCATCTGGATCTGGTGTTGCCCGATGAGGTGAACCCGGACATTGCCAAGAGCGCCTTGACGCAGGCCCGCCAGCGCTTAGGCCAGGCGCCGCTGGCGCAGTTGTTTGCGATGAGCGCGACGTGCTGGGACGAGCGACACCAAGTCGGGCGAGGCTGGCGGGGTCTTGCGCGCTATGCCGTGGATGGCAGCACATTGCGTGTCGCCGACAGCGTGGAGAACCGCGCGCATTTTGGAGCGCAAGCCTATGCATCCGGCGCTGTTGCAAGTTATCCGCAGCTACGGCTCTTGACCCTGACGGCGCTCGCCACGCACCTGGTGCGTGATGCGGTGTTTGGGATCTACGGCAAGAATGAGATGCTCTATGCCAAGAGCTTGCTCGACCAAGTGCCGGACCAATCCCTGACGGTCTTCGACAAGGGCTTTTTCAGCGCCAGCCTGCTGCTGCAGCTTCAATCGAAGGGCAAGCAACGTCATTGGCTCCTGCCGGCCAAAGGCAACAGTGCATGGCAGCGCCTGGACCAGAACGCCACCGACTATCGGGTGCGCATGAAAGTCTCGCCGCAAGCACGCGAGGCCGAGCCCGACTTGCCGACATTCTGGGAAGCTCGGGCGATCGAGACGGTCAACCGGCATGGGCAAAAGCGAATATTGCTCACCTCATTGACGGACAAGAAGGCCTATCCTGCCCAGGAGATCGTGCAGCAATACGAAGACCGCTGGCGGATCGAAACCAGCTATCGAGAGCTGAAGCAGGAGCTTCTTGGCAGCGAATTGACGCTGCGCAGCGGCACACCGCAGACCGTTTATCAGGAAGTTTGGGGAGCCTTGCTGGCTTACAATCTGGTGCGGTTGGAAATGGCCGAGGTTGCCTCTGAAGCCGAGGTCAAGCCAACCGAATTGAGCTTCACCACAGCCCTGCACTACATTCGTCACGAATGGGGGTGGATGGCGATCGAAGCGCCAGCAAAACTACCCGCACACCTCATCCGATTAAGACAACGGCTGGGAGACCTCATCCTCCCAAAAACACGGGGGCGATCATGCCCCCGTGTCGTCAAAAAGCTACCAGCCAAATATCCTGTCAGAACACTGAAGGTGCCTAAGTGAACTGCATTA
>NZ_JAMYRE010000062.1:0-1339 GCF_040321265.1 Mesorhizobium sp. M0491
GGTTGTGTGCGTCAAGTTCTGCAAAATGGGCGATCATGAAGCTGGTCATGCGGCTTGGCGTAGAGCGAGCTTCTTGTGCTCGCGCAGGTCGTCCATGTTGATGTATCGGTTGGCCTCCATCCAGTTTTCGTTGGTCTCGACGGCGAGCGCCCTAACGAGGCGCAGGCAGCTTTCGGCGTTTGGGAAGATGCGCACGACATAGGTGCGCCGGCGGATTTCCTCGTTGAGCCGTTCGAGCATGTTGGTGGACTTTAGGTGCTTGTGATGCTGACGCGGCAGCCGGAAGAAAGTCAGCGTCTGTTCTATAGCTTCTTCCGCCCAGGTGGTCAGTCGCGGGTAGCGGGCGGACCATTTGGACAGCCATGCGGCGAGATCGGCCTTGGCCTCGGCGAGATCGCGCCGGTCGTAGAGCCAGCGCAGTTCCTGCAGGCAATCGTCGCCGTGCTTCCTGGGCAGGTGATCGAGCGCGTTCCTGAGGAAGTGGACGTAGCAGCGCTGCCATGCGGCTTCCGGGATCACCTCGCCGATCGCCGCGACCAGGCCGGCATGGTCGTCGGACACGGCCAGTTCGACGCCCTTGAGGCCGCGTCGTTTCAAGCCGACGAGGAAGTCCTTCCAGGCCGAGCGGCTCTCGCGATTGGCCATCTCCACGGCCAGGATCTGCCGGCGCCCGTCCCAGTCGATGCCGACCGCGATCAGCACCGCCTGGCTCATCACGATGCCGGCTTCGCGCACTTTCTCGTAGCGGGCATCGAGAATGAGGTAGGGGAATGGCTCCTGAAGCGGTCGTTCGGCAAACGCCTTCAGGCTCTCGTCCAAGCGCTTGTTGATGGCCGAGATCGACGAAGCCGAGAAGGCATGACCGCACAGCTCTTCCGTGATCGCCTTGACCTTCCGGGTCGACACGCCCTGCACATACATCTCCGCAAGCGTGGCCACCAAGGCCCGCTCGGAACGCTGGTAGCGCTCGAACAGCTCGGTGGAGAAACGACCGGCCCGGTCCTGCGGAACCCGCAGCTCAAGCTTGCCGACCCGGGTGACCAGGGTGCGGCCGTAGTAACCCGAGCGATACCCAAGGCGCTCGGGCGTGCGCTCGCTCTTCGAAGCACCCAGCGCCTCCTCCATCTCGGCCTCGAGAACCTCCTGCATTACTGCACGGATCACTTCGTGCAGCCCCTCCGGGTTCGAAAGCAGAATGTCTTTGACGGCAGCGCTGGTCGATTTACCTTCTGTCTTGGTCATGGTGGCGTTCCTTCGCGGGAATCGGTGACGTTGAACATCACCAGCCTGCCATGACCGCCCTCTCTCAGCGAATTTGCAGAACTCTCAGCACACTACC
>NZ_JAMYRE010000063.1:0-1110 GCF_040321265.1 Mesorhizobium sp. M0491
AGGATGACCAGGAGTTTTCTGGCGAGTGCGATGCGGATGAGCATTTTTGGCTTTCCCGCCTGTTGCAACCGTTGAGCGAAAGCTTTGAGATGAGGATCGAATTTGGCCACGATAGCTGCGACGATGAAGAGGATGCCACGCGGCCCGGCGCGTCCGCCTCGCACATGCCTGTTGCCGGTGCGCTTGCCGCTATCGTTGGCGAAAGGAGCCAGGCCTGCCAGCTTGGCGATGGCCTTGTTGGAGATGAGGCCGATCTCGGGCAGTTCGGCCATCAGACGGGCGACAGTGCGTCCGGCTACGCCCTTGAGCGAACGAAAGGCTCGCTCCAGCCTGGCCCACAGCGGATCGTCATCGATCATCGAGGCAATCTCGCCTTCCAGGCGCCGTTGCTCGCGCTTGAGGAAGGCCAGCGTCGCCTCGATGCTGGCGCATACCTCGGCGTCGCATGCGGCACTTCTACGCTGCTTGTTGATGGTCGCATCGCCGACAATCTGGCAAAGCCGGCCAACCAACGCGGTAAGCCGCTGTTGGGCAGCGCTTGGCGGTGGCGTCGGCACCGTGTTCTTGACTGCGCCGTAATGGGCGATGACAGCGGCGTCGATCCTGTCGGTCTTCTCCAGATAGCCCATCGCCTCGGCGAAACGGCGCACGCTCTTGGCATTGACCACGCCGCACGGCATGCCGTGCGCCCACAAGAGCATGAACCCCAGCCGTTCATAGCCGCCCGATGCCTCCATCACCGCAAGGGCTGCGCCATGGCTGCGGCAGAACAGCCAAAGAGCTGCAATCCCCGCCGCATCGTTGGCGAAGCGCGCTGCCGCTCCGCCAGGCCGGACATGCGCGTCCAGCCAATCTTTCGAAACATCAACTCCACAAATAATCCTGTTCACGGTAACCTGCCTTGTGCGTACGGTTGGAACCAAGCGACTGTTCGGTCGTGCGTGACGAAGGCGAAGATCCCAAGCTCTCCCGCGGTTGTAACCTCAGGTGGTACGGGCGACTTCGCCAAGCCAAGGTCCGGGCGGCCGCCCGGACCTTGGCTCAATCGCTCTAATCCCACGAAATCTCTCTCGTGTAGATACAAGGTGGCTCGGCGAAGCCGAGACGGAG
>NZ_JAMYRE010000064.1:0-1103 GCF_040321265.1 Mesorhizobium sp. M0491
AAAGTTAAAAAACGGGTCTGGGTATTCTTTGCTGAAGGACAGCGTTCCCTGCCCCATCCCCACTACCGAAAAAGATGCGCACCGCGCCGCTCCTTCGAAATCGACATTACCCATGAGGCGGCGGCGTTCAACCACGATCGTACCGGCGAAAGGGCTGCCTGGCTGCTATCCCCCGGCGTTGTTGCACAAATGACACGATTTGGCCTCACTCAGAAAGCTCTCGTTAACCATCAGGCCCGCCGCACCCCCTTGTTTGCCGCCGAATCCGGCGAAGGGCCGTCGGAATCATGGCAAGCTCCCGAGTCGCTAGCCAGGAAACAACCGCAGAACCGCCGCATCCATGGAAGGCCACGGTTCAGTGCATCTTATTTTTCCATATAATGATGCAGGCTTGTTGATTGTGCCGGCGCTTTTCTTTATCCACCGGCGCAACGGAGAGGTGGCCGAGTGGTCGAAGGCGCTCCCCTGCTAAGGGAGTAGAGGTCAAAAGCTTCTCGTGGGTTCGAATCCCATCCTCTCCGCCATCCTGCTTCGCTCTTCGAGCTTCGCAGGACAAGTCCAGACCTCTGCGCGAAGCAGGATGCCCTCCGAAGCCTCGGCGAAGGAGGGCTAAAACCCTAGCAAAACAAGGTTTTCTGCTTGCACTGTGCGCTTCGCAGGACAAGTCCAGACCTCTGTGCGATCCCAGCAAAAGCAGGGGTTGGCGGGCCGCCTTCCCCGAGCCAGGATACTCGCTTGGTTAAGGGGGTGGCTCGTGTGGTACGTATACCTGCTGGAAAGCAAGGCTACGGAAGGTGAGCGCTACATCGGCGTGACTTCAGACCTGAAGCGCCGACTTGCCGAACATAACGCCGGAAAATCCAGCCATACATCCAAGTTCATGCCATGGCGGATCGTCACCTATATCGCCTTCTCGAATCGAGCCAAGGCGACCTCGTTCGAACGTTATCTCAAATCCGGCTCCGGACACGCTTTCGCCAGCAAACGTCTTTGGTGATTGTTCGCGCGACGGCGGAAAATCCAGTATATTTTCGAAAAACTCTGGAGCCTCAATCACTTAACGCATAAAAGCGGTTTGCCGGTTCCGCTGTTTCGTTCGATTC
>NZ_JAMYRE010000065.1:0-1011 GCF_040321265.1 Mesorhizobium sp. M0491
GGGCCCGTTGCGTTATTAAGTTATAGGGGCAAGGAGGGAGGGTCAGGCCAATGTGGGGTGCCTTGCGGCTCGGGTTTGAGGCCGGATTGGCTGGGGTTTGACGGGTTCGGCGGATTTCGGGCGCAATGCGACCCTGTATTAGGTCGCCAGCGTCACCCAGCGGCGCATGTTGAAGGCCATGGCGGCGATGAGGATCTGTCCTGCCGCCTTGGCCAAGCCGCGGTAGCGGATGGCGCAAAGCCGCATGCGGTTCTTCAAGGTGGCAAAGGTCGTCTCGACGGCGAAGCGTTGCCGCGCAATGAGCCGGTTGAAATGCTTCAGGCGCGCTGGCAGATGCGGATGATGCTTGTTGGCGCGCCGCATCAGTCTTGGCTTGATCCCGCGCTCCCTCAGCAATACCTGGCGCGCCTTGGTGTGATAGGCCGCATCCGCCAGCACTGCGCCTTCGTCGCCACAGATCAGATGATCTGCCTCGACCGTGTCGTTGACGTTGGCCGCTGTCGTTCTCACCCGGCGGATCAGGCCAGAGCCCTGGTCGACACCGACATGGGCCTTGTAGCCATAGGAGGAGCCAGGCTTGCCCTGCCGGCGTGTAAAGCCGGCATCGGGATCGCCAGCCTCGCCGGCCTCGTGCGCCGTTCCACTGGGTGGCCGTGCCGCCGCCGTCTCGATCACCGTGGCATCGAGCATCGTACCGCGCCGCAGGATCAGCCCGGCCTTGTCCAACTGACGGTCCAGTTCGCCAAACAGCTTCTCCAGAAGCCCCGCCTCGACGAGACGATTGCGAAAGCGGTTGAGCGTGGTGTGGTCGGGCACCGTCTCTTCGAGCGTCAGCCCAACGAAGCGGCGGAACGACAGCCGATCGGCGAGCGCCTCCTCCAGTTCGCTGTCCGACAGTCCATACAAGGACTGCAGCAGAAGCGCCTTGAACATCACCAACGAATTGTAGGCAGGCCGGCCTGGTCCGGCCGGCGAGCGCAGCCGTGCCAGGATCTTCTCGAAGCGATACCA
>NZ_JAMYRE010000066.1:0-535 GCF_040321265.1 Mesorhizobium sp. M0491
ATTAGGACATCGATACTTCGATCGTACACCTCTTCTCCACGCACACGGCTCGCGAGCAAAAGCCGTTCTCTGGATAGCACGTTGCGGGGGTTCTCCAGAAATGCGATCAAGAGATTGAACTCACATGCGGTAAGCTTGACCTCGCCACGCTCCGCACAGATCAGTCGCCGCTGCTTCACGCTGAGCTTCCAGGCCCCAAAGCGAAATGAGCGCTGCTCTCTGGTTCGCGGACTAGAAATGCGCTGGCGTAGCGCTACTCGAATGCGGGCCAAGAATTCGCGCATCCCGAAAGGCTTGGGAATGAAATCGGTTGCGCCGAGCTCCAGTGCAACCACTTTTTCCGCCTCATCAAGCCGGTCGCCGCTGATCACTATGATAGGAACATCCGATTTTGTCGCCAGATTGCGGACGATCGCAAGTCCATCCTCCCGGCCTAGGTTAAGGTCAACAACCACGAGATCGACTGGCTCACGTGAAAGAACATAGTCAAACTGCTTGCTATCGTGGACTGCGGTTACCTTCAGGGCATGCATCG
>NZ_JAMYRE010000067.1:0-500 GCF_040321265.1 Mesorhizobium sp. M0491
GTTCCGTTGCAAAGTTTTGTCTGGTCAGAGAATTTGCCAGAGTGGTGGCAACCTCATGCGGCAGCGAGGATTTCGAACTGCTCGGCGAGAGACGGGTTCGGATTGAAGGCGTACCGCGCCTGTCGTTTGCGCATCATGTGGACCATCTCGATGCCGGACAAGGTGACCGCGGCGGCGTGCGTCGATTTGAAACCGAGCATCGGCCGCACCCGGCGCTTGATGCGCCGATGATCCTGCTCGATGCGGTTATTGAGGTATTGGCTTTGGCGGATGCGGATCGGCTTCGACCGGCGCCGGGAGCAATCCTGCAATCGACTTGTGGCATCGCAGGAAACGATGGCTTCCCGGTTGGTCTGACTGCCGTCGATGACGATGCGATCGGGACGGCCATGGCGTGCCAACGCTTTTGTGAAGAAACGCTTGGCGGCCGGCAAATCCCGGTATTCACTGAACCAGAACTCGACGGTGTCGCCGACGCTGTCGATGGCGCGATAGAGGTA